>JAGHUJ010000020.1 GCA_018064905.1 Candidatus Treponema equifaecale
GATTCACACCGCAGACTGGCATCTTGGCAATAAAATGCATGAAATTGACAGAACCGCCGAATACAAGTCATTTCTTGGCTGGCTAAAAACTGAAATTGAAAAAAAACAGGCTGAAGTTCTGGTGATTGCCGGAGACATTTACGACAAAGTAAATCCATCAACGGAGGCCAAGAAGCTTTATCACGATTTTCTGGCTTCTTTATACGGAACTTGCTGTAAGAATGTGTTTATTGTTGCAGGAAATCACGATTCTTCGGAACTGATTGATTCGGACAAGGAACTTTTGGACTGCCTGAACATTCATGTTGTGGGAAAAATCAGCGGACTTGCACCGGAACAGATGGTATTTGAAATTTTTGATGAAAAGAAGAATGTTGTGGGAATCTGTTGTGCTGTTCCATTTGCCAGCGAAGGTGAACTCAGAAATTACTTTAACGGACAGTCTCAGGATGGTGAATTTTCCAACGATGCCTGGGGTGAACTTTATGGCAAGGTTCGGGATGCTGCAGAAAAACTCAGAAATGGAAGAAACATTCCTGTAATTGCTACGGGACATCTGTATGCGGCAGATTTGGAAGGAAAAAGATCAGCCTGCAAGGAAACAGCTGCAATTGATGACGGTGTTAAGCCGCTGGATATAATCGGAAATTTGGGTTCAGTTGGCGTGAATGCTTTTCCAAAAGAGTTTGACTATGTTGCTTTGGGGCATATTCATTACAGCACTATGGTTGCAAAAAATCCAAAGGTTCGGTACTCAGGTTCTCCTGTGGTGATGGGCTTTGATGAATGGAATGATAAGAGAAATGTGCTTTTTGTTGATTTTGAAGAAAAGAATGCCAGAGTGGAAAAAATTGAAATTCCTAAGGCCTTTGATTTCAGAAGAATTTCCGGAGATTTCAGGACGATTAAAACTGAGCTAGACAAGCTGATTCAAAATCCGCCGGAGCTTCCGACAAAACTGGAGCTGTATTATCTGGTTGAAGAGGGAATTGATATTCATCTTGAACTGGACGAAACAGCCGCAAATCTTCCAGAAAATGTGGAAATTGCAAACTGGAAACCTCAGGAAACGGCGAATATTTTCAAAAGCAGCTTCGATTCAATTTCGGTGGATGAGATAAAAAATCTGAGTGAAGAGGAAATCTTCAGAAGCCTGATTCTTGCAAAGTCTCCAATAAATCGGGATGGACTTGATGAAGATCAAATTAAACAGGCAGAAGAAGAAAAAATTGCAAAATATCTTCCATTATTTATGAAGTTGTCTGAAATTGTAGACAGCGAGGGCGGAAAATGAAGATAAAAAAGGTTGAATTTGAAAATATTAACTCTCTTAAAGGTCATTGGTGCATAGATTTTACTCACCCGGACTACAAAAAGAACCACGACCTTTTCGTAATTTGTGGCGACACCGGTTCAGGAAAAACCACAATTCTTGATGCCATAACACTGGCTCTTTATGGAGAAACTCCAAGGCAGGGTAAGCTTACCAGTACAAATGAAGTGATGACCCGTCATACTAACAGCTGCTTTGCAAAAGTAACTTTTGAGTGCAAGAAGGGGGTGTTTTCTTCAGAATTTTTTCAAAAGCGCAGGGCAGACGGAACTGTAACTCCGGCTTCCTGCCAGATTAAAAACGAAATCACTGGTGAAACTTTCCCAAATCTTCGTATTGGACCATTCGCAGAAAAAATCACGGAAATCATTCAGCTTGATTATGAGCAGTTTCACCGTTCAATTATGCTGGCACAGGGAGATTTTGACACTTTTATCAAAAGCGATGAACGGGATCGTGCTGCCATTCTTGCAAAGCTCAGCGGAACTGAAAAATTTAAAAAAATCGGTGAGGCAGTCGGAAGAAAATCCAGCGAAATTTCCAAAAATTTTGACCTTTTAAGGGTGCAGAAGGAGAGCATCAGGCTTCTGAGCCAGGAAGAAATTCAGCAGCTCAATGATGAAGCCCAGAAACTTGAAAAAAACTCAAAGCAGATTCAGAAAAAGGCAGAAGAAATTTCTGAAGGCTTGAACTGGCTTGAAGACCTTGAAAAAAAACAGCAAAAGGCAGATGAAACTTTAAAAGAATATAATGAGTGGATACAGAAATCAAAGGATTTTTCAGAAAAGGAAACGCTTCTGTCGCTGGCTGAAAAGGCTAAGAACTGCAAAAGTGAATACGACAGGTTCCAGCTTCTCTTTGAAGATGCTCAGGAGGATGAACAGTCTCTTCAAAATGCCAGACTGGATTTGAATAAGAAAAAAATTGCTGCAGAATCAGCGAAGGAATCTTATGTTTCAGCGGAGAAGGAATTTTCTGAGATTCAGGCTCAGCTTTTGGACAATGAAAAGCTTTGGAAATCGGTTCGAAAATTGGATTCTCAACTGGAACCGGTTGCACAGAATGAGGCTTCTGCAAAAAAACGTGCCGAGGATGCTAAAAAAGCCTATGATTCAGCGAAAGAAAAACTTGAAAAAGGTCAGGAAGACGTAAAAAAAATTGAGGATGAAATTAAGCAGCTTAATCAGGCACAGACAGAAAATAAAAATGATGGTGAACTTCCTTCTTTGCTGCCGGTTTTAAATCAAAAGGCGGAGCTGATTCAGGACAACATTGCCAAAATTTCAGAAGCTCAAAAAAACAAAATTGAATTTGGGGAAAATCTGGAGAATGAAAACAAAAAGCTCGATGAAGAAGTAACTGTCTGCAATGATCTGGATGAAAAATTGAAGGCTTTGGTTTCTTCAGAATTCCTTTCAGTTTCACTTTTACTGCGGAATCAGCTGCAGAATGGAAAGCCTTGCCCGGTATGTGGATCAGTGGAGCATCCGTCTTGTGGAGAAGCTTTAGCAAACGAAAATACTGCTGAAAATTCTGAAATCGATACAAAATCAGCAAAAGTGGCGGCAGATGTTTCAAAACTGGCTGAGCAGCGGGAAAACAGCATAAAGAAAATTTCTTTAATTAAAGAAGAAATATCAAAAATTCAGAACGAAATTAAAAACTGTGATGAAACCATTTCAGCAGAAACTCAAGAAAAATCAGCTTTAATTGGTGAAGTAAATGAAGTTCTGCGCCAATGGAATATTGAATTCACTGAAGATCAGTCAAAATTTCGGCAGATTTACAACGTTCTTTCACAAAAAGCTGATGTCTTTGCCAAAAATCAGCGTTCACTCACAGAAAAAACCACAAGCCTTGAATCCTTGAAAGGTGAGCTTCGGGGAATAGACTTAGTTTCGCTCAAAGAGAACTATGAAACAGAGGAATTTGAGCATGGAAAAATTGTCCTGAAATTGCAAGAACTTTCAGAACAGCGAAGAGAACTTTTTGGAGAAAAAGATGTTGAATCTGAGGAAAATAATTTCAAAAAGAATCTGATAGATTTGGAAAATGCAAAAACTGAAGCTTCGACAGAAAAAACAAATGCAGAGGCAGAAGAGCAGGTGGCTCAAAGTAAAATTGATGAAATTGAAAAACAGATTTCAGAAAATTCTCCAAAACTGGATCAGGCATTGCTGGATCTGAATGCCGTTCTTTCCAAAAATGGTTTTGAAGGCGTGGAAGAGTACAAAAAATGCGTTCTTTCGCAGGAAGAAATCGATTTGCTTTCAGCTGAAAAGAATCAGCTTGCGGAAAAACTCACCGAGACAAAAACTTCCAGTGAAAATGCAGCAACTGATCTTAAAAATTGCAGGAGCCAGAACAAAACCCAAAAAACAAAGGAAGAACTGCTGAAAGAAAAGGAAGAAAATTCTGAAAACCAACGGATTGCAAGTGAAAGAGTCGGGGCAATCAGGAACCAGCTGAGCAAAAATGAGGAAAATTCACAGAACGGGCAGAAAATTCTGGATGAATTTGAAAAATGCCTGCAGGAAAAATTGCTCTGGGATGAAATGAAAAATATTACCGGTGTCAGCAACGGTGCGGATATGGAAGTTTATGTTCAGGCATTGGCCTTCAATCGTCTTATAAAAATCGCCAGCTGCTATGTTGAGGCAATTTCTGGCAAATACAGCCTGGTTCAGGTGCCTGGAAAAGTTGATTTCCTTATTCACGACAAGAATTATCCAAATTCAAAGGACGACAGACCTGTTTCAAATATGAGTGGTGGTGAAAAATTCATCATAAGCTTATCATTTGCGCTGGGTATTGCTGAACTTGCAGGACAAAATCAGAATGTCCGGGTTGATTCTTTGTTTATGGACGAAGGTTTTGGTACTTTGAGCGGAGATCCTTTGTCTGAGGCAATCATTTCTTTAAAACAGCTTCAGAAAACAGGAAAAATGCTGGGAATCATCACTCACATTGAAACTGTAATTAAGGAATTTGATCAGAAAATAGAAGCTGTAAAGAAAACCGGAGGCGTAAGTGAACTGATTGGTTCTGGAATTACCAGGGGCTGAAAAATACCAATTTTTGAATTTTGGTGGTATAATGGAAAATGAGGTATAAATTATGCTTAATACAAATAACAATGCTGCCAGAATCAAAAAGGAAATTTTGGTTCAGATTGCCAGAATGCAGCTTTCCGGTGTTTTAAAGGAGCATCCAGAGGAAATTGAAAAAATTCCGGCGATGATAATTCCAGATGGAAGTCAGCCGATCAGAAATACTATAGAAGAAGACAGAAAAATCATCCGTGAAAGAATACTTCCACGTCTTGGCATTTCTGTTGAAGGACTTGATCTTAACAAGCCGCTGGCTGAATATGTCACAGAGGCCTACAACCGCGAAAAACCAACCTGGCCAATGCTTACAATGCTGGAAAGTGCCTGCAACGGTTGTGTAAAGCAGCATTTCTTCCCAACAGATGCCTGTCAGGCTTGTCTGGCTCGTCCTTGTATGATGAACTGTCCAAAACAGGCAATTGAAGTTACTGACCGTGCCAGAATTGATCCTTCAAAATGTATCAACTGTGGTCTCTGCGCTCAGAACTGTCCATATCACGCAATCGTAAAGACTGTTGTTCCTTGTGAAGAGGTTTGTCCAGTTGGAGCAATTACAAAAGGCGCAGACGGAAGGGAATCAATCGACTACGAAAAATGTATTTTCTGTGGAAAATGTATGTCGAACTGTCCTTTCAGCGCAATGATGGATAAGGCTCAGCTTTTTGATGTAATCAAGCACATTATGGATGGAAAAAGAGTAGTTGCCCTTTATGCACCTGCAATCGGCGCTCAGTTCCGTGCAAAGATTGGTCAGCTGGAAGGCGCGTTGATGGAAGCTGGATTCAACCGGGTTTGGGAAGTTGCCATTGGTGCAGACATCACTGCAGACAAAGAAGCAGCTGAATTTGCAGAAAGAATGGAGCGAGGCGACAAAATCATGACAACCAGCTGCTGTCCTGCTTATGTTCGTGCTGTAAATATTCATGTTCCAGAACTTTCTCCATGTATCAGCGAGACCAAGTCTCCTATGATTTATACAGCAGAACTTGCACGAAAAGCTGATCCTGAATGCATCACAGTATTTGTTGGCCCTTGTCTTGCAAAACGCCGTGAAGGTTTTGACAATGACATAATCGACTACGTTCTTTCTGTAGAAGAAATAAACGCGCTCTTTGAAGCAAAGGGAATCGACGTTGCAAAGGCTGAATCAAAAACTGCAAACTATAATCCTACAGTTTCTGGCCGCAACTTTGCAAAGACAGGCGGAGTAGCAGAAAGCGTAAGACTTCGACTTAAGGACAAATCTATTTTGCGTCCATTCGTAATCAACGGTTTGGACAAGGCTGGAATGAAGGTTCTTTCAAGCTATGGTCAGATGAAAGCCGGCGTTATTCCAATGGCACCAGACTGTCCAAATCTTATTGAGGTAATGGCTTGTGAAGGCGGCTGTATTGCAGGTCCAGCAGTAATCACAAATCCAAAGCTTGGAAACGGTTTGCTCACAATCTACGCAAATGCTGGCTCAAAGCCGGGCGAAGACGGATTCCCGCTTAAATGTGACATGGATTCCGTAGTAGAAGGTGAAAAATAGTTCCAGAAACCACGAAAGATTGATTATGAAAAGAACATTTCTCAGCCTTACTTTGAGTTTATTTGCCTTTGGAATGCCGGTTTTTGCACAGAAAATCGGTGTTCTCAACGGACCATCAGGAATTCCCTGCGGATATTTGATGGAACAGTCTTCTCAAAAAAAGAATTCTTATGAATTTGAAAAATTTGCCAGTGCTCAGATGCTTCTTCCAAAGCTTCTGAAAGGTGAAATCGACATTGGTTTTCTGCCTCCAAATGCAGCTGCAAAAGTGTTCAATTCTGGAAACAAGGCTCTCACCGCTATTGGAATTTCTGGCAACGGAAATCTTTATCTGATGACAACAGATCAGAAGTTCAAGGATTTTTCAGAGCTGGCCGGTAAAACTGTTGTTTGTGCCGGAATGGGAGCCACCCCTGAATATATGTTCAGATATCTTTTAAAGCAGAAAAAAGTTCAGAATGTAAATTTGGACTTTTCCATTCCTAATCCTGACATTGCTGCATCTCTTGTGGCAGGCAAATATGACTATGCGCTAGTTCCAGAGCCATTCGCCACGGTTTCAGAAATCAAAGGCAAAAATGTAAGGCGAATCAGCATTCAGAAAATTTTTACAGAAGCTACAGGAATGCAGTCCTATCCGATGACTCTGGTTGTGTGCAATTCTGCCTGGGCTAAGAAGAACGGGGAAGCAGTTGCAAAATTTGCTGAAAATTGTAAAGAAGCTGTGGATTGGACTGTTCAAAATCCAGATAAGGCCGGACAACTTTCAGAAAAGCATCAGCTTGGGCTTGCATCTCAGGTGGTTCAGAAGGCGGTGCCAAATTCTTTCTACACTTGGAAGAATGCAAAGGATGGTCGCTCTGAAATTGAAGAATTGCTCAAAATTTTCCTTGATTTTGCTCCAAATTCCATTGGTGGTAAGCTTCCTGGGACTGATTTTTATTGGCAATGAAAAAACTTCTGCCAAAAATAATTTCCATACTTGTTTTTCTCACATTATGGCAAATCGGGGCGGTTCTTGTTAATTCACCCCTTGTATTTCCTTCCGTAAAACAGACAGTTTTTTGCCTTTTGCAGCAGGGGAAATCAACTTTCTTCTATATAAATATTCTTTCAACCCTGGCAAGGGTTTTTGTTTGTTTTGGACTTTCTCTTGTTTTTGGGACTTTTCTTGGCTTTTGCTGCGGAATTTCTTCTAAACTCAAAGGTTTTCTGGAATTTCCGCTGGCAATTCTAAAATCCACCCCGGTGGTTGCACTGATTCTGATTTTTATGTTCGCTTTCAAGTCAAATCTGGTGCCTGTTCTGGTAGGAATTCTTCTGACTTTGCCGGTGATGGTGGAAGCGGTTTCCAGCGGTTTTGAAAAGGATGAAAATCAGGAAAGACTATTGCAGATGGCCCGAATTTTTGAATTCACAAAAAGCCAAAGCCTTAGGTTTATTCAGATTCCCCATTTGTTCCCATTTTTTTCTGCAGGAATAAACGCAACCTTCGGCATGACCTGGAAAGTGATTGTTGCAGGAGAAGTTCTCGCAGTTCCAAAAAATGCGCTTGGAACACGGCTGGTTTACGCTCAGGCCCATCTTGAAAGCCAGGAAGTAATGGCCATTGCGCTGGTGATTGTTGTGCTGAGCTTTGGACTTGAACAGGCACTTAAACTTGCACTAAAACAGGTAAAAAAAGATCTCTCCACTGCGGTCGAGATGACAGATTCTTCCATCAAGATGACGAACATTGGCCACAATGATTCTGCCATTCCAACTGAACACAAGGATTCCGTCATTCCAACTGAACACAAAGATTCTGCCAGTCCAACTGAGCACAAGGATTTTGTCATTTCAACTGAGCACAAGGATTTTGTCATTTCGACTGAGCACAAAGATACTGCCACTCCAACTGAACACAAGGATTCTGTCATTCCAGCTGAACACAAGGATTTCGTCATTTCGAATGAACACAAGGATTCTGCCATTCCAACTGAACACAAGGATTCTGTCATTTCGACTGGAGCGGCAGCGGAATGGAGAAATCCAACCCCAATTACAATTAAAAACCTCAACATTCGTTTTGGCGAGAAGCAAATCTTCCACAACTTTAATTTTTCAGCAGCGGCAGGACAGATTCTTGGAATAATTGCTCCCAGCGGCTTTGGAAAAACCACCTTGCTGAATGAAATTTCAAAGCAGTACAAGGTTTCCTTTATGTTTCAGGAGCCACGGCTTTTGGAGCAGCTTACGGTAAGGCAGAACATACTTTTACCATTGCTGAACCAAATGCCGCTGTCAGAAGCTCTGAATCAAATCAGAGAAATTCTGGATGTGTTTGAATTGCAGGAAAAATCAGGTTCGCTCTCTAAAAATCTCAGTGGTGGACAGCGGCAAAGAACAGCATTGGCAAGGGCGGTGCTGTTTCAAAAAAATATCCTGCTTTTGGACGAACCTTTCAGCTCAATTGATTATGAATTAAAAATAAAACTCATTGAGTATCTGAAAAAGCGTTTTAAAAAAGAAAATCGCACAGTAATCTTCGTAACCCATGACATTCGGGATGCTGAAGCTCTGTGCGATTCAGTAATTAGATTATAAATAATCTTAATATGTCTACAAAATTATACTCTTACCATGCCTCTTGTGATTTCTTTAAGGCTGTGAGCACCGCACATCTGCATTGTGTCCTTAAGTTCAGCACCTAATTTTTCAACATAGAGTTTAACTCCTTCAGCACCGCCGCCATAAACAGCAGTAACGAAAGGTCGGCAGATCAAAACGCCGTCAGCACCCATTGCAAGAGCCTTAAAAATATCAGTTCCAGTTCTGATTCCACCGTCTACCAGAATCTTCATGGAACCTTTTACAGTAGCAACGATTTCTTCAAGAACTTCAGCTGTAGCGGCACACTGGTCAAGAACGCGTCCACCATGATTTGAAACAACGATGGCAGCAGCACCGGCTTCCTTTGCTTTAAGTGCAGCTTTTGGAGTCATTACACCTTTTACGATGAATGGTTTTCCTGCTATTGCCGCAATCTGCTTAAGATCTTCAACACTTTTGCTTCCGGCAGGTGGAGTCATGTTTTTAAGGAAAGGAAGGCCTGCAGCATCAACATCCATAGCAACAGCAAAAGAATCAGAATTCTTAACCAGATCCATTTTTGCCTGAATTGTTTCCATGTTCCAAGGCTTTACAGTTGGAACACCGATTCCTCCGGCAGCTTTGATTGCATTTGTGGCATAGCCCATTACCTTGTCATTCACACCGTCGCCAGTAAATGCGGCAATTCCGGCTTCAGCACAGGTTGCAACCAGAAGGTTGTTGTAGGAAAGATCGTCATATTTTTCGCTGTAATGATTGTTTACCGCACCAACTGGAGCAGCAAAGAAAGGATATTTGAATGTTTTTCCAAAAAGCTCAAAAGTTGTGTCAGCAGGAACATTTTCTACCAATGTATCCATATTCACACGAATTTCCTGCCATTTCTGGTAGTTTCTCTGGGCTGTATCACCAACACCCTTTGAACCAGGACCAGGAATCTGATTTCCACAAGCCTTGCCGTTACAAACAGGGCAGGCCTTACACCACTGGCCCATACAGGTTCTGGCTGTTTCCAAAACTTCTGCGTATGTCATTTTTTTACCTCTAATCAAATTGATGCCATCTATTTTACACTATTTTCTGCGTTTTGTGGAAATTTTGTTCAAAAAAGACTATAATTTCCCAAGAGGAAATAAAAAATGTCAGATTATACAATCAATACAAAATGTGTTCAGGCCGGATACACACCAAAAAACGGCGAGCCAAGACAGATTCCAATCATTCAGTCTACAACTTTTAAATATGATACAAGTGAAGACATGGGAAAACTCTTTGATCTGGAAGCAAGCGGATACTTCTACACACGCCTGCAGAATCCAACAAATGACTATGTTGCAGCTAAAATCGCAGCTCTTGAAGGCGGAAAGGCAGCAATGCTCACATCTTCAGGACAGGCAGCAAATTTCTTCGCTTTGTTCAACATCTGTGAATGCGGCAGTCACATTGTAGCTTCAAGCTCAATCTACGGCGGCACCTTCAACCTTATTTCTGTAACAATGGCAAAAATGGGAATTACAGTTACTTTCGTTGATCCAGACTGTTCAGAAGAAGAATTGAACGCAGCCTTCAAGGAAAACACAAGAGCTGTATTCGGAGAGACAATCGCAAATCCTGCACTTACAGTTCTGGACATTGAAAAATTCGCCAAAGCTGCTCACGCTCACGGAGTTCCTCTTGTAGTTGACAACACATTCCCAACACCAGTAAACTGCCGCCCAATCGAATGGGGTGCTGATATCGTAACTCACTCAACAACAAAATACATGGACGGACACGGAGCTGCAGTTGGTGGAGCCATTGTTGATTCTGGAAATTTTGACTGGATGGCACACGCAGAAAAATTCCCTGGCCTCTGTACACCAGATGAGAGCTACCACGGAATCACATACGCAGAAAAATTCGGAAAAGAAGGGGCATTCATCACAAAGGCCACAGCTCAGCTTATGCGCGACTTTGGATGTATCCAGTCTCCACAGCATGCATTCATCCTTAATCTTGGACTGGAATCACTTCATGTAAGAATGCCACGCCATGTTGAAAACGGTCTTGCAGTTGCAGAATTCCTTTCAACACATCCAAAGGTAGCAAAAGTAAACTATCCAAGCCTTAAAGGCGACAAATACTACGAAACAGCCCAGAAATATTTGCCAAACGGTGGCTGCGGCGTTGTTTCATTCGAGCTCAAGGGCGGACGTTCAGCTGCTGAAAACTTTATGAAAAAGCTCAAGCTTGCAGCAATTGAAACACACGTTGCAGATGCAAGAACCTGCTGTCTCAACCCGGCAACTTCAACACATCGCCAGATGACAGAAGAACAGCTTGCAAAGGCCGGAATCCCAGCAGGACTGATCAGAATTTCCTGCGGTCTCGAAGATAAAATCGACCTTATCGCCGACATCAAACAGGCATTGGAAGACTAAAGAAAAGGGGCTGTCCAATAACTAATACCTTGTCATTTCGAGCGAAGTCGAGAAATCTGTAATACAATGATTTGCAGACCTCTCCACTACGGTCGAGGTGACATTTATATAGTTTTGAGACAACCCCTTTTTGTCACTAAGCACCGCAGCTGATCTGGATGCGTCTTGGAGCTGTGATTGCTTTTCTTGGCATTATCACAGAAAGTACGCCGTTCTTTACAGTTGCGCTGAGCTGTTCACCGTCCACATCTTCTGGAAGTGAGAAGCTGCGGCTGAATTTTGTGCATGAGCGTTCTCTGATGAGCCACTTGCATTCTTCCTTCTTTTCAGCTTCTGAGCTTTCTTCAGTTTTTGTTTCTTCTTCAGACGAGATTGTGAGCACATTTTTGTTCAGCTCAATTTTAAGGTCCTTTTCTGTCTTTCCAGGGAGATCCATTTCCAGTGTGTAGGCAGCTTCATTTTCCTTAACATCAACCTTTGGTGTCTGGAGAGCTTTCTTTACATTGATTGAAGGCATTGTGTAGCCGTCAAAACCGAAATCATCAAAAAGTGTGTTGAAAAGTGCGTTCATATTGTCCTCCTGAACTTGGAAGCTGCAGTTTGATTTTTCACCATTTTCCAGTGATTTCTGCAACTTTTTTGCTTTCACTTAACACATTGCAGAAACCGTGCCAACTTTTCGAAAAATTCAAATTCAAAACAAATTTTAAATTTTTTCATACGGGCGTGCCGGAAGATTCCGCTTCGCTGCATCTTCCGGCGCTATGTTCCAGGTTCCGCTGTCGCTCCAGCCGCTTCCCTCGCTTCGCTCAGTCCAGTGGCCAGCAAAAGCTGCCTTGCACAGCGCTCACGCAACAAAAACTGTATCAAAATGACACATCTGCAAAAAATTCTTCATAAATTCTGGGACATTTTGAAATGTGAAAAATTTTCTGCTAAAATATACATAATGTCTGAAGAATTTGAATATGACATCTATCAGCTTTCTCATGTACACGTTGACGAATTGATTCATCTGGCCTATGACAAAAACGATGCCGAGGCTCAGTGTGCTCTTGGTTATTGCTATGAAAACGGAATAGAAGTAGATCAAGACAAGGAAAAAGCTTTTCATCTTTATGAAATGGCAGCACAGCAGGGTGAAGCCAACGGAATCTACAATATGGGCGTTTGTCTCGGCTTTGCAATCGGTACAGGAAAAGAACGGGATGCCCAGGGCTGGCTCACAAATATTCGTCGTGCTGCAGAAATGGGCTTTGCGCCTGCTCAGAATGATTACGGCTGGGCCTGGGAATGTGCAAAGGACCGTGGATTTTTTGACAAAAAGGACGAGCAGGAAGCCTTCAAGTGGTATCTCAAATCGGCCAAGCAGGATCATCAGACTGGAATCAGGAATGTTGTCCGCTGCTATGAGGAAGGAATTGGGGTTCAAAAAAATCCAGAAGAAGCAGAAAAGTGGCGGATAAGGCTGAAGGATGAATAATCGGAATCTCTAATACAAAAATTTTCAGAACAGGTGGCATATATGACAGATGATGAATTGTTTTTGAGCACATTAAAGAAAATCAAGGAACAGATGGTAGAGGAGCGTTCTGAACTTACAAGAACGGACGAGCTTACAAATCAGATTGCCGCAGAATACGATGAAGGCATTGAAATACTGAACCGGGTTCTTCCAAAAATCAAGGAAGTTGACGATCTGTGGTCAATTGATGAAGAAGATTTTGTTTTTGTCCTCACTTGTTTTGAGATGTATTCAGAGGCCTTCATAGTTGACGGTACAAATCCAGAAAAACAGAAAAAAGATGAGACAGAATTCTCTCAGCTTCAGGATATTCTTTTTCAGTTCTACGATGACGAAGATGAAGATTATGATGATGAATCTGAAGAAGATGATTATGACGAAGACGAATCAGAGGACGAGGACGAATGAAAATTCTCCTTGTTTCTGTGAATGCCAGCTACATGCACACAAATGTGGCAATCCGTTCACTAAAGGCCTACGCTGATTCACACATCAATGATTCTTCTCTGCAAATTGACTACGCCGAATACACAATAAACCAACCCATAGGTGAAGTTCTAAGAAGCATTGGCTTTACCGGTGCGGACATGGTGCTTTTTTCCACATACATCTGGAATGCAGAATATGTTTGCAAAATTTTACCGGATATAAAGAAAATTTTACCGGAATGTGTGGTTGGTGCAGGGGGCCCTGAATTTGGCTACGGTGCCAGAAAATATCTAAAAATGCTTCCTGCCCTGGATTTTGTCATGTTCGGAGAAGGGGAACTTTCCTTTACAGAACTTGCAAAAACCGGAATTTCGTCACTCTCACAAATCAAAGGCGTTTACTACAGGGATTCTCAAAATACTGTTGTTTACAGCGGCGACCAGCCATTGATTGAAAATCTGGACGAGCTTCCCTTTGCATATCCTGAAATTCTCCGCGGGGATTTTGATCCTGACCACAAAATTTACTATTACGAATCCACCCGTGGCTGTCCCTTCAGCTGCGCCTACTGCCTTTCTTCCGTGGACAAGCGGGTACGGTTCAAAACACTGGAAAGAGTTCAGCAGGAGCTTCAGATTTTTCTTGATGCAAATGTAAAGCTGGTGAAATTCATTGACCGAACCTACAATTTAAATCCAGACCGCTACATTCCAATCTGGCAGTACATTCTTTCACATCACAACGGAAAAACAATGTTCCATTTTGAAATTGAGGCAGAGTATCTTTCTGATGAAGCCCTGGATTTCTTGCAGAAAGTTCCATCTGGAGTAATGCAGTTTGAGATGGGAGTTCAGTCATCAAATAAAGAAACGCTTAAGGCCGTAAACCGTTCAGACAATACAGAAGTGCTTTCCCAAAAAATCCGCCGCATTCCTCGTACAATCCATCAGCATCTGGATTTGATTGCCGGCCTTCCTTACGAGAATCTGGAAATATTTGGCCACAGCTACGATTATGTTATGGATTTAAGGCCGGACGCACTTCAGCTGGGCTTCTTAAAAGTTCTGAACGGAACAGAAATGGCAGAATTTGCTTCAAAAAACGGCTGGAAATGGATGGAAAATCCTGTTTATGAAACTTTTTCCACACCTTATTTGAGTTTTGCAGACGTGGCATTTCTAAAAGACATTGAAGTTGCAACAGACGCATACTGGAACAAGGAAATTTTCAGCTTCACCATGGCTTATATTTTCAGAAAGCTAAGGCCTTGGGTTTTTATGTGCGAAATTGTGAATTTTGGAAGAAAGCAGGACGCCTTTTTGCAGGCCAGAAGAGAACTTTACTGGTTTGAGCTTTTGAGCAAATATATTGAATATATAGAAGAAAATTGTGAATCAGTTCAGGAAACTGGGGAAGTTTTGGACTTTAAGCTGATGAAGGATTTGCTCAGGTATGATTTTGTTCGTTCTGGAAAGAAGGGCAATTTTCCTGAGTGGTATGTTCACCGCTACGACAAGGACAAGCACCGCTCGCTTCTGGACAAGCACGATATGCTGGGAAACAGCAGAATTGGATTTGCCTTAAGTGAATACGAGGAATTTGAATACGATGTAACTTCAAAAAAACCGGAAGAAAATCCTGGCCATTTTGAACTTTTAATAAAATACGGGGAAAAATGATGAAAAATTTATTCATGAAGATACAGCTTTTGAGCCATATTTCAGACTGCGTTGTTCAGATTGGACTTCAGCACGGTTTTTCAAATTTTGCGGACATGATAGACATGAACTGCGGTGCAATTCCTGAAGGAGATTTTGAGAATGTGATTGATCCGTCATCCGCAGACCAGTTTCTGAATCTGTATGCGGGAATTGCAGAATCCAGATTTGCAGCAGCTGTTACGGTTCTTCTTGGCACAAATTCCCGTTTTATGCCGCTTATTGAAGACGTTTGTCTTGAAATTGGACAGGAATTCAAGGATGAAAACATGAGTACAGCGCAGGACGCACTTTCTTTGATTGATGCTGTAATCCTTGAAGGAATGGCAGGCGCAGAAAACAGAAAAATAACCCTTTCAACACCAGAAAAAGTCTGCTGGAAAGTGGTGAACGATTTCCACGCCCAGCATTGGGAAAAATATTCCGGGGATGTGAAGAATTATTATCACCTGCAGAAGTGTTTCATAGATGGAATGCTTGAAGGCACCGGCATAAAATTTGAACAGAACGGCAGCGGTGAATTTATTTTGTGGAAACAGCAATGAAACAGAAATCCTTTTTAACTTCGATTTGGTTTGTGGCTCTGGCGGCGGGTTTCTGCAGTTTTTTGTGGGGAAGTGCCACACCTTGCATTAAGGTTGGCTACAGAATGTTCAGCATTGCCTCAGAAGACACCGCAACTGTGGTTTTATTTGCCGGAGTTCGATTCTTTCTGGCTGGAATTCTCACAGTAATTGTGGGAAGCCTTACAGAACGCCGGCTGCTTTTGCCAAAATCTATGGCCACCTGTAAAAAAATTTTTGTGCTTTCAATGTTTCAGACAGTGATTCAGTATTTTTTCTTTTACGGCGGCCTTACTCGTGCCAGCGGAGTCAATTCTGCTCTCACTCTTTCTACAAACGTGTTCGCCTCGCTTTTGATTTCAGCACTTATTTTCAGACAGGAAAAGCTTACCGGTTTGAAAATTGCAGGTTGTGTAATCGGTTTTGCAGGAGTGGCATTGGTGAACCTTTTTGGAAGCTCAGGACTGGACTATCATGTTTCATTCCGTGGAGAAGGTTTTGTTTTTCTTTCCACCGTATGCTACGGATTTTCAGGCTGTTTTTCAAAATTGTTCAGCAAGGACGAAAGCCCGGTTCTTCTTTCCGGCTGGCAGTTTGTTCTGGGTGGCGCAATAATGATTCTGGCAGGGCTGGCTTTTGGAGGCCATTTTTCAGGCTTCAACATTGCTTCAGTTCTTCTCATTTTTTATCTGGCCTTTATCAGTGCGGCGGCCTATTCACTCTGGGGAATTCTTCTAAAATACAACGATGTTTCCAGGGTAGTGGTGTTTGGTTTTCTGAATCCTGTGTTCGGCGTAATTCTTTCAAGATTATTATTGAATGAACAGGGCCAGAATCTTCTGATAGTTCTGCTTTCCCTGGTTCTGGTTTCAGCAGGCATTGTTGTGGTGAACAAAAAATCAGAAAATAATTCGTCACATTGCCGTACTGAAGAATGATTTGTCACATCGACTGTAGTGAAGAATATTTTGTCACATCGACCGTAGTGAAGAATATTTTGTCACATCGACCGTAATAAAGAATAATTTGTCACATCGACTGTAATAAAGAATATTTTGTCACATCGACCGCAGTAAAGAATGATTTGTCACATCGACCGTAGTGGAGATGTCTATTTGTAATATAGCTCAACCAACGGTATGTTAGTATCATTGGTGATACTTATTTTAAACGGATTGTGTTATAATAGAAGAACATTATCAGGAGTATGATTTTATGAAAAATTTAATCAGAAAATTAGATGGAATTCTTTTTGCTTTTATTCTTTCATCAGCATTTTTATTCAGCTCATGTATAATTGCGGATTACGATGAAGAAGTTCCTGAAAACCAGATCACAAAGCCTAGTACAAAACCAACGCTTCAGGAAAAAATCGATTCAGCAAAAGGAACACTGGATCTTTCATCAATAAGCTACAGACTTTCAGATTCCAGCTCACTGGTTCTCAAAAAGCCTATTGAAATTTCAGGCAAATCAGAAAAAACCGACATGAAGAACGCCGTGATTACCGTAAAATCAGACGGAGTAGTTCTTTCAAATTTGACAAATGTTTCAAAACTCATCATTGATGCATCAGTAGGCGACGGAGATTTTACTATCATTGATTCCGACGTTGAAAAAATCGCAGTAAACGGCGGCGGTTCAAATTCTATCCACTTGAACGGCGTTCTTGTTAAGGCAATGGATGTAGAAAAAGAAGCTGTACGAATTGTTCTGGAAAAAGGTTCTTCAGGCAAAAGCCATTCAAAAATCGAGAATGTTGAAATCAAATCCGACTGTAAGCTTGATTCTACAGATGAACAGTCAGAAATCAGCCGCGTAATTGTTGCAAAGGAAGTTTCAAAGGTTTCTCTGGCCGGAAATACAGTGGTTTCTGCAATTGTTGTAAATGCTACGGAAGAAAATATTCCAAAGCTTTCAGTTGAATCAAATGACATCAAAATTGCCAAAGGACTTTTAAAAAAGGACGGAATGGCTGAGCTCATTGAAAGCGTAATTGAAGCTATTGAAAATATAATTCCACCTTCAGTAAAGGGCATGACTCCAGAAGAAATCCTGGAAATCGAAACAGGAAACAGCAAGGAACTGCAACTCAATTCTCCAATCGGTGCTGTTGTAATTTATAATGGAAAGGAACACATCGTCACTTACAACACTTTCAATAAAGTGGCAATAAATTCCAAGCAGTATGAAGAGCTGAGCGCCCTGAACACAGTAAAGGACATGGACGCACGAAAAGCAGCTTTAAAAGAATATGACAATATTGAAACAGATTATATTGAGCTTTTCAGGATTCCAGGAGAGGGCAGCAGAACAACCTTCGGAAACGGAACAAACAGCGTAATCTGTGACTATTTTGAAATATTGAACAAAGATTTAAAGAAAGTTGCTCAGGTGAGATACGACTGGAAGGCAGATCAGCTGCTTTCACAAAGCACATATGCAGAAAGAAATAAGGTTTTTGAAGCAACACCGGCAGAAGAAATCAGAAAGCATTTCCCTGAAATTTTCAGATATGAGAACAATCCTGCAATTCTTTCAGAAAAGCTTTCTCTGGAAACAACTTATAAAACATTAAAAGCTGAAACTATAAGTGAGGCTGTCGTTTATCCTGATCTGATAAAGACAGTTTCTATAAAAAAGGATTTTGCCGTAATTGATGGAAAGACTATTTCCAAAACACGGTACAATCAGAGTTTCGATGAACAGGGAAACAGAACGAATCAGGAATACGATCTTAGTTTTGCAACTCCTGATTATACTCTGGATTCGGCTATTCGTTTTTATGTTTACGATGATGTTCCTGGAAGCATTGGAAATACTGATTCTTATGGTATGGAATTTCGCGGCAATGGTTTCACAAACAGAGATATTGAAGACTTTAAGAGCCGTACAAAAGTTGAATTCGGTAGGGAAGAGCTATACTGTTATATCAATAATACAGAGAAAAATCAGACAACCTTCGCTGGAAGTATCTATGGGACTTCACAATATCTGAAAGAATCTGGCGATGATTATATTCTCACTTGCGAAATTCCACTTGGAACACCACTTAAAGAATATGCCGAAATCACATTCAAAAAAGATTCTTCTGGAAAATATGTTCCTGATATTGAATCTTATCTTGAAAAATGGAAGAGCAGTTATGAAGATCTGTACGCAAGCAAATTCTGGGAAAATCAGGAAGCATTGGTTGCAGCAGACAAAAAAGAACGCCAGCGCACAATGCAGGAATACTACAACAACAATCTGGCAGGAAGAATTTTTGTGAATAATTTCCAGAACAGTTCTGAGGACAAGGATTCTTCATATTGTGTTCTGCAAAAGCTTAAATTCAATTCTGACATGACAATTGAATCTGAGACAGAAACAAAACATTATGGAATTGAAGAAACAGAAACAGAAAAGAAGACATTCTCTTGTGAAATTGGTTCAGGCTACATTCTTGCAAATCTGGATGATGAGGCAAAACTGTATGTTATGGGTGATGAATGTTATATTGTAACTGCTGAGAGAAGATATTATCTGACTGAACTGCCTGCAGACTATGATTTTTATATTTTTTACCATGAATCAACTTTCGAAAATAAAAATGAGATTACAGAATATGAAGTTTATACTACTCATTATCTCGTGAATCTTAAAACTGCACAGTGGAAGTATCTTTGGGATGATGAAGATGAATCACGAGGTACATGCAGCCTTGAAGACAATATTCTCACGCTTGTAGAAATCTACAAATATGATAGTGGAGAAGTCTATGAATATTCACAAAAATACACTGTTGCAGAAGACGGACATACATTGACTGCATATTACAAAAACTATGATTTTGGAGAAAAAGAATGAAATGCGTATTTGTTCAGGCAAGATATTATTTGAATAGGGGCACCCGCTCAGATTTTTATCAGCGCTTCCGAGACAACAACATCAGGGAATTTTCCCGTTCAGAAGACGGAAACCTTGAATATGAAATCTATTTGCCTTTAGACAGCGATGATGACGTGTGCATCCTTGAAAAATGGAAGGACACAGAAAGCCAGAAGCAGCACATGCAGACGCTTCACTACGCAATTCTTTCAGAACTTAAGGCAAAGTACGTAAAGAAAGTGGAAATCAAAAAAGCCTGGCTGGAAGAAATTCCGGCTGAGACTTCTGTTGCATTGTAAAATTTCCTAAAAAAATGCCATATCTTGAAACAAATGTGTAGAGAAATATATAATATAAAGATAGGAGGCGTGATAAAAATACATCCGTGTATTTTTATCACGGCAAAGTGCGTTGCACTTTCGATTTTTGCCTCCTGCAAAACAAGTAAGGAGTTTAATATGAAAAAATTAAATGTATTTGCATTTGCAATGTTTGCAGCATCTTCAATTTTTGTATCTTGTGGATCAACATCAACCTTAAAAGGAAATGCCCCAATCATGGATGAAGGCACACCTGTTGTTATTGATTACCAGGGTAAGGCTCTTGGTTCTCCAATTCCAGCCTGGGTTGTTGCAATGGGCGATGGAAATCAGAAAAAAATCAGAAAATCACTTGAGCTCGACAACGATACAGCAATTTTTGCTCTTAACAGCAAGGGAAATGACCTTGATTTCTTGAAGACTTGGACAGACCAGGTTGATGCACGTGCTGAAGTTGCTTCTTCAATCGAACAGACAGTTGGTCAGACAGTTCAGTCAGAATTGAATGCAGTTCAGATTGATGACCAGAGAAAGACAAAGGCTGCCAAATTGTATTCAAGCACAATGACAAACCTCACTTTGAACGGTCTTCAGAAGGAAGCTGCATACTGGATTAAAACCAGAACTCCAAAACCAGGCGTAAAAAAGCCTGCTACACCAGCTGACTGGACAGAAGAATATACATACTATGTTGTTTACACAATGGGCAAGGATATGTACCAGCTTCAGTTGAAGAAAGCATTGGATGATGTTGAAGACAACGATGATCAGACAATCTTCTTGAAATCTGTTTTGACAGAAAAACTTACACAGACAATCGTAACTCCAGAACAGACAATGGTTAACTACGACAACGCAAAAGTTGAAGTTGTAGAAGACAAACAGTAAAAAAATATATTGATTGACTTGTAACGGGCTGTCCCAAAACAGTAATTTGTCATTTCGACCGGAGTGGAGAAATCTATAGTTCTTTAGATTATAAGAATTAACAAGACCTCTCGACCTTGCTCGAGGTGACATTTTTAAACCTATTGGGCAGCCCAACATTTTTTATGGAATAATATGAAGAAAAACCTTTTTACATTTTTTCTTATGATTCTCGCAGTAGCTGGTTGTTTTTCAAAAGAAAAAAAAGCTGCTGCCAAAACAAATGAAGAACCCCCAGCCTGGGTTACAGATTCAGGCCGCTATAAAATTTTCCCAAAAACTGAATATTTGAGTGCCTGTGAATACGGTTCTTCACTGGAAGAAGCAAAGACCAAAGCTGCTGCTTCAATCTCCAAAACAATAAAGGCACAGGTTACAGATTTAGTTAAGACTGATTATTCTGCAAAAGAAAATCAGGGTTCTTATATAAGCCATAGAGAAATTTCTGAAAATCTTGAAATTTCTTCCAGCAACAGTCTTTATCAGCTGGAATATACAACACCTTTCTATAGCAAAGAACTTGGAATGTACATTGGCTGTGCATATATAAACCGTCAGAAAGCTTTTGATTTTGTTGAACCAAAGCTTAATAAATGTGAAAAAAATTTCCCTGCTGAATACGAAGCTTCCATCAAAAAGAATGATGCTTTGGAACAGCTTTTGGGAATAAAAAATTCCTTGAATTTTGCCAAAGAATTTTATGAATATTATGATTTTGCAAGGGTGATAAATCCAGCAGCCTCTGAAAAATATGCCAAGGTTGATGAGCTTTTCAGAAAGGCAGAATTTACGCTTAATGAATTGAAATCAAAGTGTGCCGTAAACATTGTTGTTGAAGGCGATTTTAACAATCAGGTTTTGAATGCCTTGCAGGATGCCTTTAATGCAGAAGGACTGACAGTTGTTCAGCGTGGAGCCTATGACTACAAGGCAAAGGCAGTTGTTTCCGCTTCTCCAGTAAAAACAGCCCAGACCGTTCAGTGCCGGCCTTCTGTACTTGTAGAAGTTTTAGGCGGAAGCGAAGTTAAGTATTCATGGTCAAAGCAGATGGATAAAGTTGCGGCTTTTGATGAAGATTCGTGCTTACGAAGA
>JAGHUJ010000136.1 GCA_018064905.1 Candidatus Treponema equifaecale
AAGTTTACGGTGGTTGAGCCTGTCGAAACCACCACATTTAGTGTGAATTGTCATTTCGACAAGCTCAATGACCACATAAATAAAACTTTTTGGACATCCCCCTAATCAGGAGGATTTTATGGAATTTGATTTGAATTTTACTGTTGTTTGTCTTTTTAGAATCTTCCTGAGCTTTATTGCAGGATTTACCCTGGGGCTAGAACGAAAATCCCGGGCTCAGGCTTTTGGTTTACGAACCCTTATTTTGATCTGTGAATCTTCAACCTTGCTGGCGATTCTTTCACTTTACATTCCAAAACTTATGGGCGTTGGTGACGGCGGCCGAGTCATGGCACAGGTTGTCAGCGGAATCGGTTTTTTAGGTGGCGGCGCCATCGTTCGACAGGGCCTGAACATCAAAGGTCTTACCAGCGCCGCAATCATCTGGGCCGCCGCTTCAATTGGTCTGGCAATTGGTTCAGGCCTTTACATTCCTGCAGGTGTGGCACTTTTGGTTGCTGTTTTTTCACTTATCATCCTTGAAAAATTTGAAGAAAAACATTTTCCGGCAGGTCGTGCAAAGACACTTCATCTCGGTTTTGCAACTGATTCAATCAACATGTCGGAACTCAAAAAAACAATCGAAAACAACGGATTCATAATCACGGACTTTAACGAAAGCAGAATCTTTTCACAGAATCAGGTGATCCTTCATTATTCTGTAAAAGCTCCCAGAAGAGATGATTTTTCTGATTTGATTAATGATTTGCAGAAAATCGGAAAGCTGACAGAATTTTCCATCACGGACTGAGAATTGCACCAGCGATGGTAGCCCCGAAGTTGTTTGCGGCGGTTGAGCTTTGTCGAAACCATAGCAAACAATGAGCGTTAGCGAAGGGCGGACGTAGCGACCCAAAAACTTTGTTTTTGGGTGGTGCCCGGATTTTTTCTTTTATTGAATTCAATTAAAATGGTACTTTATGGATTATTCAAACCCGCTTATTGTTCAGAGTGACAGAACTCTTTTGCTTGATGTGCATGCTCCACGTGCTCAGGAATGTAGAAATGCGCTTATACCATTTGCTGAGCTGGAACGGTCTCCGGAACATCTTCACACTTACAGACTGACACCGCTTTCTCTTTGGAATGCCTCTGGTGCTGGATTTACGCCGGAAGATGCAGTGAAGGTTCTCCATGATTTTGCAAGGTACGATGTGCCTCAGAATGTGGAAATGTGGATCAAGGAAACTGCGGGGCGATTCGGAAAGCTGAGACTTGTGCCGGCTCCATGGCTGGAAATGCCAAATCCAAGCAAGCCAAATGAAAAAATCAAAATCGAATATCTCTATCTTGTAACAGAAAGCGTCCCGGTTTTTAAGGAAATAAATGCCAGCGCCGTTGGTAAAAAAATGCTCAAGGTTTGTGAATATCAGGAGCCTCAGGATGAAATGATGAAGCAGTGTCCGGTAACTGAAGAAGAAAAATCCCACTGTTTTATGCTGGAGCTTACTGACCGTGGAACAATCAAACAGGAACTGCTCAAATTGGGCTGGCCTGTAAAAGATGATGTTCCGCTGATTGACGGTGAGCCGATGGAAATAAATCTTAGGGAAACAACTCTGGCTGGACGACCATTCAACATTCGTCAGTATCAGAAGGAAGCCGCAGAGGCAATTGTTGGAGACAAGGGGCCGGGAACTGGTTTTGGAACAATCGTTCTTCCATGTGGTGCCGGAAAAACAATCGTCGGAATGACCACAATGAGCCTTCTTAAAACCAGCACATTGATCATCACCACAAACATCAGTGCCGTTCACCAGTGGATTCAGGAGCTTCTGGACAAAACAAACCTTACGGAAGATGACATTGCAGAATACACTGGCGAAAACAAAGTCATAAAGCCAATTACGGTTGCAACTTATCAGATTCTCACATGGCGTCCTGAAAAAGATGGTCCATACCCGCATTTTTCACTTTTCAGAAAACGAAACTGGGGACTTATTGTTTATGATGAAGTCCACACATTGCCTGCACCAGTGTTCAGGGTTGCTGCAGAAATTCAGGCAGTTCGACGAATCGGACTTACGGCAACTCTTGTGCGCGAGGACGGAATGGAAGGCCATGTTTTCTCACTGGTTGGTCCAAAACGCTACGATGTGCCTTGGAAAGATCTGGAACATTCAGGTTTTATTGCCACAGCGGAATGTATTGAAATCAGAATGGATTTGAGTGAAGGCAAGGAAATTGAATATGCCGTTGCAGACCAGCGCAAAAAGCACAGGATTGCCAGTGAAAATCCAATGAAGCCGCTTTTCGTAAAAAAACTGGTGGAAAAATGTTCTGAAGATAAAATTCTTGTAATCGGGCAGTATCTGGACCAGCTGGCAGAGCTTTCAAAAATGCTGGAATGTCCGATCATCACAGGGAAAACACCAAATGAGGAGCGCGACAAAATCTACGCAGACTTCAGAAGCGGCAAAATCCGCGTGCTGGTAGTTTCAAAGGTTGCTAATTTTGCAATCGATTTACCGGATGCAAGCATGGCAATTCAGGTAAGCGGAACCTTTGGAAGCCGTCAGGAAGAAGCCCAGCGTTTGGGAAGAATCCTCCGCCCAAAAGAGAGAAAGTCCAGATTCTTTACGCTGATTACAAGAAACACAGTAGAAGAAGAATTCGGTTCAAACCGCCAGAAATTCCTGGCAGAGCAGGGCTATCAGTACAAGCTGTTGAGGTGTTCACAGCCAGAAGACGTGGAAGAATATTTTTCTGAGGAAATGTGCTGTTTGAATTAGGAAAAGAAAGGGGAGAAGTCTCTCCCCCGTGTCACACTTCGTTGTGCCACATCCCTCTGACACAAACCCCTGCAGATGACTCAATTCTCACAGAAGACCTTAAATCCGCCCACGAAATCGGGTCGGTTTGTCTTGGCTCAAAGTTCCTGTTTTTCAAGAAGCTGCTTAAGACTCAGTACATTGCTTATTCTGAAATTTATCGTGCATTCCGCCGCGTAAAATCCGTGGACATGAAGCTTTGTTGTGGAAAAGGTGAGCTTCAGCTGGAATATTTTGTGGTTTGCAATAAAAAAGAAGAAATTGCTGAATTTCCGTTGCCTGACAATAAATCTGCTGAAATGTTCCTTGCAGAATTTCAGGCAAAATCGCCGGAAACTAAAATTGGCGTGAAGAAATAGGTTTGTCTGTAAAAATAACTGAAAATATGCTATACTTCTCCGTTCAGCTTTTTTATACGGAGAAAATTTATGAATCTTGATCCTAAAGTACAGCGCATCATCGACTGGCGGGAAAGTTTTGCGGTGCTTCCTGACAATCATTTTTTTGAGATTATTCGCATGTATCTTGGGGAAGTTAAGACTCCCTTCAACAAGCAGAAGCTCATTGAAGAACTCAGCGCCTTTATCAGAAAAGAAGATTCCCGAAAAACAATTGTGGCTCTTTTGAGTCAGGCGGACATTCAGATCATCAGCGCTGTAAAATTCATCTCCAACCCAACAGAAGAAAAACTGGCGACTTTTTTTGAATCCACCTATACCTTTGCTGAACTTTACAACCGTCTCCTGAATCTGGAAGAACGACTCATCCTGTACCGGCACATGGACAAATTTTCCGGCAAGATGATCATCAGCATCAATCCACACCTTGAATCAGATCTGGAGCCTTATGCCAAGCAGAGCGTTCTGCTGCATTCACCAGAATACGAGGAAGTTTTCTACAATGCGCAGGCAGTTCTTTCTCCAGAACTGATAGCAGCCTTTGTCGCATTCGTTCACAAAAACCCGGATTTGTGCAAGGCAGACGGTACTTTTAAAAAGCGTGTTGAATCAGATCTGGAATCATTTTTTCCAGGCAAAATTGATATGCTCTTCAATCTTACCAAGGCTCTCATAAATCTTTCCATGCTCAAAGAATCAGGCCGTGGCTATGAAGTGGACAGAAGCCGCCTTCTCGCATTTTCACAGCTGGACCGTCGCCTTCAATATGCCTACCTTTGTGTCGGTGCTCAGGGCAGATTCAGCAGAAACGGTCTGGTTCGTCAGGCAAAGCTTCTTCTTGATGTGGCCGCCGCAGTTCCAGAAAAAGGTTTTGACCGCAGTATTTTGCTCAGGCTTGCATATCTTATTTCAGAAGACCAGAACGATGTGGCCGGTGTAGCTGCTCTGGGAGCTTCTTCAAGATTTTCAGCAATTTTGAACAAAGCACGGGAAGAAAATTCTGCCGCTGAAACAGACACGAATCTTTCTTCGGTTCTGGACCGTCTCATTGACTGTGGCGTTCTGTTCGGGATTTTTTCAAAGAAGGGCAGGGACTCCAGCGGTGAAACAATCTATTCTACAGGCTCTCTTCTGGAAGATTATGTTCCAACTGATTTTGAGCCAAAGGTACTCAGCATAGACGCCGGATTCAATGTGACATTGCTGCCTGGACTCCGCCTTGAACGGTTGATTCCGCTGATGGATTTTATGGAGCTTCGTCAGTTTGATACAGCCGCAGTTTTTGAAATCAACAGAAAATCAATTATGCGGGGCTTTGACTTTGGTCTTACGGCCCAGAAAATATTCGACCTGCTAAAAAAATATTCTCCATACGAAATTCCGCAGAATCTGGAGGTTTCCGTTGATGACTGGAGCAAATCCTATTCTTCAGCAACCATCTACAAAGGCTACATTCTTCAAGTCAGCGGGGAAAATGCAGCAATCACGGAAAAAAATCCAGCCATTGCTCCCTACATTTCTGCAACTCTGGCACCTGGAATCTACCTGCTTTCCGTTGAAAGTGACGAGGAAGCTTCTTCAGTAATAGAAAAAAGCGGTCTGGACTTCATTGGTAAGATCAAAACTGCTGAAAAAAATTACCAGACTCTCGGTTTTCCAGAATTTGCCCCGCCAAAACAGGCCCACACAATTTCCAACAATTTTGACGAGGACGCACCGCTTCAGCCGGGACTTACATCGGATCAGGAACGGGCAGCACATTTTGACAAAATGCGCGCTGAACTTGAAAAACTCAATCTGCCACAGGAAAAAAAGGAGGGGCTTCTCCAGCGAATCGACCACAAAATCATTCTGAGCCCGGTTCAGCTTCGTGGAGACAGTGTAAAATTTGAGCGGATTGAGGCTGGTGGAATGGATTATTCAGGTAAGGTTCACATCATCGAAGGCTCAATTTCCAACAACAGCATGGTGGAGCTGCATTTTGACGACCGTGTTATAGTTGGGGTTCCTCTTTCTGTCACAAAAACAGGCACAGACGCAAATGTTCTTCTTGATGTAATGCCGGATCACGCAGAAAAACTCCTTTCCATTGGTCAGGCAAAACTTGTAAAGAGAATCCGTGGTAGTGTTTTAAGGTAGCATACGGGCACCACCCAAAAACTGCGTTTTTGGGTCGCGTCTTCCGGGGTTCCGCTGACCGCTTCATTGTCAGTTGCTGCGCAACAGCCAACGGCTTCGCCGCCCCTACAACCGCTGGTGCAGTTCACCCATTTACAATTTTCAGAATATCCCTGCCGAATTTTTCAATTTTCTTTTCACCAAGACCGTTCACGCTGTACAGTTCCTCTTCGGTCTTCGGCTTTTTTTCTGCAATGTCGTTCATGGTTCTGTCACCAAAAATAACATAAGGCGGCACGTCCATTTCCTGAGCCAGCTTTCGTCTCCATTTTTTAATTTCAGTCTGAATCCGCAGCGCTTCCTCATCTCCTGAAAAATCCACTTCTTTTTTATGAAGCACAAACCCCGGATTTGAACTGGACTTGGATTTTTTCTCCGGCTTTGGAAACATCATTCCGCCATTTGCACCTGCAGCAGATCTGGTCTTGGGCATGAATATTTTATCCGCGGTCATCTGTTCACGGCTCAATCTGGTGCTGCTTCTGCTCAAATTGAAAGGAAGCATTATTTTATCACGGTTCTTCAGCACACCAGCTCCGTCTTTTGTGAGCATCAGCACATTGTACTCACCGTATTTCAGAATAAATCCCTTTTCTATCAGCAGATTCACCAGTTCCAGCCATTGTTCCTTGTTCAGTTCCGTGCCGATTCCCCAGGTTGAAATCATATTGTGGCCGTTCTCTAAAATCCGCTTGTTTCTTGAACCGGTCAGAACCTCCACCACATAGTTTGCCCCGAACCTTGAATTGGTGCGGATTATGCAGCTCATAAGTTTCTGGCACGGAATGGTCATGTCAATTTCCAGTGCAGGTCCAGTCTGGCAGATGTCACAGCAGCATCCATAGCTTCCAATCTGTTTTCCCTTTCCGGCCTCTTCAATTTTCTGACCAAAATATTCCAGAACCAGCTGGCGGCGGCATTTTCTTCCGGTTGCATAGCTGATCATACCCTGCAGCAGCTTTTCAGAACGCTCCTTGTCCGCCGCTTCCTCAAACAAAAGCCGGATTTTAAAAATATCACTGCCTGAATACAGCAACAGTGCCTCACTTGGAAGTCCGTCTCGTCCGGCACGTCCAATTTCCTGATAGTACTGTTCCAGAGACTTAGGCATATCGTAGTGAATTACAAATCGAACATTCGGCTTGTCGATTCCCATACCAAATGCCAGTGTTGCCACCATAATCTGTACCTGATCCCGAATGAACTTTGTCTGGTGGTCTGCGCGCACATCATCCCTAAGCCCCGCATGATAGTTCAGAACAGAATATCCAAGAGAATCCAGCTGCTCAGTAAGCGTGTCCACCTGCTTTTTTGAAAAACAATAGATGATTCCGCTTTCATCCCAGTGCCGTTTTATACATTCCACCACCTGATCCAGCGCATTCCTTCCATTCTTCTGCCTTACATCAAGAAAAATATTGGGCCTGTCAAAGCTGGAAACCAGAACTACAGGATCATTCAGCTTAAGATTTTTTATTATGTCTTCCCGAACATGAACCGTAGCCGTAGCCGTCAGAGCCAGAAAAACTGCCGATTTGAACTGACTTCTCAATGCTGAAATTTCCAGATAGTCCGGGCGAAAATCATGTCCCCATTCCGAAACACAGTGGGCTTCATCAATCGTAATGCAGCACACATTCACCCTCGGATCGTGAAGAAGGTCATTTATCTTTGGAGTCATCAGCCCTTCAGGAGAAACATAAACAATTTTAGTCTCCCCGCGTCGAATTGAATTCATTGAATCCTTGTAATCTTCCCATTCCAGGGTTGAATTCAGAAAGACCGCATTCACACCGGCAGCATTCAAAGCCGCCACCTGATCCTGCATGAGAGAAATCAGGGGAGACACAACCACTGTAAGCCCGTCAAAAATCAGTGCCGGCACCTGATAGCAGATTGATTTTCCTCCACCGGTCGGCATTATGGCCAGAGTATCTTTTCCATTAAGAACATTTGTGATGATGTCTTTCTGAAGAAGACGAAATGAATCGTATCCAAAAACCGCCTTTAAGACTTCTTCCGGCTGTTTACCTGTAAAATTATCCATAAAAATTAGTTTCCCACTTGCAACGATTTATTCGTTTCTGATATAATACCAACATTCGCCGGGTTGGTGAAATGGTAGACACGACAGACTCAAAATCTGTTGCCTTCACGGGCGTCTGAGTTCAAGTCTCAGACCCGGTACTAAGCTCAACTTTCTTATGAAAGCTGAGCTTTTTTTATGCCTATCTGCCACCTGCGTTGAACACTTCCAGCGGCCCCTCATTGGATCTAAGACCAATAGCTTCCGTCAGATGCGAGGACTTTATTTTATCAGAACCCGCCATATCTGCAATCGTCCGAGAAAGCTTCAGAATTCCGCTTATGGCTCTCTGTGAAAAATCATTGCTCTCACAGGCCTTGTCCAAAAGCTCCTGCTCAATTTTTCCCAGCTTGCAGTATTCAAGAATCTCCTGAGGTGTAAGTCTGGAATTCCGCTTTCCCTGCCGTGTTCGCTGAACAGAAACAGCCCTTGCAATATCTTCACGAAGCTCCTCACTGGAAATACCGCATCCTTGCATTTCCACTCCTTCTTTCTGAAAATCCGCTTCATCAGCATTGTCATCACATTCTTCTTCGCCTACATTCACACGAATTTCCACTCTGTCCAGCAGCGGCCCTGAAAATTTTCTCCAATAAGCATCAACAGATTTTGCGCTGCAGAGACAAATTTTCCCGGAGTTGCCATAATTTCCGCAGGGACATGGATTTGAAGCCATCAAAAGCTGAAACTGCGCCGGATAAACAGAACTTCTTCCAGCCCTGCTCAAAGTCACATATCCGCCTTCCAATGGAACCCGCAGCATCTGAAGAACACTGCTTCTGAATTCCGCCGCCTCATCCAGAAACAGCACTCCGTTGTGAGCCAGTGAAATTTCACCAGGCCTGCAGTTCGGACCACCACCGCACAATCCTTCAATAGATGCGGTTTGATGAGGCATTCTGAATGTGGGAATCCTTACCAAAGGTTCATTTGGCTTTAATAAGCCTGCCAGAGAATGAATCCTTGTAACGCTCTGGGCTTCTTCCACCGTAAGCAGCGGCAAAAGTGAAGGAAATCTCTGCATTGCCAGGGTTTTTCCGCAGCCTGGAGGTCCATAAGCCAGAACATTGTGACCGCCCGCCGCCGCAACCTGCAAGGCACGAACCAGTTTCCGCTGTTTCTTTATATCCACAAAATCCATTTCCCTGTTCACAGCCGGAAAAAGCACTCCACCAACCTTTACCGCTCCTTCTGGAACAAATGCCGCATCATCAGTCTCATCACAGCCTGTAAAAAGTTCAGGTCGGGTCAGGGCTTCAAAAGCCTCTCGCAAATTGGAAGCTCCAAAAACCTTCATTCCTTTCACCTCACGGGCTTCCGCCGCATTTGCAGAACTTACGATGCATTTTCGAATACCGGCAGCGGCAGCAGATGAAGCAGCAGCATTCACAGCTTTTACCGGTCTCACAGCTCCAGAAAGCTCCAGTTCTCCCATCACCAGAACAGGTTCATCACCAAATTCAAACTCTGTTCCAAAATCCGTGGCAGATTTTCGGTTTGCATTCAGAACAGAAAGTGCCAGAGCCAGATCAAAGCCCGCACCTTCTTTCTTTAAATCCGCAGGAGAAAGTGAAATCAGCACCCGTTCCAATGGAAACTCAAATTCACAATTGCAGATCGCAGACCTCATTCTTTCCCGTGCTTCCTTCACAGCACCATCAGCCAGTCCCACAATGTCCACTGCAGGAATTCCACGCCGTAAATCTACTTCCACGGCCACCAAAGCCCCTTCATAACCAAAAGGGGAAAACGAAAAGATATTCATTGAACACCTCCAAAAAAAGTCTCCATACCTTTAATGAAAAAAAATGTTCACTTTCGGCAATAAATTTCAAAAAAATTGTATAAAAATTGAAAAAAAATTGATATATTTTGATTTTTTTCAAAAAATATATAAAAATTAATATTAGCCTTTTCAAAATATCCGTTGTATAATTATTTCAGATGGAAACATCGTTGGCCTGTGCTGGTCAAAAAACAAAAACCGTGTCTAGGCGCACAAAAAAGGAGTACTAAAATGACTAAGTCTGTATCTGCTGTAGGTTTTGTATTGGAAGAAAAACAGTCTGACATGATCGAAAAGAAGCTTGAAAGAATCAAGTATGCTGATGAGCTCATCGTTGACCTTATCGTTCGTGTTAAGCATGAAAAAGAATACGCTTTTGAAGCAACTGCAAATTTCAAGTGGGGAACTCAGGCTCATGTAAAGGCTGAGGACTTCGATTTCGGTGCCGCTTTGAACAAAATGATGGATACTCTTGACGTAAAAGTTAAGAAGGAAAAGGACAAGGTTCAGGAAAAGAAATAATGAAGTCCCTGAAAATTTCAATTTTTAGAGACAGCTTTGATAATTCTTTCTGAATTTTTTTGAATCGGAGGCACCTGTTCTGCATATTTTGTGCAAGTCAGGTGCTTTTTTGTTGCACTAACTACTGAATAACTGTATAGTAAACATATGACAGAGAAACCTTTCACAGTCCTTGAACTCATCAGCATGGAGCTTCCAGATCACAACTCTCTACGGCTCCGTTGTATTGGTGGCAGAAAAGGGCTTTCAAAAATCATCACCGTACCTGATCTCAACCGCCCGGGACTTGCTTTGTCCGGATTTTATGAATCCTTTGCTCATGAACGGGTTCAGGTTTTTGGTCGTGGAGAAACTGCCTATATAGAAAAGCTTAAAAACGAAAACAATCTGGATTCCCTGAATCAGATGTTTGCTTTTGAGATTCCCTGTGTTGTCTTTACCCACGGAATTACGCCGCCACAGGAATTCATTGATCTTGCGGAAAAAACAGATTGTGCAGTCCTTCAGTCAGAGCTGGACACAACTGAATTTTCAATTCGAATGCTGCGTCTGTTCTCCAACATTCTGGCACCAAAAAAGACCCTGCACGGTGTTCTGGTAGAAGTTTACGGTATCGGAATTTTGATTACGGGGCATTCCGGCGTAGGTAAATCAGAATGTGCCCTGGAACTGGTTGAGCGCGGCCACCGTCTTGTAGCTGATGACATTGTAGAAATCCGCTGTGTGAACGGTAACTCGGTGCTGGGGCAGGGTGCAAACTCTCTCATCAGTCACCACATGGAAATCCGTGGTCTTGGAATCATAAACGTAGCCCAGCTTTACGGAGTCGGTTCAATTCGCGAGCAAAAGGAAATTCAGCTTTTGATTAAGTTGGAGGAATGGGATGCTGCAAAGGTTTATGACAGAATCGGAACTGATTATGCAACAGAAGAAATTCTCGGCGTAAAGGTTCCATACATCGTAATTCCTGTTCGTCCAGGCCGTAACGTTCCAATCATCATTGAAGCCGCAGCAATGAACGAGCGCCTTAAGTACCGTGGATACAACTCGGCCAGAGACTTCAACCAGAACATCCTTAAATGGATTGAAACAGGCGAGGCACAGGCCGCATATTACGGAAGTGACGACTCGTACTAAAATTAAAGTTTGTCTTTTTGGCATAAAAATGTATAATAGTTTCTGAATTCAAATTCAGAAAATTACTATAGGGATGTGTTATAAATGACTGAAAAATTTTTGACAGTACGCAACAGAGCAGGCATTCACGCTCGCCCAGCTGCATTGATCGCTCAGACTGCTAACAAGTTTGCCAGCGAAGTATTACTTGAGAAGGATTCAACAACCGTTAACGCAAAATCAATCATGGGCGTTATCACAATGGCTGCTGGATATAACACAAACTTGACCCTCAAAGCTGAAGGTCCTGATGAACAGCAGGCTGTAGACGCAATCTACCAGCTTTTTGAGAGCAAATTCGAGGAAGACTAATGAAGCAAATCACTGAGAGACAGCAGGAAGTATTGAACTTCATCTCCGGCTATTCAAAAGAAAACAACTATCCTCCAACAGTACGAGAAATCGGCGAACATTTTGGCATTTCTCTTCGTGCCGTACAGGATCACGTGGCAGCATTGCAGAAAAAGGGCTACCTTTCTCAAAGCCAGAAAAGAGCACGTTCTCTCAGTGTTATTCAGGACAAGTCAAAAGAACCTGAAACATTCATCAGCAACGTTCCAATTCTCGGAACAATAGCCGCCGGAAAACCTTTGCTCAGCGAGGAGAATCTGGATGGCTATGTAAACCTTACAGAACCATTTGTTCGACCAGGCAAAACATATTTTGCTCTCCGTGTACGCGGCCAGAGCATGATCAATGCTGGGATTTTGGACGGCGACCTGGCTGTAGTGGAACAGGCACAGACTGCAATCGACGGTCAGATTGTTGTGGCAGTCATCGACAACGCAATCACGCTCAAAAGATTCTACAAGGAATCAGACAGAATAAGACTTCAGCCAGAAAACCCTGACTTCAAGCCAATTTACAGCACTGATGTTTCCATCGTCGGAATCCTTTCCAACATCGTAAGAACATATTAAGCATGGCTGCACCAATTTATCTCTACACTGGACCTGAACTGGGCGAAAGAAACGATCAGGTTGAAGCCGTCAAACAGGCCCTGAAGAAACAATTTGGTGACAGCGATGACTATCTTCTCTATGCTTCCGACACAAAAATTGAGGAAGTCATTGCAAAGCTTCAGACCGAATCACTTTTTGTACCTGCCACCTGCGTAGTTTTGCGTGAGGCTGAGGCAATCAAAAAAAAGGAAGAGGTTGAGCTCATTTCATCATGGCTAAAAACCGTCTCTTCAAAGCCAAAAGAAACCCAGAATTCCGCAACACTCATTCTTGTTTCAGATGAAATTTCAGTGGACACAAAGCTGGACAAACTTGTTCCAAAAGAAAACAAAAAGATTTTCTGGGAGCTGGCAGGCTATCGGCTTGAAGAATGGGTCAGAAACTACTTCAGAAAAAACGGCTACGGAATCGACGGAAATGCAGTCGAGTCAATTCTGGACATGCTGGAAGGAAACACAGAATCACTTAAGATGGAGTGTTCCCGTTTTTTCCTGTGCTTCCCAAAAGGCCACTTAATCACCGAAGATGACGTGGAGCAGATGCTTTCCCACAACCGTGAAGAAACAGCATTTTCTCTGTTTGATGCAATTTCGGACAACTCACAGTCACCTTCAAAAAGACTGGAGAATGGTCTTCAAATTCTGGATAAAATTCTGCTTTCAAAAGCCAGCAATTCAATTAGTCTTATGGCAGGACTTACATCTTGTTTCAGAAAGCTTCAGCTGTGGCATTCGATTCATAACGGAAACTACAATCCGGACCTTAAATCCAACGGCTTTACCAGCAAAAAGGCAATTGCCCAGTACACCAGAGCATCCCAAATCTGGAATTATGGTCAGACAGCGGCAGTGCTTTCCATGCTTTCACAGACAGACATGGACATCCGTTCAACAGGTCAGGCTCTGCAGAAGACGCAACTTTCCATGCTTTTGTACTCAATCGTAATGAGGGGCGGGGCAAAACTGGCAGTTTACGACACCGACTTGCAGTAGAAGCTCAAAAAAATTACTTTAAAAATCTCCAAAAATTGAATTTTTTAGAGATTTCTTTATAATTATTTCAATAAATCCGATATTTAAATTGAAAAATAGTTGTTGTACTTATTTTTTTAAGGAGAAAAAAGTGAAAAAATATCTTGGTATTTTTACATGTGCCTGTACTTTGCTTTTTTTGGCTTCCTGTGGTTCAACACCAAAAGCTGAGCCGGAACTGGACTTTGATCCAACAGAAAAGGCAGAAGAAGTAATCGAAGAAACTAAGCCAGAAGTTGTAGAGGAAGTTGCCGATTTCAGTGCAGCAAACCAGCTTCTTCTTGAAACTGCAGAAAAGGCTCGTCAGGCTGCCATCGATGCAGATGCACAGAAATTCTATGCAGACAAGTTCAACGAGACAGACAAACTTTACACAGAAATCAAAAATGCCTGTGCCGCTGATTCAAAAAAGGATGCATCAGCAGAAATCAAGGACATTACACAGAAATTTGAATCTTTAGCAAAAGCTTCACTGGCTCAGTCAATGAAAAAGCGTGCTGAAGAAATGGGATTCTCTGGAGAAGATCCTGACTCATACGACAAAGGTTCAAAAGCTCTGGCTGAATACGACGCCCTTGAAAATGCAGCATCGGGTGCAGATATGCTTGCAAAGGCAAATGAAGCCTTCAACGCGTACTCAGTTCTCATGGTAAAAGGATTCTCTGCATTCGCCGCAAAAGAAAGAAACGCAGCCCTTGAAGCAAAGAAAAATGCTGACAGTGTAAAGGCTGGTGTTGCAAAGAAAGCAGAATATGCAAAGGCTTCTGAAGCATTCAAAAATGCGGATGCAGCTTATGTAACAAAGGATATTGAAAACGCCTACCGCGGATACAAATCTTCAAAGGAAATCTATTCTGAGCTTTTTGAGACAGTTTCAAAGAACAGAGCCGCAGCCCTTGCAGCAATTGAGCGCGCAAAACAGGCCGTAGCAGATGCAGAAAGCTATTCAACAGAAGCAGATACAATCGCTCCGCTTGAATCAGAAGTTGCCGGAATTGAAAAGGAAGATGCCGTTCTTCTTGAAGCAGACAATCTTGCAAATCCAGAGGACGCTGTAATCAACATTGAGGAAGGCACAACAGCACAGGTTGCAGAAAAAGCCGCAGCCGCAGCAATCGCAGTTGAAGAAGCCGCAAAAAGCATCCTTTCTACATCGGAGGCAAAATAATGAAAAAGTTTATCACTCTCGCAATGGCACTTTTGTCAGCTTCCGTAATTTTTGCTGTAAGCTACAAGAACAACACATATCAGAAACTTGCTGACGAATACACCAAAAAGGCAGAAGCCGCACTCGACGCAGGTGAATACGCACTTTCTGAAGAATATGCAAAAAAAGCAGAGGAAAATGCAGCTCTTTCACAGGCTTTCGTAAAGAAAATGCTCGCAAAATCAAGCGCAGACGAAGTTATGAAGCAGGCCACAAAGAAGCTGGATTATGCCAAGTCAATCAATGCAGAAAGAAACTTCCCTATGGCATATTCATCAGCCCAGAAGTCCTTTGCCAGCGCCCAGGAAGCCTACAATGCTGAAGATTATGTGACAGCCGCAACATACGCAAATCAGGTTCTGGAAGCACTTGCAGACATCAGGGAAATTACACCATTGCCGGAATTCTATGTTGTTCGTCCATGGGCAGACACAAAGGACTGCTACTGGAACATTTCTGGCCGCCATTATGTATATGACAATCCTTTGCTCTGGGAAAATCTCTATCAGGCAAACAAGCAGAACATGCCAAAGCCAAACGATCCAAACCTGATCATGCCTGGAATGAAAATGAAAATTCCTAGCATCACAGGTGAATATCGCGAAGGCGTTTACAATCCTGCAAAAAAATACGACGGCTATTCAGCAAACCGCTAAAATAAAAAAATGTCCTGTTCAAATCAACTGAACAGGACATTTTTTTATTTGTTTTCACAAGTCATATATTTCAAAAGCGCCGCCATCATCAGCGCGTGAGAATATTCAGGGTTTCCAAAATTTCTGCAGACCTCTTCTTTCGGAATCCTCATATAATCCACAAATTCTTCATCGTCCAGTTCCTGCTTGCCCGTTGCCACCAGATTCTTTGCCGCAAAAAAATGCACATGATTGCTCATTATGGCAGGGTTAGGATTGGCTTTACCAAGATAAATCAGCTCGTTGGACTTATAACCCGTTTCTTCCAAAAGCTCTCGTCTGGCGGCATCCTCAGGGCTCTCACCGGCATCCATGACACCACCCGGAAATTCTATACTGAGATTGTTTTCACCGTGCCGCCATTGCTTCACCATCAAAAAATCTCCGTCAATTTCTGGAATCACCATAACCCAATCCGGCGCATCCATCACAATAAAATTTCCGGTTTCATTTTCCGGAGAAACAGACTCAATTTCAGTAACCGTCAGAACCCGCGTCTTCAAAAGCTCCTTCTTCCCTTTTTTCTGCCAGATCAAATCTTCGTCTTTCATAAAAACCGCCCTTTTAAAATCAAATAAAATCAGAAATTCATTTCCTTTGATTTTATCACTGTTTGAAATTATAATTAACACAAATATGGCAATCCTTACAGTTTCAAGACAAATAGCTTCTCTCGGTGACGAATTGTGTTTCTCCATAGCACAAAAACTCAACTATCGCTTTGTAAGCAGAAAAGACATAGAGAAGAGGATACTTGAGCTTGGCTTTTCAGAAAAAAAACTCAGAAAATTTGACGAAAAAAAACCAGGCTTCTTTGCATCTCTTTCCAGAGACCGTGACGAATATCTGGACTATCTTCAGACCGCAATGTACGAAGCCGCACTTCAGGACAACTGTGTAATAATCGGACGCGGATCATTCATCATCCTCAAGGACTTGCCGAACCACATTTCGCTCAAATTTGTTTCAGAAAAAAATCTCAGAATACAGCGCTATCAGGACGAACACGGCTGCTCAAAAAAATATGCAGAAAAAATCGTCAACGAAAGCGATGCTAACCGAAAAGGCTTTCACAAAAGCTTCTTCAATTTTGATCAGAATAATCCGGCTATGTATCATCTGGTGGTCAACACAGGACTTATATCTTCAGACGCCATCTGTGATACAATCGAAAGTCTGGTAAAGACAACAATAAAACCAGAAGACAGCCAGCATGGAAAGGAAAAACTGGAAGAGCTTCTGTTTGCCCAGCAGCTGTCCATGGAATTTGCCAGAGCACACAATATGGAAATCCGCTTCCTTCATACAAAAATCAAGGAAAATAAAATCTATCTCCACGGAATCACCGACTCAAATTCAAAAGCCGCAAAAGCTGTAGAAATCGCAGCCGCAAAGTTTCCGGACTACGAAGTATGCTCTTCACTTACAATCGACAAGGACTTTAAGTAGATGTCCCATACGATCTTCGTTCTTCAAGCTCTGACAGTATTTTTTCTTGGAATGTCAACAGGCTCATTTCTGCACTGGATCATAAAAAAACTGCTGAAGAAAAACAGAACCTCAAAATATGCCGTATGCTCAATACTTCAGCTGACATTTGCAATACTACTGGTGACAACGGCAATTCTTCTGCTCCCGGACATTAATCAGCAAAAAAACGAAGTTTTGTCCGAAATAAAATTTTTCATAATACTATTTGCAGCCTCAGCACTGTTCTCAGCCTTTTTCAAATATCTCGCCCTTCCAGCTGCAGTTTTGTACGGACTGTCATTTTTCTACACAAGCCATTATCTGAACACAAATTTCACCAGCGCACAAAAATCAGTCCAGCTGCATGCAGAAAATTCCGGGCAAACCCAAATCACAACGGTTCTTCTGCCCAAAAAACTGCTGCTGCCACTTCAGCGGGAATGGGTCACACCTCAAAATTTCACTGAACCTCAAACAATCCAGCCTCTGAACTCATACAACGCCTGGATTACCGCCAATAAAACGCAGCATCAGATAGATTTTCCCGCAGACACAATATATCCGGCACTCTTCACAATTTCATTCACCCATAAATCAGGAACACTTCAGCCTGTTCTTAAAAAAACGTTATAGTTCTGTCTTGCCTTTACTTTTTCACCCGCAAAAACTATACTGAATAAAATGAAGTTATCTAACAAATTTACATTATCTCGAGCACTTTTCGCTCCTGTTTTTTATCTGATATATAATTTGCCGATTTGGACCGGTTCACAGACTTTGTCATTCGTTTCAGCCTGTGTCCTTATTCCGCTTCTTGCAATTTTTCAGCTCACAGACTATTGGGATGGCCACTACGCAAGAAAATATGGAGAAGTAAGCGATTTCGGAAAACTTTTCGACCCATTTGCAGACGTAATTCTCAACCTTACAGTGTTCATTTGTGCAGTCGGATCAGGTTATATGCCAATGGTGCTCTTCCTCCTCATATTATATCGAGAATTCAGCCAGAGCTTCCTGAGAATGGCAGCATCAAAACAAGGCGTAGCAATTGCAGCAAGAAAAGGCGGAAAGTTCAAAACAGTATTTTACATCATTTCAGGCTTCTACTATCTCACAATCGAAAGCTACATCAGACTGGGCTTGAACTTCATCCCAGAAAACATCCTTTCAGGAACAAAAGTAGCCGCAGTAGTAATGTTCGTCCTGTGCGCATTGTTCAGCTGGGCATCATTCGCCGACTACATCAAGTCCTTCTATTCCGTAGCAAAAAAAGAATAACCCCAGTCCACAAAAAGGCGGCCCGTCGGCAAGCCGCTGGCCGGGCTTTCCGCGAGCACTCCCGTTGTCGTGCTCGTTTCGGTTACGGCCTCCGCCTCCATTCCTCCGCCAAGCTCCGGAACGCCCAAGGCGCCGCTACAATCCCTGCCGCATCCACCCCAAGTGCCATTGCCGGGCTCGCCCCGGCAATCTCCATGTTTTCCACAACGCATTGTTCACAAAGGAAAAAAAAACATCATTCTCTCCAATAAAAATCACACATTCCTCAGCGATGGAGCGTCCAGCTCAAGCTGGAATCCATCAAAGCTCGCCCGACGCGAACTTGATCCCGCATCGCCGGAGCTAATGCGGTTCACATCCGCCGTCACGGCATAGCCTGCGCCCGCGCCTCCAGACGCCATCACCCTCACAAGCACGCCCACCGCCGCCCCCCCCGCCCGGGGTTT
>JAGHUJ010000165.1 GCA_018064905.1 Candidatus Treponema equifaecale
GTACACGGCCGTCAATGATGTGGGTTCTTGGAACTCCGCCTTCCCTTGCCATCATACAGCATTCGATTTTTGGAATCATACCGCCGGCAATTGTACCGTCATCAAAATATTTCTGAACGTCTTCAAGATGAATCCGCTGAATCAGGGATTTTGGATCATTCACATCCTTCAAAACGCCCGGAACATTTGTAAGCTGAACGAATTTTTCAGCGCCCAAAGCAATTGCAATTTTTGCAGCCGCTGTATCAGCATTGATATTGTACCGGCTCATGTCCCCCTGCTCACCAAGTGCAACAGTTGAAACAACCGGAATAAAGCCCTCATCAAGCAGAGACTGCACGATTTCTGGATGAACTTCCGTAACTTCTCCAACAAAGCCCAGGTCAACACCGTCTTTTTCAATTTTTTTAGCACGCAAAAGACCAGAATCCACGCCAGAAAGACCAACTGCCTTGCCGCCTTCCTGAAGCAAAATACCAACAATGTCCTTGTTCAATTTTCCGGTCAAAACCATCTGAACGATTTCCATAGTCTCACCGTCAGTATATCGCAGGCCGTTGATGAATTTTGATTCCTTTCCAACCCGTTCCAGCATGTGATTGATTTCCGGACCACCACCATGAACAAGCACAACCTTAACACCGATTGTATTCAAAAGAACAATGTCCTTCATTACAGCAGCCTTAAGCTCTTCATTAAGCATGGCATTTCCACCATATTTCACAACAACAGTCTTGCCAACCCAATGTCTAAAATATGGCAAAGCCTGAACCAGAACATTTGACCAGCTCTGATTATCAAGTCTAGGATCAATAGCGTTATTTTCGTCAGCCACAGCAGCACCCCTGAAAACTCATTTTCTAAATTTTATGAATATTTATGCAAATATATTACCCAAAACTGAATAATTATGCAATCACGAACAGCTTTCTCTGCCACTCCAGTCGAGATGACAAAAGTATTTGCAAAAAAAATCCGCCGGCCAAAACCAACGGACTTTCTGTAAACTCGGTGATTGAGCCAGTCAAAACCACCATATGTTTTATTTCTTGTGAATTTTTTCAACAGCCTCAAAGAATTTGCTGCCACCTTTTCCACGGCCCCGTTCCTTTCCAAGAACCTTTGACTCAACTTCACCAGTTTTACGCAGAGAAGAAGCCACGCCCTTACCAGGAGTAGAAAGTCTGTTGTAATTTATCTCGTATTGCATTGGATTGGTTTCACTAAAATGAAAAACTTTGCTGCTCATGCCCAAAAAAGTAAAAACAAAGGCAATAACCAGCAAGATGGCAATATTCTTCGCAGTCTGAACAAGCTTAGCTTCGTCGATTGTAATAGTCATGTCGTCCTCCCAAAACCCATTTATATTTTCGGCTATTTTTAACAATACTTCAAGTCATAAACTTAAAAGGGCGCCTCTGCAATGCAGACCGGGTCATCCAGGGCTACGGCGTCAACGCGCCTCCGGTGCTTCATTTCATTCCGCACTGGCTCCGCCACCCTTCCTACCCCTGGCGCATCCAGAAATTCAACTTTTTTCACTCGGTACAGATAATTATTCAGAAACAAGTAAATTTATATGCACACAAAAAACAATTTTTTCAGCATCATACATATAATTCAGATATTTCTACTCTAATTATATGTATCCAGAGCCTCAAATCCATCTTAAATTCAACTTACACGCTCTTCCAGCAACCATTTTTCCAGAACAAACACATATAAAACAACAGCTTTATAAAAATTTATCCGTATCATCCAAAGAAATCAAAAAATTTGACACATATAAAAACACTGAATCATGGATATTTATCCGTTCTGTCACAATTTTCCTGCTCAACTCATACAAAAATCAGGCTGTTGGCAAAATGACATTTAAAATACTAAAATAAAACAATGTTTCCTCCATTTCCACAAGAAAAAGCAGCAGAAGTTCTCAGCGCATTGGTTTCTTCTATATATATGGGCAAAATATCGTTTCAGCAAATTTCAAGACCTAGCCAGGAGCGCAAGGATCAGGGCATAATGCTGGGAGCCTTGGTCTGTCAGAATCAGGAAGGAAACACGGTAAACCTTGTGACAAATTCAGGAATTGCAAAAATTCTGAATTTCAATTCATACACTCAAGAATTATCAGAAGCGGATGACTCCACAAATTGCCAGTTCACCTATGTGCCGCCAATAGTAAAAGCAGAACAGATTGAACAGGCTCTTTCCCTGAACGACACGGAAATTCACCGGCTCACAGAACAAATCCAAAAGCTTAAAAAAGATTCAGCCGCAAAAACTGAAGTAACCGCACAATCACAAGAAATTTCCCGGCTGCAGTCAAAACTCCAGAACCTGTGCGGCCAGTCCCTGGAAAAAGTGCACAATCTCTACAGTTTTGCCTGTGCAGACAAACAAATGCGTTCATTAAAAGAAATCTGCAGCCAGTACAACACAGGAAAACTTCCTCCAACCGGCACTGGTGACTGCTGCGCTCCAAAACTGTTGCATTATGCATATCAGAATGACCTGATTCCGCTTTCAATGGCAGAATTATATTGGCACTCTGAAGGGGTTAGCGCTGGTAGCCCCGAAGTTGCACCGCGAAGCGGTGCAATGAGCGTAGCGAAGGGCGGACATAGCGACGGCAAAGCCGGAACCCCAAATATTCAAATCACAAATCTTCAAACTCCTTGTGACAGCCGCTGTGGAATTCTTCTTCCTGCAATGCTTGGACTGCGCATACTTTACCGAGACCAGCACATCATCATCGTGAACAAACAAAGCGGTGTTCTCAGCGTACCGGGCCGTGGACCTGAAAAACAGGACTGCATCGTAAACCGGGTGCGAAGACTTTTTCCAAACTGTATTGAACAGCCCTCAGTGCACCGGCTGGATATGGAAACTTCTGGACTTTTGATTCTCGCCTTTACAAAAGAAGCCCACAAGGAACTGAACCGACAGTTTGAAAACCGGCAGGTTCACAAAGAATACGAGGCGCTGCTGGACGGTGTTCTGGCTAAAAAAGGAATTCCTAAAACTGGCACTATGGAACTTTTTTTCAGACTGGACGTGGACAACCGCCCCCACCAGATTTGGGACGCAGAAAATGGGAAAAGTGCAATTACAGAATGGGAAATATTGAACGTTGAACGCTACCATTCCCCGGACGGAACCACCAGAAATGCCACCAGAGTCCGTTTCATTCCACACACAGGCCGAACCCACCAGCTCAGACTTGCCAGCGCGGACAGTCACGGTTTTGGAGTACCAATAATCGGCGACACCTTGTACGGAACCTGCAACCCCGGAGAAAGGCTTCTTCTGCACGCAAAAAAAATCCGCTTCCAGCACCCAATCACCGGTGAAGAAATGGATTTTACCTGTGAGCCGGAATTCTAGCTTTTACTTTTCCTCAATTGAACATAGCCCAATTTTGCTGTATTCTGTTTACATTGAAAGAAATTGATCTTTAATACGGATGCAAATAATTTTTTACAATATGGAGTAATAGAATGAAAGAAATGGAACTCAAATACGGATGCAATCCAAACCAGAAACCTTCAAAGGTTTTCGTAGATGAAGGTGATCTTCCAATCACTGTTTTGAACGGAAGACCAGGTTATATCAACTTGCTGGACGCATTGAACGGATGGCAGCTTGTAAAGGAACTTAAAGAAGCAACTGGACTTCCAGCAGCAACTTCTTTCAAGCATGTTTCTCCTGCCGGTGCTGCAGTTGGAACACCTTTGAGCGACACTCTCAAAGCTATTTACTTTACTGACGGTGTTGAGCTTACTCCAATGGCTTGTGCTTATGCTCGTGCCCGCGGTGCTGACCGTATGTCATCTTTCGGTGACTTCATTTCTCTTTCTGACGAATGTGACGAAGCAACTGCTCTCCTTATCAAAAAGGAAGTTTCAGACGGTATCATTGCACCAAGCTATTCAGAAAAGGCTCTTGAAATCCTCAAAGCTAAGAAAAACGGAAACTACTGCGTAATTCAGATTGATCCAAACTATGTTCCACCTGCAACAGAAGTTAAGCAGGTATTCGGCGTTAAATTTGAACAGGGACACAACTTCCTCAAAATCGACGAATCAGCTCTTTCAAACATTGTTACAAAGAACAAGAACCTTTCAGAAGATGACAAGCGCAACCTTGTAATCGCTTTGATTACCCTCAAATACACACAGTCAAACTCAGTTTGCTATGTAAAGGACGGTCAGGCAATCGGTATTGGTGCTGGTCAGCAGAGCCGCGTTCACTGTACACGCCTTGCAGGTCAGAAAGCTGACAACTGGTGGCTCCGTCAGTCTCCAAAGGTGCTGGGACTTCAGTTCGTTGACGGAATCAAGCGTGCAGACCGCGACAACACAATCGACGTTCACATTGGTGAAGAATACGAAGATGTTCTTGCTGAAGGAAAATGGCAGACTTTGTTCAAGGTTAAGCCAGAAGTTTTCACTCGCGAAGAAAAGAAAGAATGGCTTGCAAAGAACACAAATGTTGCAGTTGGTTCAGACGCATTCTTCCCATTCGGTGACAACATCGAACGCGCAAGAAAGTCAGGTGTAACAGTTGTAGCACAGCCAGGCGGTTCAGTTCGCGACGATCAGGTTATCGAAACAGCTGACAAGTACAACATGGTAATGTGCTTCAATGGAATTCGCTTGTTCCATCATTAATCTTTAAATAAATGCGGTGGTTGAGCTAAGTCGAAACCACCATCTAATTGTCACCTTCGGCCTTGCGCCGGAGGTCTTTTTTTTACAAGAGATTATCGGCTCTAGGCCGATAATGACAATGTTCATGTGTGATCAAATGTGCGCCAGGACGGCGCGATAGAGCAAAGAGAGAATCCGCAAGGATTCTCGTTAGAATCCAGAATTACAGGGATGTAATTCTGGTTCTAAATGACCTTCTTTTCCAGCCATTTTTTTCCGTGAAAACGCAAACCAAACATAACTGTACGGAAAGCCCAGTCAATGTACATTCCCACCCGGATTCCGTACAGAGCAACAGCAGGATTTTCCGGGTAGTGGGCCAGAATCCAGTTTGAAATCAAAATACAAGGCAGAACACGGCAAGCCCACATGCTGATGTTGCTTACAAACATCGTATATTTTGCATCTCCTGCACCACGAAGAATATTTGGCATTGTAAAGCTCATCGGCCACAACACAACATTTGCAACCATAATGGTTCTGATTACACCCACCGCAAGGTTTCGCGCTTCATCAGACAGATTAAATGGCAAAATCAGGAATTGAATCGTAAAGAAAATCAAAACTGACATCATTCCCATTCCCATAAAAGTCATCTTCATCAATTTTCTGCCGTAAGCCTTGGCCTGTTCCTTTTCATCAGCACCGATGCACTGACCAATTACAGTAAGGCAGGCAAGACCAATGGCAACACCAGGAATATTGGAAATCACCTCAAAGGTACAGCAGATAGCGTGAGCAGAAGTAGCAATAACGCCAAAACTTGAAATCAGCGAAGTTACAAAGATTCGTCCAACCTGAAAAAATGAATTCTCCACGCCACTTGGAACTGCAATTTTAAGAATTTTTCCAACCTGATTGAACTGCCACGAAATAATTTTTCTGAACTGAATTGTAAGTGAATTTTCCCTTCGAGAAAGAAAGCCCATTATTACAACCAGAGTTACGATTCGGCTTAAGAAAGTTGCAATTCCAGCTCCCATAACACCAAGTCCAGCGCCATAAATCAAAATTGCATTTCCGGCAGTGTTCACAAGGTTTCCAATAAAACTCACTTTAAGGGTAACCTTGCTGTTTCCAATGGAACGGCACAATGCAGTACAGCCAAGATAAGCTGCAAGAAATGGAAGGGAAAGCACAATCCAGATGAAATAAGTTACGGAATTCATCATAACATCTGCATCAATTTTGCTGTAAACCAGACGAAGAATCAGTTCTTTAAATGGAAGGCACAGTGCTACAAAAAAAAGTCCGGCAAGGAACGAAACCTTTATGAGCTGATGAGCAGTTGACTCAGCCTTTTGTGAATCCTTGTGGCCGATGTACTGACTTACAACAACCGCACCTCCAGTTGCAAAGGCACTAAAAAGAGCAATTACAAAATGAGAAAGATTATCCACAAGGGAAACACCACTGATTCCAGCTTCACCAGTGGATGAAACCATAAAAGTATCACAGGCACCGATTGCTGTAATTAAAATCTGTTCGGCAATCAGAGGCCAGATCAAATTCTTCAAATCCTTTTTGGAAAACATGGTCAATTCTTTAGACATATCTACATAATGACGTTTTTTTCAATTTTCTGCAAAAACATTCTATTATTTTAAATTTTCATTCAATCTTTATAAACTTAAGTTCACTTTGATTTTATTTTTGCCGAAAATTATGTTAGAATTCTAATATGATGTTATAAGATTTGGAGGCTTTTCAATGAACACATCCAAAAAGAAGAACGGTAAATTGGCATTGTTTATCGTTATCATCGTAGCTGTTACAAGTTTTATGCTTTCTTTGGCACAGTCAATTTTTGTAACCGAAACAACTAAAATTGAACTTCGTAACGATGCGAAGGAAGAATACACAGAATTCACAAAAGGCTATGCAATGATTGTAAAAAACAAGCTTGAAGAATATTTTGCAAGCCTTGATTATTATGTAAATTCGGATATTTTTGATGAAACAACAGACAGTTCAGATATCGTAGAATGGCTCCGTGCCCATGCAGACAAGCGTCCAAAAAGATTTGACTATGTAGCCTGGGTTGATGAAGACGCAAATTTTGATTCAGACATAGGTTCACATACAAATGTCAAAGACCGTGATTACTATCAGGCAATCATGCGTAACGAAGCACCAACCTTCATCGACAATCCTGTAACTTCAAAAACAACTGGAAAAACAATCGTCCACATCTGTAAGGCTGTAAGGAAATTCGGAAGAAATATCGGATTCTTCTGCGGTGTTGTTCAGATTGAAAATGTTTCTGCAATTTTTGATGATGTAGACCTTGGTGACCTGGGATATGCTGTTATGTATGGCTCAGACGGTTTCATGATTTCTACAACAACGGATGATTCAGAAGTTGCAGCAGAAATGGAAGCAATGCAGTCAAAAAAACCAGAAATGTTTGCAAAAATCTCTGGAACATGGGGACAGAAATCAACAATCGTAGATACAGTTGTAAATGCTGAAGGTGAAGAGCACCTTATGATTTCTCTTCCAGTTGATCACACACCTTGGACACTTCTTGCAATGCTTGAAGGCAATGAAATTTATGAAGCTGCCACAAATGTTGCAAAAAAACTCATTGCAACTGGAATTCTTCTCACAGTATTTACAGTTCTAATTGTTGGAATTCTGGTATTTTCTTCTATTAAACCACTTGGAATTCTTGAAAAAACAATTCTCGGAATCGCTTCAGGGGATGCAGACCTTACAAAACGAATCGACCTTCAGTCAAACAACGAAATCGGTCGCGTAGTAGACGGTTTCAACCAGTTCTCAGAAAAGCTTCAGACAATCATTTCAACAATGAAAGATTCAAAGGAACAGCTTGTAAATGCAGGTCAGCTTCTTCAGGATTCTACAGACGATACAACTTCGGCAATCACTCAGATTATTTCAAACATTGAATCTATGGGAAGCCAGGTTAATTTCCAGACAGAATCTGTTCATCAGACAGCAGGGGCCGTAAACCAGATTGCCTCAAATATTGAATCTTTGAACAGAATGATTGAATCTCAGTCTTCAGCAGTGACACAGGCCTCAGCAGCAGTTGAAGAAATGATTGGAAACATCAATTCTGTAAACACATCAGTTCAGAAAATGGGTCATGCCTTTGAAGAACTTGAACAGAAGGCTGTGGTTGGTGTTCAGAAGCAGAACGATGTTAACTCAAAAATCAGTGAAATTGAAAAAGAATCTCAGGCACTTCAGGAAGCAAACGCAGTTATTTCTGGAATTGCGGAACAGACAAACCTTCTTGCCATGAACGCCGCAATTGAAGCAGCACACGCTGGTGAAGCAGGTAAAGGATTCTCGGTTGTTGCTGATGAAATCCGTAAGCTTTCAGAAGATTCTGGTGCCCAGTCTCAGACAATCGGTAACCA
>JAGHUJ010000125.1 GCA_018064905.1 Candidatus Treponema equifaecale
ACTTCGCTCGAAATGACAAATCGTTACTTATTAGACATCCCCTTATTTTTTTAGTCTTCATATTTTTTTATGATGATACAACCGTTGTGGCCGCCAAAACCAAGTGAGGCACTGGCAGCAGCTTTTACCTCACACTTGATTCCAACATTTGGAGTGTAGTCCAAATCACAGCCACCCTCAACATCAGGGTTTTCCAGATTAATTGTTGGCGGAATGAAGCTGTCGTTGATTGCCTTAACGCAGAACAAAGCCTCAATTGCACCGGCAGCACCAACAAGGTGACCAGTCATTGATTTTGTTGATGAAATGTGGAGTTTTCTTGCCTGGTCTTCACCAAATGCAAGCTTAAGCATATTAGTCTCACCCACATCGTTTGCATGAGTTGAAGTTCCGTGGGCATTGTAATACTGAATGTCCTCTGGCTTCATTCCTGCATCTTCAAGGGCATCTTTTACAGCCAATGCAGCACCGCTTCCGTCTTTGAGTGGTGAAGTAATATGGTAAGCATCACAGCTTGTGCCAAATCCTGCAATTTCTGCATAAATCTTAGCACCGCGTTTCTTTGCGTGTTCCAGTTCTTCCAGCATGAGCATAGCAGAACCTTCACCCAGAATAAATCCGTCACGATCCTTGTCGAATGGGCGGGAAGCCTTCTGTGGACAGTCATTGAATTTTGAAGCCAGTGCAAGAAGCTTCTGGAATGATGCAACTCCAAATTCAGTAATTGGAGCTTCAGCACCGCCACCAAGACAAACATCAACACGGCCAGAACGAATCATATCAACTGCAAGACCAATGGCATCTGTTCCAGAAGCGCAGGCTGTGTTCAAAGCCCAGGCAGGTCCTTTGAATCCGTAGTAGATTGCAACATTTGCAGCACCTTCGTTTGAAAGCATCAAAGGTGAAGTAAGTGGTGGAAGACGAGAAGGTCCAGCATCAGGATTGTTGATTTTTTCAAAACCTTCAGACATTGCATCCATACCGCCAAGACAGCATCCCAAAGTGATTCCAATTTTTTTACCAGCCAGATCTTCCTTTGTATAACCTGCATCTGTAATGGCCTGTGTACTTGCAGCAAGACAGAATTTAGCAAAGCGGTCCATTTTGCGAACGGCTTTTGAATCAATTCCGTATTTTTCAATATCAAAATCTTTTACTTCTGCATCAATTTTTACGCCAAGTCTTGAAGAATCAAAAAGTGTGATATTTCCTACACCGCATTTTCCATTCTTAACACTTTCCCAGGCTTCATCAACTGTATTTCCAACAGGCGAAACAACACCTAAGCCTGTAATAACTACTCGTCTTCTGTTCATAACAAAGACACTCCTATTTATATCCTATTTAAAATCAAAAATTAGTTAATCTTGTTGTCTTCCATGAGCAGGTTGTTCTGATCAACATGAATCTTACATCTTGCATCCCAGTCAGCACCACCCATCTTGTCAAATTCAGCAAGCCATTCATTCCAATCCTCTGGAGACAAACGTCTTTTACCTGTGACAAAATCCAGCAGACTCTTTTCATAGAACTGCTTAAGTTCCTTGTCTGCACCCGGAATAGAAATTGCAAGTGTCCATGGTTTTTCCTGCATCTGACGAAGGAGACCAAGAGGATCAATTGTCTTTCCATTTTTTGACTGCCATGCAGGATATCTTGAAGCAAGTTCTTCATTACTGTTGTGGAATACAAGGTTTCTAAGCTGAAGAAGTGGAGCAGCTGCTTTTTTAGTATATGCCAGCTCTGGATCATCCAGGCCTTCAGTTGTGACTTTTCCATCATCATCAAGAAGGAAGTTAACGCCTTCCTCACCATAGGCAACATAGTTGTATCCGTCTGTACTCATCCATTCAAGAAGTTTAGCAATTACAGGAAGCTTGCCCAATTCCTGAGAACGGCGTGAAATGGCATAAGTACGGAAACCAGTGTTGAATGCACCCATTGAAGACTCACCGCGAGGACCTTTTGGTGGAGCAATGAGCATCCATTCACCCTCAGGGAAGTTTTCATCAAATGGACGATAGTTTGATTCAAGACCAAAAGCCGCATTCTGTTCACGCATGATACCGAATTTACCAGCCTTCCATGCTGCACGGAACTGGTTCTTGTTGTATTTTGACCAGTCAGGATCAATAAGATGCTCAGCACAGATTGTTCGAACATAATCCAAGGCTTCATAATAAACAGGTTTTCTGACATTCAAACCATAATTTCTCTTTGTAGCATTGTATGTTCCTTCAACACCAAAAGCACCAAAGAATGGAGCCATGCGTTTTCCAAGACCTTCTTCATAGGAAGTAAGCTCAATGTAAGCACCATAACCATAAGTATCATCAATTCCGTTTCCATCAGGATCGTTAAAAGTAAAGGCACGCATTACGTTCAGGTAGTCTTCTGTTGTAACTGGAACTGGAAGTCCGAGTTTTTCAAGCCAGTCTTTACGGATCAGAATTCCTTCGTTGCGGTCAATGGAACCAGACTGGGAAAGACCGAATGAAAGACCGTCAAAGTCTGTGGATTTTCTAGCAGCAGCATCGTACATCTGTCTTGAACGCTCAGGCATAAGCTTGTACATGCTGTCAACACGGGCAGCCTGTTCTGTTCTAAGAAGCTCAATAATGATTTCACGGCTGGCATAGAATAAATCAGGAAGAGAATTTGTAGCAGCGGCATATCTGATTTCAGAAAGCTGTTCGTCGCGGTTTGTTGGAAGGGCAACCGCCTTAAGTTTGATACCCAAGTCCTTTTCAATATGGTCAATAAGATCGCAGTCTTCAGGCAATGGAGCTGCATCACTGGTGTAAGGGCTGTACCAGATTTCAATTTCATTCAATTCACCAATACCTTCAAGATCGATTCTTTCACAAGCTGTGAAAAACAAACCAGAAGCCAAAATCAATGACAATGCTTTAAAAATCTTTTTCATCAAAAATTCCTCTTTCGAATCTATCCATCCATTTTACTATGCTTTTAATAAAGTGTCACTTACTGAAAACCTGTGGATTTTGGAAACTTTTATTTTCCAGAATTACGTTCCCAAAAAACTCCGTCGCTGTAGCCTTGAATTGATTTGTCTTCATCCGCAAGATTAAGCCTTTTCTGAGCTAGCAAACTGTATTCTTCGTTCAATTCAATTCCACAGTAGTTGCGGCCTAGTTTTTTTGCAGTTACGCTGGCAGTTCCGCTTCCCAAAAATGGATCAAAGACAATATCACCGGGCCTTGAACTGGCCAGAATCAGCTTGGCATAGAGTTTTTCAGGTTTTTGCGTAGGATGATCCGTATTTTCAGGCATGGACCAGAAGGGAACCGAAATATCGTCCCAGAAATTTCCAGGATATGTAAGGCGAAAATTACCCTCTTCACCTTCTTCCCAGTCCTTTGGCTTACCGTCAACCTTATATGGAGCAATTACACGACGCTTCTGCTTTACAGCTTCCACATCAAAATAATAATTCTTGGGATTTTTTACAGCAAACCAGATGTCTTCCATTGAATTTTTCCAGTTTGATTTGGCCCCGCGACCTTTTTCCCGCTGCCAGGTGATTCTGTTTAAAACTGTAAGTTCCTTTTCCACAGCTACTTGAAGTGAAGAAGTACATTTCCAGTCACCACAAATGTAGAGTGAACCATTTGGCTTTAGCTTTTTACAGACCTGAGGAAACCAGCTGGCCAGATATTCATCGTAAGACTCATTAGAACGTTCCTTGAAGGTAAGTCCGTTGAAATTTTTGGTGAGATTATATGGAGGATCAATTATTATGAGATCAGCAAATTCATCCGGCAGAAATGGCAGGGCGGAGAGAAGATCTGAATTTATTGTTTTGTTGAAGAAGAGATCTCTCGACTGCGCTCGAGATGACAATAGATCTTGTGTTTGAGATGATGAATCAGACTGTGCTCGAGATGACAATGTATCTTGTGTTTGAGAGGACGAACCATTCTGCGTTTGAGATGATGAATCAGACTGCGCTCGAGATGACAATGTATCTTGTGATTGAGAGGACGTACCATTCTGTATTTGGGAAGACAAGTGCTCTAGCTGGTCTAGTGTGAGAATCTGAGATTTTAGAAGCGGCTTTTCTTCTTCTGTGAGAGTGAGGGTTCTGTTTCTTGGAGCTTTTTCTTTCATTCAGTCATTGTTCTGGCACTAATTCCGCTTTTTTCAGCAGGCAGAGCCAACCCCCTGAATCGCATTTTTAATCGCCAGTTCCATTGTTTGAGCTGCCAGAGTTCCAGCCACATTCAAATCTGCCTGAATCTGATTTTCCTTTGCCGCACAACTGAAGGCGTAAATTGTGTCACCGTCTCCCATTGTTCCAACAGGACGAATTCCACGGTCATAAGCTGCAGTAGCCATGTTTGCAATTTTTTTAAGCTGAGCCTTGGTGAAATTTCCATTTGTAAAAATCGCACCGATAGTTGTGTTTTCCCGGCTGTTGAACTGATTTTGAGGAGAGCGAATTTTGTAAAGTTCCTGAACACTGTCTGTAAAGGATTTTTTATCTTCAGAAAGCAGACCTGCAATTTTTTTGCCTTCAAAATAGATGTCTCCGAATGCATTTAAAACAACGGCAGCACCAATTTTAAGTTCACCTACCTGAAATGCTGCAAAACCAATCCCAGACTTTTGCATACGCTCAGGGCCGCAGATTTTTCCAACCGTGGCACCAGTTCCACCACCGTAATTTCCATTTTTTGCACCAACGGTGATTTCATTTGAAGATGCAGGTTTTTCTGAAGAGATTTTTCCAGAAGCAGACAATGCAGCCCAGCAGGCTTCCATTCCCATGTTTGAATCAGGACGAATGTCAGAGCGGCCATAACCCAAATCATAAATGTCGCTTTGAACTACAATCGGCACAAGGGCAACACGGGTATTAAAGCCAATTTTATTCTGTTCCAAAAACCGCATAACTCCGTCACTGGCCGCAAGTCCATAGGCAGATCCACCGCCCAAAACCAATGCATTTACTGGAGTGTCTGCCCGCTCTGGATCAAGCACCGGGGTTTCTCTTGAAGCCGGGCCGCCACCTGAAATATGAACTCCACCCATTGCTGTATGTGGAAAATAAAAAACTGTTACGCCTGTTTTGGCTTCATTATTCTGTGAGTTTCCGACAAAAACGCCTTCAATTTCTGAAAAATCAATTTCCTGCATACAATCATTTTACCACAAAAAAAATGTTCTAAAAAGCGAAACCAAAATCTATGCATCAAGAATCGTATTTTTCAAAATACAAGACATAAGAGCAAATTCTCACTAAACTGTTCAGCATGAATAAATTTTTTTTCAGTTTAGTTGCACTTTTTAAAAAGGAAATAATGCTTTCGGTTTCATTGGTGGTGGCCGTTGCTTCACTTTTCATCACACCGCCTTCAAAGGAACTTTTGACTTCAATTGACTGGAAAACCTTATGCACGCTTTTTATGCTGCTTTCTGTTCTGGAAGGATTCAAAAAGGAAAATATCTTCACTCCGCTTTTGCGCCGTACTTCAAAACTCAGTTCAATGTTTGCGCTTACAGTATTTTTTGTGTTCAGCGTGTTCTTCTCCTCAATGTTCGTTACCAATGATGTTTCACTGATTATTTTTGTTCCGCTTACAATAATTTTGTTCAGGGCCGGTGGAAAAGAAAAATACATTCTGCCAGTTCTTGCCTTTGAAAACATCGCCGCAATCCGTGGTTCCCTTTTGATGCCTTTCGGAAGTCCACAGAATCTGTTTTTGTTCAGTCAGAGCGGCATCAGCGCCTGGGACT
>JAGHUJ010000025.1 GCA_018064905.1 Candidatus Treponema equifaecale
AGGTGACAATTAATCGAGGTGACATTTAATCGAGGTGACAAATAATCGAGGTGACAATTAATCGAGGTGACAATTAATCGAGGTGACAATTAATCGAGGTGACAATTAATCGAGGTGACAATCAATATTGAAAGAAATATCAACAAATTCTAAACTTATTGGCATGTCAAAGCTTGCATCATTAAACACACTTGAAAACTGGATTGATTCTTACTTGAATTTTGAAAAAACACCCAAAAAAAACATTTTCTGGCTTGATACCATGAAATTTTTCTGCCAGAAATTCGGTCATCCAGAAAACTATGCACCCTGCTTTCATGTGGGCGGTTCCAAAGGAAAAGGTTCAATTTCTGCTTTTATTTCTTACATATTAGATGCGGCTGGCTTTAAAACTGGTCTCTACACTTCTCCACATATCCTTGATTTTATTGAACGAGTTGCTTCTGCTCATGGCTATTTTGAAGCTTCTGCTTATGATGCTGCCGTTTCTGAAATTATGAATGGGGTTCAATCAATTTCTTCAGAAGAACTTCCGGGGCAAAGACCAATCACCTGGTTTGAACTGGTGACTCTTTTTGGATTTCTGGTATTCAGACAGGCAAAGGTGGACTATTCTGTTTACGAGGTTGGGCTTGGCGGAAAACTGGATTCTACGAATGTGGTTGATCCAATCTGTGCCTGCATTGGACCGATTGAGCTGGAGCACACTGAATTTTTAGGCGACACTGTTGAAAAAATTGCCGGTGAAAAGGCTGGAATCATAAAAAAAGACCGGCCTGTGGTGGTTGCAAAACAGGTTCCGAGCGTAAAAAAAGTTTTTCAAGATGAAGCAAAATCAAAAAATGCTCAGATTTTTTTTGTTGATGAAGAAATTTCAAATTTATGCTTTGACTATGATGAAGGTATGAGAATTTCTTTTGAAAGCAAGCATTTTTCAAGACCAATTCAGGCAAAGCTTAAGCTTTTGGGAGAATTTCAGGCCTGGAATGCGGCTCAGGCGGCTCTTGCTGTTAAAATTGCTGTTCCTCAGATTACGGAAGAACAAATTGAAGCAGGACTTGAAAAGGCCACACTTCCTGCACGCTTTGAGACAATCAAAAATCCAGCAGGCTTTAATAAAATTCCAATGTTGATTCTGGACGGTGCCCACACGGTAAACAGCATCAGATTCACCCTTGAAACAATGGAAAATGTTTTTAAGAAAAACAAAACTGATTCTAAAAATCTTTCATTTCACCTGCTTTTTGCGGCTGCTGCTGATAAGGACGTGGCTGATATTGCACCGTTGTTTCAGAATAAATTTGAAAAAATTACGCTGACAATTCCGGGAACAGTAAAGCAGTCAAATCTTGCAGCCGTGGAGGAAGCCTTCAGCAAAGCCGGAATGGATTTCTGTTCTGATGCTGATTATCCTGAGCAAATAAAAAAAGCACTGGAACTTGCCAGCGCTTCTAAATCTGTTCTGCTGGTTACAGGTTCATTTTATCTTGTAAGCGAAGTCAAGAAGACTCTTGGAACACGCTTGCCAACTCCGCAGGTAACCTCGTAGGAAATTGTTCCAGTCTGGTCCGCAATTTTCTGTGCTGTCTGGAGAGCTCCGCTTTCTTCCGGTCCAAAAATTACGGCCTCAGTGAACCTTTCTACAGCTGAGTCTTTTCCCAGATCAACCATGCACTGATCCATGCAGATTCTGCCGCGTACAGGATATTCAGTTCCATTGATTGCAACTTTTAAATCTTCTGAATTTCCACCGGCTCTTGCAAATCTTCTGAAAAGTCCGTCCGCATAACCGATTGGAAGAACGCCAATATCAGTTTCGCCGCCACAGGTCCAGGTTCTTCCATAGGAAATGCTTCGGCCTTCTGTAAATTTTCTGACTGCCACAACCTTTGTGCAAAGTGCCATCACTGGTTTAAGTTCAATGTTCTCACCTTTTCTGGCAAAATATTCCCTGTCCAATGTGTCCGGGTAGTAGCCGTAGACGATGATTCCTGGCCTGCACATATCCAGATGATATTCCGGTTTGTCCAATGTAAGCGCAGAATTTGCACAATGACGGATTCCTGGATCTATGCCTGCTTTTTTTACATTTTCCACAGCTTCCATAAATCGCTTGAACTGAAATTCAGTGTATTCACGGTCTGAAGGATTTTCTGAATCAGCTGCGGCAAAGTGGGTGCAGATTCCTTCAAATTTAAGTCCAAGACCTGTGATTTTTTTGGCAACTGCACCAGCTTCTTCTGGCAAACAGCCTATTCTGCCCATTCCTGTATCAACAGCAAGATGAACCGCATATTCAGCTTTTCCTGCTTTTTTTGCAGCCTCTGCCACCAGTTCTGCATATTCTGAATCAAAAACCAGCGGCGTGATTTCAGTTCTGACCAGTTCTTCCATTTCCTGTGGATTTGCCAGGCTCAGCATCAAAAGCTTTGCAGTGATTCCTGCATTACGAAGTTCAACACCTTCACAAACTCTGGCAATGGCAAGATATTCTGCACCACATTCAAGGGCAACCTTTGCACATTCCACAGCACCGTGACCATAGGCATCAGCCTTTACAGCCACGCACATTTTTGCATTTTTATTTATTTTGGAGCGAATCAGATTTAAATTATGCCGAAGATTATCTATATATATTTTTGCAATTGTTGAAGTCATATACTTCCATTGTAAGATTTTGAATTATTTAAGACAAGCATGGCAATTCAACCAGAGCTGTAACTATTGAGAAAATGGTAAGTTTAATTTATAATTATATGAATTTAAAAAATCATTGAGGGGATAAGATGATTAAAAAGTTTACTAAGGCTGCTTTTGTGGCTGGCACTTGCGGTTTGCTTACTGCCTGTGTTTCAACAAAAACCGCTGATCAGATTATTGAGCAATACTCTCAGGACTTGGCCCCAGTTGTTCAGATTGAAGAAGAACATATTCCAACTCCTATCGAAATCTATTCAGAAAAAATCTCAGGTCTTTCACTTTCTGTTGTTTCAACTTCTGGAGAAGTAATCAACGGAAAAGAATTCAAAAAACCTTATGTTGCAAAGGTTGTGGATTCAGAAAACAAACCTGTTCCAAATATTGGCGTTGTAGTTTCAATTCCAAAAGATCGCAGAAACGATGACATTCTCTACGATGTTTCAAGAATCAAGACAAATGATGAAGGAACTATCAGCTTCACTCCGCCAGTTCCACAGAAATCTTTTGATAGCAAAATCAAATTAAGCTTTGACGGTGACTTTAGCGATGCTGAAGTAAAGGCAAAGGCTGAAGAAATTGCAGTTTATGCTCCATACAAAGTTCAGACAAATCTTAAGAATGCAGGAGGCGTGATTGCCATCGTTGATTTCAATCAGAATTCAAAGCCAATCACTTCAAATCCTGTTTCTTCTTCAAACTTCCTCATGAGCCTGATGCAGCTGGGCTTCACACGAATCGGCAACATCGACCTTACAAATCAGGTGCTTAACGGAGATCCAGACCAGCTTCAGAAAAGTGCAAAGGCAATGGTTGGAAACACTTCATATTTTCTTGTTTACGGCACTGTAAAATATGATTCAGTTGAAAAGACAGATGAAGGTTCTACTGTAACTTTGGTGGGCGAAATAAAGTGTTTGAGCTTAAAAGACGGTTCAATGCTTTATTCTGCAACAAAAAAAGTTTCAGAAACCAATAAAAATGAATGGAATGCACTGGCAGCTGCTAGAAAAACACTTTCTGAACAGTTTGCACAGGATTTGAAATACGGAATTTAAGGCCTTTCCACTGTGATATGGCTATTTATGAAGATATAAAGGATTAAGAAAATGATCTACACAGACACAAGAGACAAATCCGTTAAGACTGACTTTAGAACAGCAGTTGTGAACGGCATGAACGAAAAAACAGGTGGTCTTTACATTCCTGTTGAATTTCCAAAACTTTCTGCTGATTTGCTCAACAAGACAACTGAGCCTTCATTCAGAAACATTGCATTTGAAATGGCTAAACCTTATGTTGAAGGTGAAATTCCTGATGCAGACCTGGAAGCAATCATTCACGATGCTTATCCATTCACAGCACCTGTTGTGCCTGTAGACAAAAATTCATATGTACTTGAACTTTTCCACGGCCCAACCTGTGCCTTCAAGGACTTTGGTGCTCGTTTCATGGCTCGTGTAATGTCTTACTTCAACAGAAATGAATCTTCACCACTCCACATTCTTGTTGCAACTTCTGGTGACACTGGTTCTGCTGTTGGTTCTGCTTTCCACAATGTTCCAGGCCTTGATGTTACAATTCTTTATCCAGAGGGAAAGGTTTCTGAACTTCAGGAAAAACAGCTTTCAACTTTTGACGGAAACGTTCGCGCACTCAAAGTTAAGGGAACTTTCGATGACTGTCAGAAGCTTGTAAAAACAGCATTCACAGACAATGAACTCCGTGCAAAACTCCGCCTTTCTTCTGCAAATTCAATCAACATTTCAAGACTTTTGCCACAGAGCTTCTATTATATGTATTCTTCACTTTGTGTTCGCGAGAGAGCCTGGGGAGATACAAAAATTGAAAATCCTTCAATCATCTGTATCGTTCCATCTGGAAACTTTGGTAACCTTACTTCAGGTCTTATTGCAAAGGAAATGGGTGCTCCAATCACAGGTTTTGTTGCAGCTACAAACTCTAACCGCACTATTCCTGACTGGATTGCTACTGGCGAATACAATGCCCGCCCTTCTGTAGAAACCTGGGCTAATGCTATGGACGTTGGTGCACCTTCAAACTATGAACGCATTGCTGCAATGTATTCACTTGAACAGGTTCGCTCAATGTTCGGTTCATACTGGCTTGATAACGACGGAATCATCAAATCTGTTTCTGACTGCTACTCAAAGACAGGCTACACAATTGATCCACATGGTGCTGTAGGCTGGAAAGCATGGAGTGACATTAAGAACGGCGGATTTGAAGCACTTAAGAACGGTGAAAAGAACGATCCAACAAAACCAGGTCTTACACCAAATCTTCCTGCTTGGGCTGATGATGTAATCAACAAGAAAGCTGTTGGTATCATCCTTGAAACTGCTCATCCTGCAAAATTCGGTTCAACTGTTCAGCAGGCAACCGGCAAGTCTCCAGCAATTCCAGACAGACTCGAAAAAGTTCTTTCATTGCCAGACCGCTCAATTCCAATGAACAACGACTACGCTCAGTTCAAGGAATGGCTTTTGGCAAACCTTCAGGGATAATTGGCGATAAATAAATGGAATATGGTGAGGATTCGACAAGCTCAACCACCCCATATTCCTAAAAAAAATTGGCTGCGTCGGTTGAGCCTGTCGAAACCATCGCAGCCAATTTTTTTTATTGCCACACGGATTCGAAAATCCTACGGATTTTCAAAAAACAAGTAAGAATCCGCGTGACTTTCCTAATTCCTAGTATACAATTCGCAATTTAAAATTCAAAATTTTCCAATTGTGCATTTAGCATTGCGCATTAATTCCTAATTCCTAATTACCCCAGGCATCCACCAGCTCTTTTGCAGCTTCATATGGATTTTCTGCACCTGCTACGGCACTTACAACGAAGAATCCGCCTACACCAGTTTCCTTTAGTGGCTGAATGTCCTTTAATTTTACGCCGCCACCTACTACAACTGGAATTGGACTTGCTTTTGCCAGTTCAGAAAGCTCTTCAAAGGTTTTTGTAATTACCCTGCCGTTTTCGTCCATTCCACAGTCTGGTTTTGTGGCAGTTTCGTGAACTGGACCAGCACCAAAATAGTCGATTTCAGAAACGTCGTAATTCTTTACATAATCAATCAAATCCTTTGTAGGAGCTGAAAGTCCGATTACGCTGTCTTTTCCAAGATATTTTCGGCAAACAGAAACAGGAATGTCCTTCTGGCCAACATGGATTCCGTCAACCTTGATTCCCTGTTCACGGGCAGCAAGTACAACATCAAGGCGGTCGTCAACTACAAGAACAACGCTGTCAGATTTTCCGAGCTTTGCGATAACTTCAGCAGTTTTTCTGCAGTCTTCAATCAGTTCAAGGGCAGATTCTTCCTTTGAACGAATCTGAATGCAGGTAAAACCAGCCTTAACGGCATCTTCAACAATTTTTTCAACTGGTCGGCCTTCAGTATTTTCACGGCCAAGCACCAGATAAGCACTGATATCAACTTTCATTTTTTTCTCCAAATTTTTCACAATGCCAAACACAGATTTTTTTTTATTTGTTTGGTGGTTAAAACTCTCGAAATCACATTTTTGAAAATCCGTAGGATTTTCGAATCCGCGTGGCAATTCTCAACCTGAGGATTAAATTACATCTTTTCTTCCATGCGTTTCAGCTTTTCGTCCATCATGTTTTCATAGCCTGGACGAATATCCATCTTCATGATGACTTCTGTACGAATTCCCTTTTCAGCAAGAACAAAAGTTGCCTTTTTAACGGTTTCCATAACCTTGTCCCACTCGCCTTCAATTTCAGTAAACATTGAGTAAGTACGGTTCTTAAGTCCAGAATCGCGGATAACCTTAACAACCTCTGCAACATCCTTGGCGAGTTCATCACCAACACCAAAAGGTGCAATAGCCACAGCAACAAGTGTATTCATATTAAACCCCTATATTCATAGATTTTTTATTACCACGCGGATTCCTGGATTGCCAAGCAATCACCGTTTGCTACGCAAAATCATAATTTTTGCACAGTGGTTGAGCCGTTCAAAATCACATTTTCCTGAAAATCCGTAGGATTTTCGAATCCGCGTGG
>JAGHUJ010000028.1 GCA_018064905.1 Candidatus Treponema equifaecale
GTGAGCGGGTAAAGCTTCTTGCCGGCAGATTTTGGTTCAAAAGAAAAGGAAATCTCACCTTCCCCTGAAATATTTGTAATCGTGGCCACACCTGCAGCTCCGCCAATGATTCCCGCATCAAATGTGTCTCCTTCCTTTTTGTGGAGAACCTTTACAATATGCTGTGCCCTTTCGTCTTTTTTTGGAAGGGAGTGATTTATTTCCTGTGCTGTAAATAGACAAATGTTCATGTAGTGAATTATATAGAAAATTGAATTATAATAGTAGGGTATGATGAAAATCTGCTCCACGGACGGAGCAAAAAAGAAAAAGAATTTTGCAAGTTTTCGATTTGAAAACTTGTCAGCAACAGGAGGTTGCGACCTCACGCAGGAGATTTTTTTATGAAAAGACATTCAATTTTTTTGACCATATCGATTTTATCAGCAATATTTTTTTGCAGCTGTGAATTTTTGGATGGGTTGTTTGGATTGGAAGAGGATGCCACAATTCACGAAGTATATTCGTATGAAACTTCTGTAAGCCTTAAAGAACTTCCAAAGGGCTCAACAGTCTACCTTGCAAAAATCAATCCAAGCAATCGTGATATATCAGACTCCAACACTCGAAGAGTTGAAAGCTTTACTGGTGATGCAAGAAGCATTGTTCCCGCTACCTCTTCTGAAATAACAAAATTCAACACAACAGAAAGCTTTACAGATGCGAACACTTGGGAATATAAAATTCACAATTATCCAAGATTTGAAAATGCCCAAATAGTGAAAAAAACACCTTCTGCTCGCTCAGCAGCTAGAACTGCTGGATTTCCAGCATATCAAATTGGAACTCCAAAAGAACTGAACATTGAAACATCTTCCGGAAGCTACACTGGCAGAACTGCATATTTGCGTGCAGCAGGAACTTATTGCTATGTCTGGGTTGTTGACGGATATTTTACAAGCAATGCAAGCGGAAACAAGATTGATGCAAAAATTGCACAGAACTTTGCCAATAAATTTGATGAAATGTACCCACTCATTACAAATATATACGGAAATGAATCAGACTATCTTTACGAAATTTCCTATGATGAAAAAGGAAATCAGATTATATCACTAGAAGATATAGAAGAAAATTCTGATACTGGAAACATGATAAATATCGTAATCTGTGATATTCCTGGCGATACAATTCTGGGAGAATTCAGTTCCAAGGATTACTATTTTTCTTTTGATGAGTTGACTGGCAATGATGCGGCTATCAACTATTCAAATTGGGGAAAATATTTTTATATAGATGCTTATTCTGCTGTAAATAAATATAACGAATCCATTTCAACATTGGCCCACGAATTTCAGCACATGATTTCTTTTTATCAGAAAAATACTAGATTTTATGAACAGGAAAACAATACTGCAAATCCTATAGATACAAACCTTGATGAAATGCTCAGCATGCTTTGCGAGGACATGATGCAGTCCTATCTTAGAATTTCAGACAAAGAATCTCCTAAAGGCAGACTTCAGTGGTTCAATGCAGCCTACTATAAGTCAGGTATAAGACAATTTAATAATACTGACCAAGACAGCAGATCTGCATCATATTCAAACGCATATGCTTTTGGAGCCTGGCTTTGTAGAGAATATGGCGGAGCATCCCTTGTTCAGCGAATAATGAGGAATAACTACACAGACAATAAGGCTATCACAATGGCGACAAATATTGATATGGACACATTGATTTTGCAGTTCATGCAGGCAATCACTGGCAGTGAACGCTATACCTTAAATAAGGCAGCGTCAAAATTAGTTAGCTACAAAAATTACAATTATCCTATGAATGCAATCGATTTGTTCAGTGACACAAAAATTAACAACAAATATCTATATGCAATAAACGGTTCATCAATATTCAGATCAAATGAGTCGTCTTTTTATTCTGAGTATAACGGTTTTGGACCTATGCTTTTTAACAAAAACACTGCACTTGAGCTTAAACAAATGTACGGATTTTCTATCCACGGAATTGCAAAAATAACTGAAGATGATGGAAAAATTACTGTAAACTTTGGTGGAAATGGTTCCAAAGACCTCAAAATGTATCTGATTGTACAGTAAGTTGTTTATTTCGTGATTCGAATTAAGGGAAAAATTATGAAAAAAAATAAAATTACCGTGATAGCCATATCTTTGCTGGGATTTTTGCTTGCCGGTTGTGTGCAATTTTTGGAATTTTTGGAAAGTTCTGGAGGGTTAAAGGCTTATCAAACCAAATACGCAACCATCACAAAAACCTGGGACTACAAGGAGTCACCAATATTTGAAATTGACGACGATGTGAAGACTGTAAACATTTCAAATCTTCCAAGAGGGAAACACCTGTACTACGCAAAGGTGAATCCAACCCAGTTCAGCTTTAATTTTGAAGATACCAGATTTGTCACAACCAATAGCGGAAGGGCCGTTACAACTTCAGATGATTTTGCACCGATTGAGGATCTGAACATTCGGAATGAAGAAGCAGACCTAGAAAATCATTTGAAGCATTATCAGATTCCAGAAATCAATAGAAGTTCCTGTAGAGCTGTATTGACTCCAAACGAAAGTCCAACCGACACCTATCCTAACCAAAAAATAGATTATAAAGAAGGTTCAAGAGAATACTTCTGGATCAATGACGAAAAAAATGACAAGGCTCAAAATAAAAGGCCTGCAACTCTGCAGAAAATCGGAACTTACTGTTATGTATGGGTTGTTGATGGCTACTACAGCTCAAATTACTATAAAACAGAAAATCAGGTTTCTAAAACTGATGTAGAAGCAATTCAGCAGGCTTTTGATACAATGTATCCATATATAACCCATGTTTTTGGAAATGAGTTCAACTATCTTGTGAACGATACTTATTATGGAACAATATTCAACAGCATGAATTTTGCCTCAAAAACCGGTAACAAAATCAACATAATCGTCTTTGACATAAACGGTGACTATACAAGTACCAACACCGGATCTGTTATGGGTTATTGTGCAACCAAGGATTTTTACTCAGTCAAAAATGTGGAGTCATCAAATGAAGGAAAATGTTTCTATCTTGATTCTGCATACGTAAAAACCGGTGAGTTCAAGTCTACATTGCCCCACGAATTTCAGCACATGCTGATGTTCTCTCAGAAAATCTTCAATCCCTTAAAAAAAGGATTCAAAAGACAGGTACCAAGCACATCTTATAGCGAAATGCTTGCAATGCTGGCAGAAGATATGCTGCAGGAAAAACTTGAAATACCTGATGCAAAAAGTCCAAAGCAGCGTTTGGCTCAATTTGTTCTAAATTATCCCGCTTCTGGAATAAATGAATACAATCAGGGATATCCTTCTATTTCATACGCTAATTTCTATGCCTTTGGTTCATGGCTGGCCAGACAATATGGTGGAGCAGAACTAATTAAAGAAATGACGCAGAATGAGTGCAATGATTTGCATTCGATAACAGCTGCCGTCAACAAATTGAACCCAACAAATTTTACATTTGATGAACTTTTTCAACAATTTCTTTTGGCACTGTTGAGAAATTCAAAATATACTCATAATCAGGATGCAAATACAAATATTTCTTATGGAATTGAAAACTACACATTCCCAATGAAAGCAATCGATTTGTTTGAAACCAGGACATATCAAACTGCTTTGAACGATCCTGCAAACTATACAACTTTGTCGCAAAATGTCTATGCAGATTATGGCTGGAAAGGACCTGTTATATTCAAGAATCGGACAGGTACGAAAATTCTGCGACCAAATTATGGAATTACCCTGCACGGAATTGCAAAAACAGACTCCCTTCGAGATTTTAATGGAAAGGCGACAATAGATTTTTCTGCAGAAGGTGCGGTAGGCCTTAAAATTTATCTTATAGTTCAATAGAAGGAGGATTTTATTATGAAAAGATTTGCTTTGGCTTCATTTTTATTTGCTTTGATTTGTGGATTCGCATTCGGCTATGGAAAAGCTCCTGCAACTGTTGTGGGTCACATAAATTTCTACGGAAACGCTCCTGTTGAATTTCCTGGAATCGTTACCGTTGATGGTCAAACTTATGGCTTAAAAATTGCCGAAGGTTCTGCCTTTACTTTAAAAGAAATAAGCTCCCACCAGGGGGAGCTTCTGGAACTGACAGGTGAAATAGAAAATCCCAAAGGCCCTGCTTACCAGCGCCTGAAGGACGGTTTTTTCATCGTGTCAGAATGGAAGGTTCTGAAGTAGTTCTGCCAGGGATAGTAAGGGCGCCGAAGGCGTTGCGAAGCAATGAAGGCGAAAGCCGGAACCCTGAATAGCCCGACCCGCTTGCGGGTGGCAGCCTATTCCTTATTTTCTGAATTTCCAAGCTGTTCACTCAGATTGTTCAGATATTCGCGGTTTAAGTCCTCGTGATTTTTGAGCATTGCGTATGGAACACCATAAGCTTTCTCCACATCATCACGGTTCAGAACTTCATCCGGTGTTCCCAATGACATATCACGGTTAGGGAAGAAGAGCAGAACTGTATCTGCATATTTTTTTGTGAGATCCAGTTCATGCATTGAAATATAGATTGTTGTGCCAGTCTTGTGAACAAATTCCTTTAAATATGAAAGAGCGTTTTCCTTTTGCTTTTGTTCCATTGCAAAAAGCGGCTCATCCATGAATACAGATGCGCTTCCGTAGAGAATTGAAAAGGCGAGAAGAACGCGCTGAATTTCACCCTTGCTCAAATGAGTAAGTCCACGGTTCAAGACATTTTTAAGTTCAAAAACATCTATTACTTCTGAAAGCAAATCATTTTCTGAACGGATTCCTTTTGCAGAACCCTTTAAATTTCCGTTGGCATAAACAAATGAAAGCAGCTGGTCCACAGTGTCCTCTGTTTCAAATTCCATGTTCTGATAAATCATTGAGGCCAGGAGATTCTTCTGCTCTTCTGGAAGTTCTGCGGGATTCTGATCCAAAAGTGTAACTGATCCACTTTCTGGTTTAAGACGGCCGGCACACAGCAGCATAAGTGTAGATTTTCCGCAGCCGTTCTGACCTACAAAGCTTACAAAGCCTGATGGAAGCTCAGCAGAAAAATGTTCAAACACCGGAGAAGGTACAATCTGCTCTCCGTTCTCATCAATATCGCCCTCAACCGGCGGATAAGTAAATGTCACATCATTTAATTTAAGAAAACTCATGCTTTTATAATAGTAGAAATTTTGAAGGTTTTGAAGTGGGTGACTATCTTCTTTTTTATCCGTTGTAAATTCCCATTTTTTCCATTATTCTATTCAATATGTCATACGAAGTAACTGCAACCCGCCGACGTCCTCAGGCTTTTGAAGCTTTGGCTGGACAAGAATTTGTTGCTGAAACACTTAAAAATTCAATTCAGTCAGAAAAAATTGCACATGCCTATCTTTTCTCTGGCCCTCGTGGTTGTGGTAAGACTTCCACTGCCCGCATTCTTGCTAAGGCTCTCAACTGTGCAGAAGGTCCTACTGCCACACCTTGTGGAAAGTGTCAGCAGTGTCTTGAAATTACAAAAGGCCAGAGCACTGATGTAATTGAAATCGACGGTGCTTCAAATACTTCTGTAAATGATATTCGTCAGATCAAGGATGAGGTTTTGTTTCCGCCACAGAGCTCACGTTACAAAATCTACATCATTGATGAAGTCCACATGCTCTCAACCTCGGCCTTTAATGCTTTGCTTAAAACTATTGAAGAGCCGCCTCCATACGTTATTTTCATTTTTGCTACTACTGAACTTCACAAGGTTCCGGCTACCATTAAATCACGCTGCCAGCAGTTCAACTTCCGTCTTGTTCCTATTGAAACTGTAAAGGAACAGCTTGCCCAGGCTGCTGCAGAAATCGGTATTCAGGCTGAAGATGAGGCTCTTTATTGGGTTGCCAGAGAATCAACTGGTTCCATGCGTGATGCCTACACTCTTTTTGATCAGGTTGCAGCATTCAGTGGCGATAAAATCACTTATGAAAAAATCCGAGACAAGCTTGGTCTTGTTGGTGTTGAGCGGCTCAATGCAATTTTTGAAGATTGTGCTCAGAACAAGTCTCAGGATGCACTTTTAAAAATTGATGAATTTTTGCAGAACGGTATTTCAATCGAACAGTTCATTTCAAACTGTACTGATTACCTTCGTTCGCTGCTTTTGATTCGTGCCGGCATTACTAAAGAAGCTCTTCTTGGAAATGCCCGTGAACGTTTTTCTGAAATTGTTCTCAAAGCATGGAATCCTATTCAGCTGGAACGAGCTCTTTCAATTCTGTTGCAGCTTTTCCGTGACATCCGCTATTCACTTTCTCCACGCTACGAACTGGAACTGGCCTTTTCAAGATTAAGCTGGCTCAGTGAATATGTTTCTCCTTCAGAAGTAAAAAAGGCTCTGGATGAAGCCAAGGCTCTTTTACTGGGAAACGCATCGGCTCAGGTTGTAAAAACTGCACCACAACCAGCACAAGTTCAGACCCCTGCGGCAAATCCAGTGGCACCAGCTCAAGTTGTTCAAAGTGCGGCTGTCCAGAATGTTCAGCAGATTCAGAATGTCCAGCCGGTTCAGAACGGATCTGTTCAGAATGCGCCTAGAAATATTTTTGCACAGGCTGCATCTTCAACTTCAGCACAACCTGCACAATCTGCACCTGTTCAGAACGCGCCAAAAGCAATTCCAACCTTCAGCGCATTGGCAGGAATGCAGTCAGCGGCTCCAACTGATTTTTCTAATCAACCGCCGGTTTCAGATCCGGAAATGGACGAAAATTTTGCTCCACCTGATCCAACACCTCAGGACCTGCCACCACAATCTTTTAGCAATGGCGGAGCTGTACCGCCTGAACAAACAGAAGCAGACGGAACAGACGAACCTGGGGATTTTAGAAGCAGGGTTTTAAAACAGCTTTCAATTCAGGAGCCTATGCTGGCTGGTTCTCTTTATCAGACTGGTCCCTGGCTACAGAACGGAAATTTGGTCACAACTGTGGTTCAGTCCACCTATCTGAAGATGCAGTTGGATTCAAACCAGAAAAAGATTTCAGAATTCCTTACAAAATTCTGTGGCCAGCAGACAAATTTTCAGGTAAATCTTCTGCAGCAGCAAAGGGTGAACCTTGATGAAAACGCACCGGAAGAAGTTAAGCTTCTCTGTTCAATTTTTAAGGGACAGATTGTAGGTCATTCCAAGAAAACTGATCAGGAAATTGCGGCTGACTCTCAGAAAAAACAGGAAATTGAACAAAATAACGATTCAGAATCACAGGCAGAAGAAATCCAGACTGATGATGCTGAGGAAAATGAATAAGCGCAGGAGACATATATGGCTATCAACCCTTTTGAAATGATGAAGAATCTCAAAAATCTTGAAGGCACAATGAACAATATGAAGGAAGAATTGGCAAACATCGTTGAAACTGGTTCTTCCGGCGGAAACATCGTTCAGGTTACTCTTAACGGAAAATTTGAAGTTGTTGATGTAAAACTGGATCCAATTGCCGTTGATCCAAGAGATGTTCAGATGCTTCAGGATCTTATCAAGGCTGCACATCACGCCGCAATGGATAAGGTTCAGGAAAAAATCAAGGAAAAATCCTCATCGCTTCTGGGCGGTTTGAACATACCTGGAATGTAAGATTAAAATATGACTGCTATTGATGAACTTACGGATTCTTTTTCACGGCTGCCGGGCATTGGAAAAAAATCTGCAGGAAGACTTGTAAACTATATTCTCAAAGCTGATTCAACCTGGGTAAAGCGATTTGCAAACCAGCTGGCAACTCTTCAGGAAAAAATCCACGCCTGCTCAATCTGCGGTGCCTGGACTGAATCTGACCCTTGTCCAATCTGTTCAAATTCTCTGCGTGACCAGAGTTTGCTTTGCGTTGTGGAGCAGCCTCAGGACGTGAACACAATTGAAAGCTCCCACGAATTTTCTGGACTTTTTCATGTTTTGGGTGGAGTTATTGCTCCCCTTGAAGGAATTGGTCCTGACCAGCTTAGAATTGCACAGCTTCTGGAGAGAGTCCGAAACGGTCAGATTAAAGAAGTGATTTTGGCCACAAATCCAACGGTGGAAGGTGACACTACGGCCCTTTACATTCAGCGTTTGCTTTCAGAATTTCAGGAAGTTACAGTAACTCGGCTTGCTTCCGGGCTTCCTGTTGGCGGTGACCTGGAATATGCTGACCGTCTCACACTGGCCAGATCTTTGCGGGGACGAATGAAATTTTAACAGATTTTTCTATTTTTTCTTTGCGTAACAAACTGTACAGCCGGTAATCATAACGTGCTTTTTGCCTTCAGTTCTGTTAAAAAGCCTTGCAATCAGCTCACCGTCCATTGGAACATCCTTTCTGCACACTGGACAGATTCTTTTTACTCCGGCTTCCAGTTTTGGATAGCAATGGGGACAGCCGTGAACCGTCATTCTTTGATCCGGCGTGTTCATTGGTCTGTAAATTCTTGAAAACATATCCTCATTTTTTGCCAAAGGTGTGTTGCACAGAGGACAGCGCACAAAATCAACTTTTCCGTCTTCAGTCTTCTGCTTTCTGAAAATTTCATTTTCCCTTTTACCGGAACCAAATTTTAAGCTGAGCCTTGAAAAAATCATAAATCCCAGCACAAGTATCACAACCGCAATGAATAGAAAAAAATATTCCATGACTACATTATCGGTGTTATTTTTTTAAATTTGTGATATAATTATACGAATATTTTTTTGGGGAGAAAATCAAATGGAAGGTCCGATAAATCAGCGGCGACTCAGTGACATCTCATTCAAAATTGACAAGGATCTCAACGTTGTGGACGGCAACAGAAATTTCCTTAGACTTCTCCACAAAACTGAATTTGAAAACATCAATCTTTCCTGCATTCTTTCAGAAACTGATTCTTTTAACTTCAAGACATTTCTCTCAAACTATAAGGGTGATGAAAGCGAGACCAGCAATTTTATTGTAAGAATCAGACCAAACGAAAATCTGCTCACCTGCATCTTCACTGTAAAATCCGTAAATCAGGAAATTTTTGAAATAATTCTTGAAGAACTTTCATATTCCCGGGAGCTTTTGGACAAAGCACTTCTTGAAAGCCGTGAATACACAGCACTTCTTCAGAATTTTGACGCATATTACTTCATCTTTAACGGTTCAAAATTCATTTTAAAGAATACAAAGGATTTGAACACAATTTTCAGCGGCACAACTGAAGAATTCAAGGTTTACTTTGAGACAACCTTCAAGCTGAACCTTAGACACAATGATTCCGGCGCCCAGTACAGAAGCATGTTTGAGGATCTTGAAAAAATGGAAGCCAACAAATACTACAACTTCCTGCTTTCAGAAAAAAAACCTCTCACTGTTCACACGCTTAAAACTCAGACCAGAAGCAGTGCATTGATTGTTGGAAGCATAAATCAGGGCAAAAAATCCGATCCTTCAACCAACCTTTATTCAGAAAAAAAAGACGGTCTCACAGGTCTCTACAATAAAAAGGCAATCACGGAACTGGCAGTTCAAAAAATCAATGAAGAAAAAATGCCTTGTTCCCTGATCATAATCGATGTTGATAAATTCAAGGAATGCAACGATACTTACGGCCATATTTTTGGTGACAGAGTTCTGGTTGCCGTTTCAAGCTGTATCAAGGACGCAATAAACGGAATCGGAATTGCAGGCAGAATTGGTGGCGACGAGTTCATGATCATTCTGGACAGAACAGAAGAAGCCGACATCAGAAACGTAACCCGAAACATCAGGACCGGAATCCAGTGGAGCATAACTTCTGTTGACCCGGAAAGCGTTGTAACCTGTTCAATGGGTATTGCAAGATTTCCTTCAAATGCAAAGGACTATGACGGCTTGTTCAAAATGGCGGACAAATGTCTTTACATTGCCAAAGAAAGAGGCAGAAACTGCTACATCATCTATAAGCCTGAAATTCATGACAAGGTTCTTGCAGAAAATGAGTATAAAGAAAACAAAATTTCTTCCGGCAAGTTCTATTTTGATTCATCAAATGCAGAGCTGAACATTCTTTCAATTCTTTCTGAACAGAAGGGAGATTTTGTAAAGACTGCGCTGGACGAGCTTTTAAAATATCTGAACATCAGCAAAATTACTGTTTACGACTCAAATTTCAAACCATTCTACATTTTGGGCGCAGATCAGAACGAATACAGAAAAAGTGTGATTGATGGCGGTGAATATTTCAAATTCTTCAATGAATTCGATTTCCTTCACCTGGACAACACAAATGTTCTGGACTCAATCAACAGTCAGCGCTACGACATGTACAACACCAACGGAATCGCCTCAACAATCGAAGTGAACTGCAAGGATGAAAACGGAAATACAAAGGCATTGGTTTGCTACGATTTGTACAGGCCTGCAAGAACCTTCGCAAAAGAAAAAATCACTTTCGCCATTGTTGTCGCAAAGATGATCGCAAAATACATATAAAACAAAATATATTGGAGAAAACTATGAAAGTTTTGGTTGCCGGAAGCGGCGGAAGAGAGCACACAATCAGCTGGAGACTTGCACAGAGCGCAAAAGTAACTGAAGTAATCTGCGTTCCTGGAAACGGCGGTACAGAATACGAAGCAAAATGTAGAAATGTGAACCCAAAAGACGATCCTGCATTGGAAAATCTGTCTTTTGTTGAGGCTGTAACAAAAATCGCTCAGAACGAAAAAGTTGAATTCGCTGTAATCGGACCAGAAGATCCATTGGCAGAAGGAATTGCAGATTCTTTGTGGAACGCAGGAATTCCAACTGTTGGTCCAAAGGCAAAGGGTGCTGCTCTTGAAGCTTCAAAAGATCTTTCTAAAGTTTTCATGCAGAAATACGGTGTTGCCTGCGCTGATTCTCAGACATTTACAGACAAGGCTGAAGCATTGGCTTATGTTCAGAAAAAAGGTGCACCAATCGTTATCAAGGCTGATGGTCTTGCTGCAGGAAAAGGTGTTGTTGTTGCAAAGACTCTGGAAGAAGCACTCAAAGCTGTTGAAGATTTAATGGGCGGTCAGGTTGGTTCAGCCGGCGACAAGCTCGTAATTGAAGAATATTTGCAGGGTGTTGAAATTTCTGTTCTGGCTGCAGTAAGTGTTACAGAAGAATCTGCTGCAAATGGAAAAGCCTGCATCAAGGCATTCCTGCCAGCCCGCGACCACAAGAGACTTATGGACGGTGCTCAGGGACCAAATACTGGTGGAATGGGTGCAGTTTGTCCGCTTTCTGATGTTACTGCAGAAACAATGGCTGCTTTTGACAAGGATATTCTTCAGCCAACACTTAAAGGTCTTGTTGCAGAAAAAATGGATTACCGTGGATTCATCTTCTTTGGTCTTATGATTACAAAGAATGGTCCAAAGGCACTGGAATACAATGTTCGCCTTGGTGACCCAGAAACACAGGCTGTTCTTCCAATGATGGATTTTGACTTTGCTGATTTGTGTCAGGCTATTATGAACGGCACTTTGAACGAATTTGAAATGAAGTGGAAGAGTGGTTTCCAGGTTGCACCAGTTGCAGTTTCCGGCGGATATCCTGCAAGCTATCCAAAGGGAAAAGTTATCACTTACGATGATGCAAAGATCAGCGCTGCCGGAGCAAAGGTGTTCATTGCCGGAGCAATCAAAGACCGTCGTGCAGCAACTCCAACACAGATTACAAGCGGTGGTCGTGTTCTTGCCTGCTCTGCTCACGGAGACACATTTGACGAAGCATGGAAGAAAGCTTACGAAGCTCTTGAAGGCGTAAAATTTGAAGGAATGTTCTACAGAAAGGACATCGGTCTTCCAGGTGCTGCAGAAAGCAACTAAGTTTTAGAAAGGCTGTGTCTGTACGGGCACAGCCCTTTTTTTATGAAATACAGCAAAATTACAATAGGAAAATTCATCGACCGTCCAAACCGCTTCATTGCAAATGTTGAAATTGAGGGAAAAATCGAGACGGTTCACGTTAAAAACACAGGCCGCTGCAAGGAACTTCTTTTGCCAGGTTCAAAAGTCATTCTGGAAGATTTCAGGGCTTCTTCGGGCAAGCGAAAAACTTTGTTTGCCCTGATTGCAGTTTATAAAAATACCACTTCTCCAAAACTAAATTCACCCTTACTCATAAATATGGATTCTCAGGCTCCAAACAAAGTTATGCATGAGTGGCTTTTGAAACAGGATTACGATTTCATAAAGCCGGAATTTACCTTTGGAAATTCCAGAATAGATTTTTACCTTGAAAAACAGAATGAAAAATGGCTCGTTGAAATAAAGGGCTGTACCCTTGAAATTGACGGCACAGGTTATTTTCCAGACGCACCAACTGAACGGGGCGTAAAGCATTTACGGGAACTGGCAGCCGCAGCTAAAAACGGCTACAAATGTGCCGTAGGTTTTGTAATTCAAATGGAAGGAATTGATAAAGTTCTTCCAAACACAGAAACTCACCCGGAATTTGGAACGGCACTTAAAGAAGCTCAGGAAAATGGCGTTGAAGTATGGTTCATGCTGTGCAAGGTAATGGAGGATGGACTTGAAATTGTGGGAAAAAATTCAGAATGATAAGGATAGTTTTTCAAGATAGAAAAAAATTAAGGTATACTTTATTATAAAAAAGGATGACAAGTAAATGTATATAAAAGACGGTATCTGCTATGCAGGCGAATTAGTTCCTTCTATCGAAGTTTCTTCGATCAAGTTATTAGATTCAGCTATGATGCTTGTTACCTTCTCGACTGGTGAAGTCCGTCTGTTTGATGTGCTTTCTCTTTTAAATAAAGGTTCCGCTTATGTTCCTTTATCAGAAGAAAAAAATCGTCAGACCGCAAAAGTAACATACGGATTTGTTTCCTGGATGGATGGAGAAATAGACATTGCTCCGGAAACTATGTATTTGGAAAGTTATAAGTATTCTCAGGAATTTACAGCATAAAGGAAAGATAATGCCAGAATTAAGCAGATTTGAAGGAATGGTAATTTATATGCTTTTTCGTGATAATAAAGAGCATAATAAACCTCATGTACATGTATATTATGGTGAATATAAAGCTGCAATTGCAATTGATGGTGAATTGCTGGCAGGGAGATTACCACCAAAACAATTAAAGATTGTTGTCGGATGGTTAGCTTTACATGAAGAAGAAGCATATGCGGCCTGGAATCTCGCTGTTTCTGGCGAACATTTCGAAAAAATAAAACCTATTTAATTCCGCGTCAGGGATATGAAAAATGTCCGTAAGGACAAACAAAAAGGGACAGGGCGGTGGTTGAGCTTGGTCAAAACCACTGTTCTGTCCCTTTTTAGTCGCAGTCGTTCGGGCAACATCAAAGACACAGTATTAGATGAATTTTTCATAAACTTTTTAAAAAAATCAATAAATTGTTTTGTTGCTCAGAAGTCAGTCTATTAATTTCATTCAACAACTCATTTTGTTTTTCTGTAAGATCAACCATTGATGAAGATGAAAAAAACTGTGCCAGAGTAATATTAAAAGCATCACATATTTTCTCAAGCGAACAAATAGATGGCTGCATATTTTTTCTATACCAAGAAGAAATTGTAGATTGAGGTAGTTCAGATTTTTCAGCTAACTGGTATTCAGACCATCCGCGTTCTAAACGCAAATTTCTGATTTTCTCAAGAATATCCATAGTCCTATATAACGATATTTCGTTTATTTTACTAAATGTTTTCCTTGACAAGTGATAATTCATGTCGTAAAATTATTACGATAAATCGTAGCAAGTAACGTAGGTATTTTATTATTTTATTATGAGACCAAATACAATAACTGAATTTGATAATGTTTGTAGTGCCATCAAAAAATCCCTTTATGGCCAGAATCCGATTAAATTTATAGCAGGAAGATTTGAAAATCCTATCGTATATAAAGACAACTTTATGTGGATTTCCACATCTGACAATGAAATTGGATTTTCCCAGTGCCATTATGAAATTCGTCTATGTGAAGATTTAAGCAATCCTTCAAATTTGGTTGAATATATCTCCGTCGAAATTCATATCGAATCATCCAAATCAAAAATTTCAAATGGACTGAGTAAAAATATACAGACAGTTTTAACCACCGTTCAGAGCAGTATTGGATCGAATTATATTTGGAACTCAACAGGTAAAAGATTTCCTGTAAATATAAATCAAGTTACACCTATAATTAAGGAATTGACTAATCTTGATTCGTTAATTGGGCAAACTATAAAAAACAACATCAAACAAACATTAGGCTAAATAACCAATGTAACAATGGGGTGTTTTTATGAAAAAAACAACAAAAGATATTTTAAATGTTGCACTACCAGTTGCTATGCTCCTTTCATCTGGTTGGACTGCAAATGCAACTGTATCAAAAACTACAGAAGAGCAAAATGTTTCTGTTGAAAAAACAAGGGAAGACCTTTCCATTGTTGAAAACTGTGCAGAAGATTCTCAAGTTTTACAAGCACTTTATGCCTGCAGAAACAGTTGCATGGGATCCTGTGGAGGCTCTTGTTATGGAAGTTGTGAACGCAGCTGTATGGGAAGTTGCACTGCGGGTTGCTCTAGTAGCTGTTCTGGTAGCTGCAAATTTTCAAGTGCACGGACTTGGTAATAATTGCTGTAAATGAATAAACATGGCGAATTAGAAATTGATGCTTTTAAGTCACTTAACTCAAATTTTCCCTTGACCTTTACTTTTGTACTTACAGAAGCATGTCAGTTGATCTGTAAGTACTGTTATTTTGCTGGTAAAAACAGGGAAAATCATATGACTTTTGAAACTGCTCAAAAAGGCATTGATTATCTATTGGAAAACCCTCATATTTTTTCACATAAAAGAATTGTTTTCGATTTCATAGGTGGAGAACCATTTCTTGAAGTTGATTTAATGAACAAAATTTCCTCATATATAAAAAAAAGAATGTATGAACTTAATCATCCTTGGTTCAATGACTATATGTTTAATGTCAGCACCAATGGATTATTATATTCAGATCCAAAGGTAAGGGAATTTATTTCAAATAATCGGGCTCATCTTGAAATAGGTATAACTATTGATGGAACAAGAGAAAAACATAATCTGAACAGAATATTTCCAAATGGGAAAGGTTCATATGATGAAGTCATAAAACAAATTCCATTGTGGTTAAAAGATTTTCCAAATGCTTCAACCAAAGTTACTGTTGCATCAGATGACATGCCATATTTAGCTGATTCGATTATTCATTTGTTTAATTTAGGAATAAAAACGGTAAATAGTAATGTTGTATTTGAAAATGTGTGGAAAGAAAATGATGATAAGATTTTTGGAGAACAATTAATCAAACTGGCAGATAAGATAATAGATGATAAATATTACATAGATTATCAATGTTCATTTTTTTCTGAATCCATAGGGAAGCCTGAAAACAACAATGACAATTGGTGTGGAAGTGGACGAAACATGATAGCTTTGGATGGTCATGGAAATTTTTACCCATGTGTTCGTTTTACACCTTTTAGTATGTCTCAGAAAAAAACAACTGTTTCAGTCGGTAATATAAATTCAGGACTTGATTTCAATAAACTGAGACCCTTTTTAACTTTAGATAAATTTTCCCAATCAACCGAAGAATGCATAAATTGTGAAATAGCATCTGGATGTGCATGGTGTGTTGGTTTCAATTATGATTCCGCAGCAACTGATACGATTTACCAGAGAGCGACTTATATCTGTAAAATGCATAAAGCCAGAGTACGAGCTAACAATTACTTTCAACAAAGACTTATGGAGGCGAAAAAAAATGATTGAATCGATAAACGTACTCCTGTCAGATGACTCTGTTCAGTTTTGCCATTATACGACAGAGAAAAAGAATGCTGCAAAATGGCTAAGTATAAAAGATTTAAAAGAATGCTTTGAATATTCAAAAGCTAATAAGATTAATATCAATGTTGTATTTCCAGAATCACCTATACCACAAGATATAAAAAGTGTTCTTGAAAATGAAGATTACTGCAGCATACAGCATTATTCAGAGCATAATATTGCAGACGTGAATGTTCTTTATGCAAATGATATTGAACATTCAACTTTTAACAATTCTGAGGAATTTGTTTTTATAATTTTAATTGAAAAGAAAGATGTTGCAAAATACCCAGTAATTCTTAAACAGATGCAGAAAAAGTTTAAAAAATTATCATTTATCATAACAGATATCGAATTCTGGACTGAAAAAGATTTGATAAATTATGAAAATGTTCTCAACACGTGTTTCGACTTATTGGTAAGTATTTATAAAGATACAAAAGAAAAATTACCTGAAATAAACTTTGTTACAGACAGATGGTTTTTAGTTCAAGAAAATAGTTGCAATGCTGGAATTCGTCATTACACATTGGCACCAGACGGTAATATCTATTTATGTCCAGCATTTTATTTTGCGAATAAACAAGATATTGGAAATATAGGTAATGTAAAAATCTTAAATGAACATTTACTAAAATATGATTATGCACCAATTTGCAAAGAATGTGATGCATATCATTGCAACAGATGTGTTTTTCAAAACAAGATTTCAACAAATGAATTAAATATTCCTTCCTATCAACAATGTGTAATTTCTCATTTAGAAAGAGAATTATCCAGAAAACTTTTGTGCAAGCTCAAATTATTAAATCCCCTATTTAATCAAATCATCGACTTTAAGGAAAATAATTATACAGACCCACTGGTAAAAAAAATTCAGAAACAACACTCTTTTTAAGGATATATTATATGAAAATTATTGGAAAAGTTTTACAAGAAGAACGAGATGAGATCAAAAATCTATATATGCGAAAACTTTCATTAATTGACTTGGTGAAGTCTTTAAAGGATGATGATGCTATTTATGAAAAAGTAATCTCAGACTTATCTAAGACAAATGAAAAATTTGAAAACTGGTGGAATGAAATTGGAGCTAAATATTGCTTGGAAGGCAGAGGTTCTACAAGTAATTGGACTATAAATTTCGATACCTGCGAAATTTCTTTATGTGATTAAATTAGCTACTAATCATTATACAATGCTATAAAAAAGAAACCCTTCTTACGTCAGTAGCAATTAGCATATGGCAAAAAAAAGGGCTGTCCCAAAAACAAAGTTTCAAGGCAGCCCTTTTTAATCAATCTTCCATCTTCAATTACAATGTTACGCCGTCTTTGAAAATTGCGATTTCACGATAACCGTTCTTTTCGTTCTTTGTAACTGCACGGCCAGAACAGATGTCAACAATCTGCTGGAGAAGTGCGTCACGAACCTTGTCTGAAGGTTCATCAAGAAGACGAGCTGCATCAAAGTCAATCCAGCCAGATTTTTTCTGAGCCAATGGATGGTTTGTTGCAATTTTAACTGTTGGAACTGGTGCTCCAAGTGGTGTACCGCGACCTGTAGAGAACAGGATGATGTTTGCACCAGCAGAAGTCATGTCAGTTGTAGAAACGATGTCGTTTCCTGGACCTTCCAAAAGTGTAAGGCCAACATTTTCCTGTGGAAGTCTTTCACCGTATTTGAGAACGCCAGTAACTGGAGCCTTACCACCCTTCTGAACACAACCAAGAGATTTGTCTTCCAAAGTTGTGATACCACCGGCTTTGTTTCCTGGAGAAGGATTTTCGTAGCAAACCTGATTGTGGCGGGCATAGTAATCTTTGAATCCGTTGATGAGGTCAACAGTCTTGTCAAAGCGAGCCTTGTCAACACAACGGTTCATGAGCATCTGTTCAGCACCGAACATTTCTGGAACTTCTGTAAGCATTACGCGTCCGCCCATACCTGTCATTGCATCACAGATACGACCGATGAGAGCGTTTGCAGTGATTCCAGACATACCGTCAGAACCACCGCACTTCATACCAAGAACGATGTCTGTAAGAGGTGCTGGCTCACGCTTGAATTTACCAGCAAATTCTGCAAGTTCTTTGAGGAGCTTTTTGCCCTGCTCCATTTCATCTTCGTGTTCCTGAGTAACCATGAACTTAACGCGGTTTTCATCGTATTCGCCCAAGAATTCCTTGAAGTATGGAACGTTACATTCTTCACAACCAAGTGAAACTACAAGAACTGCACCTGCATTTGGATGCTTTACAAGGTTTGCAAGAACTTTTGCTGTAGTTTCTTTGTCGCCGCCCATCTGTGAACAGCCATAAGGATGTGTCCATGTGAAAACGCCTTCAATTCCGCCAACTTCATTAGCCTTTGGTTCACCGCCGCAGAACTGAGCATTTCCCCAGTTTGCAAGATTTTCAGAAATTTTGTTTACACAACCAACAAGTGGAACAATCCAGATTTCGTTGCGTGAACCAACTTTTCCGTCTGGACGCTTGTAAACGTTTACAGTTGGAACATTTGTGCGGAGGCTTTCAGTGTCCTTGTACCATGCGTCGTAAGCAGCCTTTGCTGCAGGTTCGTTGTATGTGTATTCAAGCTTGTCAGAAAGCAAAGTATGGATGTTGTGAGTGTGAACATGGCATCCAGTTTTGATTTCTTCTGTAGCAGCACCAATTGGGTAGCCGTACTTGATGATTGGTTCGTCTTTTTTGATGTCGCGGAGTGCGAATTTGTGGCCAGCAGTAATGTCTTCCTGAAGAGTTACAGTTACTTCTGGAACATTGTCCATTGCTTCGAGAGTTACAGTTGTGCCTTTTACAAGTGGTTCAAGGGCAACGGCAACTACGTCTGCAGAATTGATTCTGATAGCAATTTTGCTCATTTAAAGCTCCATGTGGTCATTGAGCCTGTTGAAATGACCAGAGATTTGTTAAAGGTGGTTTGAACAGGCTCAACCACCGTACTTTATTCAATTCTAATATGAAATCCAAAAAATGTATATTGTGAAAATTCACGCTAAAATCTTGACTTCTGGCTAATTTTTTATATATTTAAACTATGTGCAGAGCATCTATTTACGAAGCCCGGAACAATCTTTCGGCATATATTAAAACCGCAGAAAATGGAGAAGTTGTTGAACTCACCCGTCATGATAAGCCTGTTGCTGTTATTTTGAGCTGGACAGATTATGAAAATGAGGTGTTGAAATCAAATTCAAAAAAAACAAACTGGCTGTCCGACTGGAGAGAAAAAAACAAGGATTTGCTGGAAGAATTTGGTGATGATGACTGGCTTCACCGTGACAGAAGGCACCCTCCAAAAAACTATGGAAAATGTTTTGATTAATAGGAGATGTAAAAAATGAATCCAGTTTATCTTCTTGATACAAATGTGGTTTCTGAATTTACGAAGCCATATCCAAATGAAAATGTAATCCAGTCTTATGAAGCTTATCGAACAATAAGTGCAATTTCTTCAGTTACTTGGCAAGAATTGGTTCATGGTGTTGAAAGGCTTCCTGATGGAAAAAGAAAGTCCAGACTGCAGAATTTTATTGATGGACTGCAGAACAATGTTCCCATCATAGAATACGACGCTTTTGCTGCAAGAATCTGCGGGGAAGTTCAGGCAAAGTGCGAAAATCAGGGTGTTTCTCTGGGTTCCTACGATTCTCAGATTGCGGCTACGGCTCTTGCAAACGGAATGATTCTCGTTACCCATAACACCAGAGATTTTGAGCCATTCTGCCAGAATTCCTCCCTCAGCATGGTGGATTGGGCCAGCTAAATTTTCCAAAAAATTTCTGCTTTTTTTTATAAAAATTCGACTTTCTCACAAGTTTATCTAACATTATTTATATAGAAGATTTGTGATGAAAGTTGAAATTTGATAAAATATCGGCGTATTCCTAAAAATCAAATTTTTAGGAATTCCATTAGTGTTTTGGATAACTGAAACTTAAAAGGGGCTTGATAGAGTGCGTTGCACTTTTAATTTTGAGTTCCTGTCAAATTTTATAGGAGACAGATATGAAAAAAGTTCTTGTCTGTAAGGAAAAGGATGAGCGCGAGACACGCGTTGCTCTTATTCCTGATGATGTAAAGAAACTTGTTCCAATGGGCTTTGAAATCAAAGTCGTTGCAGGAGCAGGTTCAAAAAGTGGCTTTACTGATGAAGCTTACAAGGCTGCCGGTGCCACAATCGTTGATTCGGAAGAGTCGGCTTATGCTGATTCTGAAATCGTTGTAAGAATCATGAAGCCTGAGTCAATTTCGGGCCTCAAAAAAGATACTCTTCACCTGAGCTACATGGATCCATTCAACAACAAGGAATTGCTCAATGAATTTGCTTCAAACGGAATTCAGGCTGTTTCTCTGGAAATGATTCCTCGTACAACTCTTGCTCAGAAAATGGACGTTCAGTCTTCACAAACTTCTTTGGCAGGTTATGTTGCAGTTCTCAATGCAGCTGCAAAACTTCCAAAAATCCTTCCTATGATGGTTACTCCAGCTGGTACAATCAATCCTGCACGTGTTTTCATCATCGGTGTTGGTGTTGCAGGTCTTCAGGCTATCGCTACTGCAAAACGTCTTGGTGCTCGTGTTGACGCATTTGATACTCGTCCTGTTGTTGAAGAGCAGGTTAAATCTTTGGGTGCTTCATTTGTAAAAATCGACCTTGGTGAAATGGGTCAGACTTCTCAGGGATATGCTAAGGAACTTACTCCAGAGCAGATTGCAAAACAGAAGGAAGCTCAGGCTAAAGTTTGTGAAAAAGCAAATATCGTAATCACAACTGCCAAAGTTTTCGGACGCAAAGCTCCACGTCTTATCGAAAAAAATGTAATCGACAGAATGATGCCAGGTTCAATCATTGTTGATATGGCTTGTTCAACTGGTGGAAATGTTGAAGGTTCAAAGCTCTTTGAAAATGTTGTTACAGAAAACGGCGTAACAATCATGTCTGGAGATTTGCTTGAACGTCAGGTTCCGTATGATGCTTCAAAAATGTTCTCTGGAAACATCACAGCATTCCTTACACATGCTGGTTTCTATGACAAAGAAGCTAAAGAATTCAAAGTTAATCTTGAAGATGAAATCATGAAGGGCTGTCTCCTCACAAAAGACGGACAGATTATTCACGAGAGATTCAAGGCATAAGATTTTTGTCATTTCGAGCGTAGTCGAGAAATCTATAATACGATTGAAGTAACAGATTTCTCCATTCGCTTCGCTCAGTCGAAATGACATTGGTAATATATCACTAGAAATGACAGTGATAAAACAGGAGAAAATTATGGATATAATGCTTATTTTCGTATTCGTTATCGCAGCTTTTTTGGGTCTTGAACTCATTGCAAAAGTTCCTTCACAGCTGCACACACCATTGATGTCTGGTACAAATGCCATCTCTGGTATCACAGTTGTTGGTGCTATTTCCATCACAGCTGCCGCAGTAACAATCGGCGGAAAAGTTGGTGCAATCCTCGGATTCCTCGCAATCGTATTTGCTACTATCAACGTAATCGGTGGTTACATGGTAACAGACCGCATGCTTGGTATGTTCAAGAAAAAGGAGGAAAAGAAATAGCGTAACTGTCATTTCGAGCCTGGTCGAGGTGACGGAGAAAACTTTTTCTTAAACAATTATGAATGATACATTGATTAAAATTCTTTACATGATTTCTTGTATTTTCTTTATTCGAGGAATCAAACTTTTGGGTAAAACAGCTACAGCTCGCAAAGGTAACTTCTACTCAGCAGTTGGTATGCTCATTGCCGTTGTAACAGTTCTTGTTCAGAAAGATGTAATGTCAGCATGGTCTTTCGATGCAGCTAAGGCTCCATTTGGAGTTTCAATTCTTGCCAACGGTTATGTTCGGATTGCTGCCGCAGTTCTTATTGGAACTGTAATTGGTGCAATCTGGTCAAAGAAAGTTCAGATGACAGGAATGCCTGAGCTTGTTGCTTTGTTCAACGGTTTTGGTGGTCTTTCTTCACTTCTCGTAGCTTTGACACAGTACATTGCAGCTCCAAAAGGTGATGCTTTCTCTGCTGTTTCATTGGGACTCACAATCGCAATCGGTGCTGTAGCTTTCACAGGTTCTCTGGTAGCCTGGGGAAAACTTTCTGGAAAAATGACATTCAAAGGCTGGGTAATTCCTGCTAAAAATGCCGTAAACGGTGTTCTCTGTGTACTTGGTCTTGTTGCAATTGTTGCTTACTCTTTCTTCAATGCAGAAAATCCATTCGGTCTTGCTGAAATCGAAAAATTCGGAGTAATTGCTTCAACTGTAATCTTCCTCCTTTTGGGATTCACAATGGTAATTCCAATCGGTGGCGGTGACATGCCAGTTATCATTTCTTTCTTGAACGCTTTGTCAGGTCTGGCTGCTGCATTTGCTGGTTTTGCAATCAACAACACTGTACTTGTAGTTTCAGGATGTCTCGTAGGTGCTTCTGGTCTCATCCTTACTTTGATTATGTGTAAGGCCATGAACAGAACATTTGCTTCACTCCTCTTTAAAACATTTGGTGGAGCAAAGAAGAAGGGTGCTGCTGGTCCTGCAAAAGAACCAAAGGCTATGTCTGTTGAAGATGCTTACATGATTCTTGAAGCTGCAAAGAGCGTAGTTGTAGTTCCAGGTTACGGTATGGCAGTTGCACAGGCTCAGCACGCTGTAAAGGAATTGAGCGACAAACTCGAAGCAAATGGTGCAGAAGTAAACTTTGCAATTCACCCTGTTGCTGGTCGTATGCCAGGACACATGAACGTTCTTTTGGCAGAAGCAAATGTTCCTTACGAACAGCTCAAAACTTCTGATGAAATGAACCCACAGATGAGCAATGTTGATGTAGCAATCGTAATCGGTGCAAACGACGTAGTAAACCCAGATGCAATCAACGACGAATCATCACCACTTTATGGTATGCCAATCGTAAATGCCCACGAAGCCCGCACAGTATTCGTACTCAAACGCGGTAAAGGTACAGGCTTCTCTGGCGTAGAAAACCCATTGTTCACAAACGACAACACAGTAATGATCTACGGAGATGCTAAACAGACAGTATCTCAGCTTGTTTCTGAATTTGATTCGGAATAGAAATAAGGTAGATTCATAACCCAATTTAACCTCCAGCTGATATTTTGGCTGGAGTTTTTTTTGTTGCTTTAAAACAGTAAAAAGAGTTAAAATCAGTAAACAACAGTAAAAGAAAATTAAAACAGTAAAGAGAGGGGAATAATGCAAAATCCATTTTCGTTGACATTCGGAAAAAATCCGCTTAATGCAGTTTCTCGTCCTGTGGAAATAATGGAAATTACAGAATCATTTTCTTCTGAAATCGTAAATCAGCAAATTTATCTGCTGACTGGCATTAGAGGTTCTGGAAAAACTGTTTTAATGACTGAAGTTTGTAAAATATTTCGTGAAAAGAAAGATTGGATTGTAGTTGAACTAAATCCTGAACTAGATTTTCTCGAAAGCCTTATGTCAAAACTCGTAAGCAACAGCACTTGTACTGAGATTTTTAAATCTGCAAAAATCAATCTTTCTTTTTGGGGCTTAGGGCTTGAAATTAGTGGTGTTCCTCCGATTACTGATAAGGAAACTGCTATCATAAAAATGCTTGAAGGTTTGAGAAAACATGGAAAACGAGTTTTAATTTCGATTGATGAAGTTACAGATTCACCACAGATGAGAGTTTTTGCAAGCTCGTTTCAGATATTTGTTCGACAGGAACTTCCTATTTTTTTGATTATGACAGGTTTGTACGAAAATATTGAGGAATTGCAAAATGAAAAAAATCTGACATTTTTATATCGTGCGCCAAAAATAGAAATGAAGCCCTTGAACATCAGGTCAGTTGCTGAAAAATACAGGTCGATTTTTGAAATTGATGATAAAACTGCTGTAAAAATGGCAAAACTGACAAAAGGTTATCCATTTGCATTTCAAGTGTTGGGATATTTAACTTGGAATAATAAAGGAAAGTTTGAAGAAATCCTCGATGAATATGAGCATTATCTTGAAGATTATGTTTACGAAAAAGTCTGGTCCGAACTTTCACCAAAAGACAAAACTGTTCTTTATGGAATAGCAACTTCTTCTGATTCTCAAATTAAAACAATTCGTCAAAATTTAAAAATGGATACAAATAGCTTCAATCCCTACAGAAAAAGACTCATCAAAAAAGGTATTCTGAACGGAGAAGAAAGAGGCTTTTTAACTTTCGTACTGCCTGCTTTTGAAAAATTTGTGATTTTTAATTTTGAATAGACAGCTTTTCAGTTCTTTTTATATTTTTCATTCAATGCATTTACAATAACAGAAACTGCGTTCAAGTCTTCGCTGGAAAATTTTTTTATTGTATGACTGATTTTTTCAACTTCGGAATTATAAGAAGTTGCTTCAGAAGAATCTTGTTTTTCCATATCCAAAAGATAATCCAAAGAGACTCCTAGAAATCTGGAAATTTTCAAAGCCGTATCAGCTGAAGGTATGCTGTTCCGTTTTATCCCGAAACTGATATTTGTAACATCAAAACCGATTTCAGAAGCAAGCTCCTTTCTGCTTTTTCCCACATATTCAAGCTCTGTATCTACTTTCTTCCAAAAATTCATATTTCAACAATATGACAAAACTCATTTTTAAAGTTGCGATTATTGAGTATTGATATATAATTAGAGGATAAAATGAGAAAACTCATTTTGCATGAGTAAAATCATTCATAGGAGAAAAGTTATGAATAAATTTCTAACGAAATTTTTGTTGTTGCAGGCAATACTTTTTGCATTATTGTTTGCTGCTTGTTCAGATGCTGGAGGTGGTGATGAATCGCCTGTACCTAAGGCTTCAATTTCAGGAAAAGTCGTATATTCAAATTCAAGCGACAGTTCTGGGATAAATGTTTCAATTGAAGCGACTGACGGATTGAGAGCAGTTTCTGTAACAAATGTACAAGCTGGTCGTTCAGTTATTGATTCTTCAAGAGCGATATTAAGTTCTAAAATTACTGGAAGTGACGGTAGTTTCCATTTTTCGGATTTAGAGGCTGGTACTTATACAATTTACGCTTCTTCAAATTCAAGTTCTGAAAAAGCAGTATACAGAAATGTAACTGTTGAACCAGGCAAAGAAACTACTGTTGAAGATTTAAAACTTACAGCAACAGGAACTATAAGTGGAAAAATTTCTGTAAATGATACAGATAGTGAAAATGCAGGATTTCTTGTGTTTATTGGCGGAACTTCTTATATGGCTATGACAGGTAGTGACGGAAGCTTTGTAATTTCTGGAGTTCCTGCAAAAGAAAATTATCAGGTTTTAGTAACAAAAGGCATTTCAACATATTCATGGAAATCAAATGTAACTGTTAGTGCAAATAGCAATACAGATTTGGATACATTCAATATTTCAAAAGATGAACTTCCTTCTGATGGAAAAGATGGAGAAAACGGTAAAGATGGAATTTCTATCATCTGGCTCGGAAGTTTTGCAAATTCCAATAGCATTGAAAATCCAAAAGCGCTGAACGCATATTACAACACAACAGATGGTTGTTCATATATTTACGACGGAACACAGTGGACTTTACTTGCTAAGGCTGGAGATAAAGGAGATGAAGGAAATGACGGTGTTTCAATAGTATGGCGTGGAAGTTTTGAGAACTCAGACAGCATTGAAAATCCAAAAGCTATGAACGCATATTACAACACAACTGACGGTTGTTCATACATTTATGATGGAACGCAGTGGACTTTGCTTGCTAAGGCTGGAGAAAATAACAAAGACTTAATGGAATTAACAACTGAAGTTCCAGTTGGTGCTGTCGTTTTCTATGAGGACAAGTATTATCTTGTAACACATAATTCTTACTCTCAGGAAAAATTAAATTCTGTGGCTTATAGTGTTTTCAGGACTTATAACACTGTAAAAGATTCAGAAAGCCGCAAAAAATATTTAAAAGAATATGAAGATATTGAGGAATACATCGAACTTTACAAACTTCCTGATGAATCAAACAGAAATTTAAGTCCTAACGGCGAAAGTCAGCTTATTGATAACTTTGAGATATTCAATTCAGATTTACATCACGATATAGAAATCACTTATATCTGGAAATCTCATGATTTACTGAATCAAAGTTCTGTAGCTGGTAAAAACTCTGTTTTTGATGCAACTTCTGAAGAAGTAATCAGAAAAATATCTCCAACAACTTTCTCATACATAAGTTATTTTACTGATACAAGTAAAAGAAAAAAATTGAGTATTACTTATGAAGCAACAAAAGCAGCAACTGTAGAAAGTGCGTCTGTTTCCTCTAATAAGGTCTATTCAATAGAAGTAGCAGAAAATCTTATAAAGATTGGAGAAGAGGACTATTATAAAACAAGATACATAGAAAATTTTGATTCAGACGGAAACAGAACTAACAGGCAATATGCTCTTAATGCTTCAGTCCCTAATGGAAACTTTCTTAGAACAACTGTGTACGAAGACGGCAGTTATGAGATTTATTTCAAAGGTGATGGTTTCTCTGATACAAGTGATGCAAGTTATAATGGTAAAACAAAGATAACTTTTGATGGAGATTCGTATTCTTACAAAGTTACTGCTAAAGAAAACAATGTAAGTGTTATCAATAAAACTTATACAGCTGAATCTAAGTATCTTGAAAAATCAGGCGATAGTTACATTCTTTCTTGTATTCCTCCATTGGGAACACCACTTTCAGAATATGGTTATGTAACATTCTCAAAAGACTCAACAGGCAAGTATGTTCCTGACATCGACGGCTTCTTAAATAAATGGATTGCTGACTATGAACAAGTCTACGAAAGTAAATTCTGGGAAAACAAAGATGCATTAATCGAAGCAGATAGAAAAAGGAGAGAAGAAGAGGGAATTTGGGATAAAATAGTTACAGTTGATTCTAAAGTTGGTTCTGTCGTTTTATATGACGGCTCAAATCACCTTGTTACATATAATTCTTTTACTTCGGGCATTGAATCTTCTGATGAGTACAATATCTACAAAAATTATAACACTGTAAAAGATTCTGAAAGTCGTAAGAAATATCTAAAAGAATACTATGATGTTGAAGAATACATAGAACTGTATAGAATACCTGATGAATCAAGCAGAGATGTAGCAAGCAGCGGAAGTAGACTCCGTGATAAATTTGCAATTTTAAACTCTGTTTTACATCGCGATGTAAAAATCGAATACTATTGGAAATCTGATGATTTACTTAATCAAAGTACAACTGCTGAAAAAAGTGCTGTTTTTGATGCAACTTCTGATGAAGTAGTCAGAAATATTTTCCCTACAGATAGCTATTACACTGGAGAATTAACTGATAAAACTAGAAATAAGAAAGTGGATATAGGTTACAACATAGTCAAAGCTTCAACTGTCGAAGGTGCTGTTGTTTATCCTGATAAGCTTGCATCACTTGGTACTACAGAAAAACTTATAACCATTAATGGAAAAGACTATTATAAGACAGGTTATAGAGAAGAATATGATGCATACGGAAAAATAGTGATAAAAAATTATATTCTTAATGCTCCAGTTCCTGGCGATAAGTTCTTTTATATATCTGTGTATGAAGATGGTACATATAGACTTTATTTCAATGGAAATGGTTTCTCTGATGTAAATTCAAAAAACTTCAAAGGCAAGGTATATATATATCCACATCCTCATGATAATCTGAATGGTGTTTCTTATCATGTTACAATTGATGAAAACGCTCAAAATGTCTTTGATAAACAGTATTATAATCAAGAATCTAAGTATCTTAAAATGGAAGACGACAAATTCATCATTACTTGTCCTGTACCGCTCGGAACACCACTTGCAGAATATTGTTATGTAACATTCTATAAAGACTCATCTGGCGAGTATGTTCCTGATATTGATGGTTACTTAAATAAATGGACTGCTGCCTATGAACAGGTCTACGAAAGTAAATTCTGGGAAAACAAAGATGCATTAATCGAAGCAGACAGAATCAAGCGAGAACAGGAAAAGGCAGCTGAAGAAGCAGCTCAAAAGGCAAAGATTGAAAGACTGTATCTGGATTCTTATGCAGGAAAGACTTGTTTCTTTGAGTATAACAGGACATATGATTCATCTATAAAAACTGCATATTCTACAAAACTGTTGTTTAATGCAGATAAAAGCGTTCTTATCAGTTTGGTGTCAAAACAATGCGGAGAGATGATTCAGAGCTATTTAGAAGCATCAGCAGAAGTCATCATTGGACCTGAAGCGTTTTCTGTAGAAATTCCAGATTTTGAGACTATTACAGTTGATGAATCTGGCGCATACCTTATGTTTGATAAAAGCAGGAATGTTTATTACCAAGAGGTTCCAGAAAACTGTGACATTTATGTGGGGATGGAAGATTTTTACAGTGACTTTTATGGTTATGATGTGATAGGAACTTCATATTTTCGTATAAATATTAATGAAAAATACTATCAGCATAATCCATATAATTCTGGAAAATTCACCGTGATAGATAATAAACTCATTTTGGATTACAATGACGATCCAGCAGATGGTGATGATGACACAAGAGAAGATTGGGAACGCTACCAATTCCTAACAATTTCCGAAGATGGAAAAACTCTTACTTATACTCATAAAGAGTGGGACAACGACAAGCAAGTAGATGTCAAAGTAGAAGATGTTTACTACAAAATGTAAACTATCCCAAATATTTCATTAATCAAAAATTAATTTTTCGCTGACCAAGTTCACTCTTGGTCAGCATTTTTTTTCACCCAAAAAACCTCATAGCATCAACAACTTCAATAATTTTTCCATCATAAGAAATTTTATCATTCTGCTTCAGCGTGACAATTTTTCCTTCCAAATCTGGAAATTTTTTCATTGTTTCTACTAGGCCTTTTGATTCCCTTTCAAGATTTTCGTTTGTAAGCTCATAGCACACTTGAACAGCTTTTTCTGGAACAACAGACGAACCGTACAAAAAGTCACACTCAAATCCTGCTTCGGAATAGTACCAGATATTTTTTGTTTCCCGTCTGATTTTGCTGAAAACTGCATTTTCGAAAAGTCGTCCCAAATCTTTTCCAGCTGAAATCGAAATGCTTTTGGCAAGACCTGTGTCTATGCAGTAAACCTTTTTTGGATTTACAGATTGTGCCTTTGGTGAATAGTCAAATTTTGGTACAAGCGAAAAAAGATAACTCTGTTCAAGATAAGATAGATATTCAAGAATTGTTGCAGTTGTTTTTAGTCCGAGTTGGGCAGAAAGTTTTGAACCTGTAACCAGATTTCCACAGTTTGAGCACAAATAAACTGCAAGAATTCTCAGCGAACGAGAATCTTTTATGCCATAACGTACAATTATATCTCTAAAAAGAATGTCATCAAAAAGTCGTGTGAGAATCTGAGTTTGCCTGTACTGAAGATATTCCGGGAATCCGCCTTTTTCTATATATTCTGAAAAATCTTCAACAGTTCCTTCTTTTTTTAGGAATGTGCAGAATTCATTAAAGCTGAATGGAAAAACTTCATAGTCTAAATGGCGGCCTGTAAGACGAGTTCCAAGTTCCTGACTTAAAAGACTTGCATTTGAACCTGTAACTGTCACCAGATTTCCTTCTTTTAGCTTTGCACTGACATAGACTTCCCAGCCTTGAACTGACTGAATTTCATCAAAGAAAAGTTCATTTGAATTTCCGTATTTTTTTCTGAATTCACTTATTGCTTCATCAAGAATAGCAAAGGCACTGTCATCAAAACCGACAAGTGAAGGATCATCAAAATTTAAATAGAATGTATTTTCACAGCGTTCTTTTAAATCCTGGCAGACAAAAGTGCTTTTTCCGCAGCGTCTTATCCCAATGATGATTCTTGCAAATTGAGGAATTGGTGGAAGAATTTTTTCATGGCATTCTCTATGAATTTCATAAAAAAAATTCCCCGTATTGAGGATTTCTTCCCGCTGTTTTTCTGCCGTTTCAAGGATTTGTTTTACACTGAATATCATAGTTTGATTATAGTATTTAGTGGCACTAAATACAACCTTTTAGTGGTACTAAACAAATCCTTTTAGTACCACTAAATACTTTTTACAACTTACATCGAAGTATATCCGCCATCAACTGGCAGAATTACGCCTGTTACGTAGCTTGAGGCTGGGCTTGCAAGGAAGATTGCAGCTGTATCCAGTTCGCCTTCGTTTCCGTAGCGGCTCAATGGAATCATTGTCTGTGCATTTTGCTGGAAGAATTCTGAATCCAATGTTTCCTTTGTGAGAGGTGAATAGAAATAGCCTGGACAGATTGCGTTTACATTGATGTTGTATTTTCCCCATTCTGCTGCCAGACCTCTTGTAAGATTTACTACACCACCTTTTGCTGCGTGATATGGTGAAGCTGGTGCTACCTTGTTTCCAACCATTCCATACATTGAGGCAATGTTGATGATTCTTCCGTATTTTGCAGGAATCATTGCTTTCTTTGCAACGGCGCGGGCAACTTTGAATGTTCCGCCCAAGTCTACATTGAGTTCACCGTTAAACTGTTCGTCTGTAATATCTTCTGCAGGTGCTACGGCTCCTGTTCCTGCATTGTTGATTACGATGTCGATTCTTCCGAATTTTGCCATTACTTCATCAACTGCTGCATTCACTCTTTCTGTATCCGTAATGTCGCACTGAACTGCCAGTGTTGGAACTCCAAATTCCTTTGCGATTTCAGCTGCTACTTCATCAATCTTTTCCTTACGACGGGCAATAGCTACGATTGTGGCCCCCTGATTTGCCAAAGCCTTTGCCATCTGAACTCCAAGTCCTGTTGAGCAGCCTGTTACAATTGCAACCTGTCCTTTCAAATCGAAATATGATTTCATATAAACCTCCAAAAAAATTGACCTTTACTTAAATATAACAATGAATTTGAAAAAAAGAAAGATGTTAGCAATAACTAACTCCAATTTATATATTATTATTTCAAACAAGTGGAGCAATTTATTATTATGGAAGAAAACTTTTACAAGACCAAAAATCTGATGGAAATGTCGGATGAAGAATGGGAAGCCCTTTGTGACGGATGCGGAAAATGCTGCTTCAGAAAATTCATTGAAGGACACGGAAAAAAGACCAGACTCTACTACACCTGCATCGCCTGTGATCTGCTGGATTTAAACACTGGACTCTGTTCAGACTATGAAAACCGCTTCAAACTGAACAAGGAATGCACTCACCTTACCAAAAAAAATGTCAAAGAATTCAGCTGGCTTCCTGACACCTGTGCTTACCGGCTTTTGTATGAAAAAAAGGAGCTTCCAGAATGGCATCCGCTGATTTCAAAGGACAAGGATTCTGTAAAAAAGGCCAGAATTCAGATTAAAAACGGCATTCACGAAAAAGATGTGGAAGATTGGGAAGATTATATTCTGAACGAAGAAAATATCGGTGGAAAATGATGCGCTACGAGAACACAATTACCGGAAAATTCATAGACAGACCAAATAGATTCATCGCTCATGTGGAAATTGAAAGAAAAATAGAAACGGTTCATGTTAAAAATACGGGTCGCTGCAAAGAGCTTCTTCTCCCAGGTTCCACTGTAATTCTGGAGGATTTCAGAAATACCAGAGCCGGTGAGAATAGAAAAACTAAATTCGATCTGATTGCAGTCTACAAAAAGCGAAATACAGACCAGCTTTTAATAAACATGGATTCTCAGGCACCAAACAAAGCGGCTTTTGAATGGCTAAAGAAGCAGGACTACACCTTCATAAAACCAGAATATACCTTTGGTCAAAGCAGAATTGATTTTTACATGGAACGAAATGATTCTCAGGGCAACATAGAAAAATGGCTGCTTGAAATTAAGGGCTGCACTTTGGAAATTGATGATGTGGGCTATTTTCCGGATGCACCAACAGAACGAGGCGTAAAACATTTAAGGGAACTGGCCGCTGCTGCTAAAAACGGCTACAAATGTGCCATTGGTTTTGTGATTCAGATGGAAAATATTTCCAAAGTCCTGCCGAATGTTGAAACCCATGCTGAATTCGGCAAGGCTCTGGAAGAAGCAATGCAGGCTGGAGTTGAAGTCTGGTACCTGCAATGCAAAGTTAAAGAAGATTCACTGGAAGTTGTTAAAGCTTAGTAGGCTCTTCTGTAAATTTCTTCCATATCGTTTCGATCAAGTTTCTTTGTGGCACCCAAAGTTCTAGTTCCGTCAAATGAAGCCTTTCTTGCAAGTTCCTTTACGATTTCTTCACTCCAGTCAGTTTTAAGTTCACGGATTGAAGTTGGCATGTGAATATCCTTGAAGAACTGTTCCATCGCATCAATTCCGGCATTTGCAACATCATCTTTTTCGGCTTCACACATTGGTGCAGGAATTCCCATAACATCAACTGCAAAGCTTACAAAACGATCCAGATCTTCCTTGTAAACATAGCGGGCCCAGGTTGCACAAAGAGCTGCAAGTCCTGCACCGTGGGTTACATCGAACATTCCGCTAAGTTCATGTTCCATCTGATGAGTTGTCCAGTCACCGTTTCCGAATGGTCCTGTAAGAGTGTTGTGGCTCAAAGATCCGGCCCACATGATTTCAGCACGGGCTGTGTAGTCATTTGGCTTTTTAACAAGGATTCTTGAATAATAAAGAACTGTCTTCATAAGTCCAACGGCAATTGAATCCACCATCATTGAATAATCTCTTTCCCGTGCAAAATAACGTTCCATTGTGTGCATCATAATGTCTGCACAACCTGAGAAAGTCTGCCATTCTGGAAGGCTCATTGTAAGCTCTGGATTCATGATTGCAAAACGAGGACGGTAAAGATCGTTGTTCAAACCTCGCTTAATGTCTCCGTCTTCATTGGTGATTACAGAAGAACAGCTCATTTCACTTCCAGCAGCCGCAATTGTAAGAACAGCACCGACTGGAAGACATTTTGTGGATTTTGCTTTTCCAAGATAGAAATCCCAGACAGGTGTGTCGTTTGTTGCACCCATTGAAATTCCTTTTGCAGAATCAATTACAGAACCACCGCCCACAGCAAGAATGAAATCAATTCCTTCTTTTTTACAAAGTTCAATTCCCTTTTCCACAAGACTAAGACGAGGATTTGGAACAACTCCACCAAGTTCAAAATATTCAATTCCCTCAGCCTTAAGTGAAGCACAAACTCTGTCCAGCAAACCTGATTTTTTTGCAGACTGACCGCCAAAATGAACCAGAACCTTGCTTCCTCCAAATTCCTTCACAAGTTTTCCAGCCTGGCTTTCAGTTTCCTTACCGAACACAACCTTAGTCGGCGCATAATAATAAAAATTCAACATTGGACATTTCCTCTTTCATCTGTAAAATTATATATATAGAAAATGATAATCGAAAAAACGTCTATTTGGAAATTTTATTTTATGAATTTGATTAAAAGTTTTGTTA
>JAGHUJ010000034.1 GCA_018064905.1 Candidatus Treponema equifaecale
GGATGTCAGCTCGTAAACATTGGTGATGATGTAATCGAATCTTTGCAGAAAGACTATCCATGGTATGCAAAATTCACAATTCCAGCAGGAACATATCCAAACCAGGATGCAGATGTTCAGACATCAGCAATCAAAATGGTAATGTTCACATCAACAAGCCTCGATGAAGAAACAGTTTACCAGCTCACAAAAACTCTCTGGGAACACATCGAAGAACTCGGTCAGGCTCAGAAAAACCTCAAAGGCCTTACACCAGAAGCAGCTGTAGTAGACATTGCAGGTCTTCCACTTCACGATGGTGCAGCAAAATACTACAAAGAAGCTGGTATCATTCAGTAATTTTTTAATTTAAGGAAGTGAAACTTCCGAAGAACCTTAACGTGAAAAAGACCGATGATTCATAATGAAGTGATCTTCGAAAGAATCATCGGTCTTTTTTTTATATGACTTAATCAAGGCATTCAGAAAATTAATGAAAAGTTTCTATGCAGAAACAAGAGTCATTTCTGCAAGTTCCCTAACTCTCTCTACTGGAAGTTTCAGCATATCTGCAATTTGTTCAACTGTCATTTTTCCTGCCTTAATTAATCCTTGAATAATTTCAGCCTTTCCTTTAGTCTCGCCGCGAGCTTCTACTGTATCTAAGAAATCACACATATTTACACCTCCTTTTCCACTTGAGATACCTTCATTATATAGTGTTCCAAACTTATTGTCATTCGTCAGAACTTTCATAAGCTTAAAAAATTCATCAACATGCTTAATAGTATCTTTTGTGCCTCGATAGTCTGGAATCTTTTTTCGTTTTGCAAAATAATCGGCAATAATTTTAAAGTCACTTTTAAAATTGGAAATTTGTTCATCCGACAATTTACAAATCTCAAATAAATTGATTTTATAATCGTTTACGAAAGGCTTAAGTTTTTCTGGAACATCAAGACATCCAAGAAGATTTTTAGGCTTGTTCCATTCTCCATCACCAAAATAAAGAACCAAAGTGATTACAGGATACCGTTTTGATTTTCCATCCTGATTCAGCTGATTACGGTATGCTGCACCATCATAACTTAAAACTCGTAACGGCATATCAGGATCAACTACAGTCTGATTTTCCAGACCGTATAAAGCAATTCTGATTTCACCATTTTTCCAGTACTTTGCTACATCGCGTTCCTGCTCATGAAGTTTTCCATCGGCTTTGTACATTGAATGTTCCGATTCAGCTTCAAGTTCGTCTTCTTTTATGACCTGTTCACCATTAAACAACAAGCCATTCACAATATCAGCAAAGACATCGTTATACGATTCAAGTGATTTTTCTACAATATCTTTTTCACCCATAGTTTAAATATAATCAAAATTTCTCTGATCGTGTAGAAAAGTTTTCGAGTATAATAATTCACTCCAACGCCATTTCCGCATCTCTAATTGCATTTTCCAGATTAGTTTTCTGAAATTCTTCACTTGCATCAGTAATTTTCAGCATCAGTTCTGCTATGGCGGTTTCGTCTTCGTTTAACCTGGCTTTTGGAAATGGATTTTCGTACAAAGTTTCTGATTTTCCTTCCATTTCAAAGACGATTTTCTGGATTTTTTCGAACTGGTGCAGGTTTGGATTTTTGTATTCTGATGTTACTGTTTCATTGGTAACTACAATTTTTCCTTCGTGAACCTGTGTATTTGAATCCAGCCAGGTTACTTTTTCGTTGAAAATTTCACCTGTAGGGCCCTGAATTTTTATGAAGCTGTTTCTGATTGGGGAACGGTACTGTTCTGAATCAAAATCGTAGGCTGCTGTTTTTCCGTCTGCAAATTCGAAGAGAAATAATCCCCGCTTTTTTTCACCGATTCTGCCGTCGGTAAACCTTTCGTAGCGGTTCATAAATTCTCTTGTTGGAAATGAAAATATTTTCTTTTTGATTTTACATTCTGTTTCGGTCTTTTCCTGCAAAAATTCCCGTATCAAACTTGCGGCGTGGTGGTCATTTGTCAAAGAAATGTTCACAAAACTTGGTTCACCGATGAGATTTTTCTGTAAAATCTTTAAAATTGCCTGATTTGTGGCGAAATATTTGTACTGTTCAGCCACAAAAAGATTTGATTTTAAATTTTCAGGCAATTCTTTAAGTTCCAGAAGCTTTTCTTTGCTGAACACAACTGGAGTTTCGCACAAAACCTTAAACCCCCGCTTGAGCCAGTCCAGACTTACATTAAAAATCGAAGCCTTGTTCACCGTAACCACAACAAAATCAGGCTTTAAGTTCACACATTCTTCTATAGAAGTTGTGGTGTGAAGATTTTCTTCATTTGAAATTTTTTCAGCTTTTTCCTGAGATCGACAGAGAAGGGCAGACAGTTCAAAATGTTCAGGCAGATTTTTTGCAATTCTTACATAAAACAGTGAACGCCAACCTGAACCAACAATAATAAATCGCATTTTTTTCACAGTAAAATTATAGCATTATTTTGATATATCTGTCTTGTAAAAACTACTTGTCAGAATGAAAGAAAATAACTACTATAAATGTATCTGACCGTTATGGTTGGAAATTTCTGAAAGGAGGACGCAGTAATGAATGGGCGAATAAAAAAGGCCTTGAGAGAAGTATACGGCTTTCTACTCAAGGCTGTCGCTAGTGCTTTAATTGCAGAATTGATTCATATCATCCTGCATTAATGCATGAATTCCCTGAAAGGGGACAGGAGGTTTAGGCTTTTACGCCATGCCTCTTGTCATTACTGTATCTGATTGAGGTTTTTATGTCAACAAAAAAACTGTTATTGACTTTGGTTGAAATCATTCTGGTTGGGGTTGCAGCATTTTTTATTTTAAAAATCTTGGGAATCTGGTAAAATTCTCCACTGAAATCTGGTGGTAATTTTTCTCTATGATAATCTTCGCGTCAGGCAGGACTGATATTCCAGCTTTTTATTCAAAATGGTTTGTGAATCGGGTAAGGGCAGGATTTGTGGATGTTCGGAATCCCTATTACAATCAACAGGTTACTCGTTACAGACTTGATCAAAAGGTGGTGGACTGCCTTGTTTTTTGTACGAAAAATCCTGAACCGATGCTTGAATATCTGGATGAACTGAAAAATTTTCCACTGTATTTTCACGTTACGATTACGCCCTATGGAAAGGAAGTTGAACCAAATGTTCCTGATAAAAATCAGGTGATGGAAAATTTTATCAAACTTTCACAAAAACTTGGAAAAGATCATGTTGTGTGGCGATATGATCCAATTTTTATTGATGAAAATTATTCAGTTGCAGCACATATTCGATTTTTTAAGGAAATGTGTGAAAAACTTGCCAGTTATACAAATCGCTGTATTATCAGTTTTATTGATTTGTACGAAAAAACGAAACGAAATTTTCCGGGTGTAAAAGAAGTTTCAGAATCTGATCAAAAGTTTATTGCTGGTGCATTTTCTTCAATTGCTGCAAAAAATGGCATTCAAATAGAAAGCTGTGCTGAAAAAATTGATTTAACTGCTCAGGGAGTTGTTCCAGGTGCCTGTGTTTCAAAAGAAATTGTTGAAAAATTAACTAACGTTCGTTTGAAAATATCAGCTAAATCAAATCTACGAAAGCATTGTATCTGTCTTCCCACCCGTGATATTGCCTATTACAACTGTTGTCCACATCTGTGCAAATATTGCTACGCCAATTATGATGAAAAACTGGTCAGAAAAAATTACGCGCTTCACAATCCTGAGTCTTCTTTTTTAATTGGAGAAGCAAAATCTGATGACATTGTGAACATAGCCAAACAGGAAAGCTTTAAGGATCAACAGCTGTATCTTAATCTTTAGCTACCAATCGGTAGTCCCAATTGTGTTTTGGATAACGTCCTTTCATTTCTTTGCAGATTTCCGGCCAGGTTTCTTCCCAGAAATGTTCCAGATTGTCTGTGATTTGAAGTGGTCTTGAAGCCGGTGAAAGCAGCTTTAAAAGCACTGGAACTCCCATAATTTTTGGAGTTTCAAAACAACCGAATATCTGCTGAATTATTATTTCAATTACCGGCTGAATTATCTTTTGATTCCTTTGAGAATCAGTTCCCTGGACTTCATAAACTATTTTTCGCTTACGACCGTTAGGTAGAATCAGCTGCAACGGAACTTCTGAGTCGATTTCGCTTCCTTCCAAATACCAGTAAAGAGCATCGTAAACATTTTTTGCATCAATCTTCTGTCCAGAAATAAACGGTCCAAGCCATTCTGAAACATTTTCCTGCAGGAATGTTCTTATGTCGCCTTGATTATATTCTGCACAAAGCTTGCTTAATGTTCCAGAAGCATTGAGAGACTCTTTTGATTTTCTGGCAATATAAAATTCAGTTCTCAGTAACAGGCTTTCTATTTGACTATCGCTCGGTAGTTTTTCAAAGCCTTTTGTTCTAACAAGATTGAATACAGCCTGTGAAAAATCTTCTTCAGCGGGATTTAATCTGGTTTCTTTTAGGATCAGCTCACCATAAGATAAAATTTCAGTTTTTTTGATGGTGAGTTTACCGTTTTTTGAATTAAGCGTGCCTTCAGCAAATTCTGTTACAATCTTTTTAACAGAATGCTTGTTCAAAAATTTCTGGACCTCTTCTTCTGTAATTGCTTCAAAGGAATAGATTTTTCCGGTTTTTTCTCCGGCATCAACTTTTGGAGCTACTATCCATTGTGGAAAATCAGACAGCTTTAATTCTAAAAGAGCCTTTCTCTGTAGAATTGCCTTGCGACCTGAAGGAAATTGATACTCTGCTGAATCAGTATTATTTTCACATTTTCTTGCGAGGCGATCTGGATATCCTGCCAAAAGAAGCCCGCTTTGTCCTGAATTTTCTGCAAGTTCTTCTGTTTTTATTGGTTCAATGGAATTCAGTCTTCGCTTCAGGTCGTTTTCAAACCGAGTTTTGACTTCTGGCTTTGATTCTGCATATTCAGAAAAGCTTATTACTGTTGAAACTGCATTTTTTCCACCGCACAAAAGCACGTTTGCAAGTCTTGGATGAAGCCCCAGTTTAAGTGCAGCTTTACCTTTTTCTGTGATTTTTTCTTCTTTAATAAAATCCAGATTTTCCAGAAGATTTTTGGCGCTGTTCCAGGCAGATTCCGTTGGTTCATCAAGCCAGCTCAATTTGGATTTTTCGAAGACACCCCATTGGGCACATTCCAATACCAGTTGAGTAAGATCTGCACGAAGAATTTCCGGAGTGTTTTTTTGAAGGCGGACATCATTTTTATTCCAAAGCCTGTAACAAGTTCCCGCCTGAAGACGACCTGCACGACCAGCCCTTTGATCTGCGCTGAACTGACTTTCTTTTTCTGTTACAAGTCGTTCCATTCCTATTGCAAGGTTCATTTTGTTTGTTCTGCAAAGTCCAGAATCGATTACCACTGAAACACCTGGAACTGTAAGAGAGGTTTCTGCAATAGCTGAAGAAAGAATGATTCTGCGTTTTGAATTTTGACTAACGCTCGTTAGGACTTTTCGTTGGTCTGCAAGAGGAACTGAGCTGTGAAGAATAAGAATTTCTGCATAATCTGAATATTGCTCTTCCAGTTGAGATTTAATCCTGGTGATTTCATAAATTCCTGGGAGAAAAACAAGAATTGAATTATTTTGAAGCTTTTTATTTGCAATATTAGAACTATCGTTAGTTAGTAATTCACCCACAACCTGTGAAATAGATTGATTATCACAGTATTTTATTTCAACAGGAAACTGTCTTCCCGGAATCTTTAATACTGGCGCTGGATTTTCCTTTGTACCAAGATATTCTGCTAACGATTGGTAGTCTATTGTGGCGCTCATTACAACAACAAAAAGGTCATCCCTGAGTTCCATTGTTTCTTTTAGAAATGCCAGTGCCAAATCAGAATGAATTGAACGCTCATGAAATTCGTCCAGCACAATTACGTTCACGTCTTCCAGCAATGGATCTGCCTGCAATCGTCTTGTTAAAATTGCTTCAGTTATGACTTCAAGGCGGGTTTCCTTTCCAATTTTTGAATCCAGATGAAGTCTGTAGCCCACTGTTTTTCCAGTTTCTTCTCCCAAGAGTTCTGAAAGCCTGTCTGCAATTGCTGTGGCTGCCAGTCGACGGGGTTCCAGCATGAGGATTTTTCCAGAAAAATTTTCAAGAAGTGCCAAAGGTACGGCGGTTGATTTACCAGCGGCAGTTTCAGCGGTGAGAACAAGAAATCTGGATGAAGAATTTTTTAAACTTTGGCAGATTTCAGATAGATATGGAAAAATCGGAAGATTGGAAATTGAGTCGTTCACAAAAGAAGTTTAGCATATTTCAGAAATTGTGTGGTAAAATATTCATATGGAAAAGCTTAATGTAAATTTGATTGCTTTAGATTTGGATGATACTCTTCTTGATGATGAGCGAAAAATCAGTGACAAAAATGTTGAAGTTCTTCGGCGTTGTGCACAGCGCGGAATTTATGTTGTTTTGTGTTCTGGACGGGCCGAAGATGCCATTCAGCCATTTGTGAGCCTGAATATTGCAGCTTTGGATTCTGGTCGCTTTGTAATTTCCACCAACGGCTGCTCAATTTTTGATATGCATAAGCGAGTTCAGATTTACAAGAGAACTGTTTCCAGTGATGTTCTGCATTATGTTCATACAGAAGCAAAAAAAATGGGATTTGAAACTGAAGTCTACACTCCTGATACAATTTATTATTCAAAGGAAACTGAATGGACATTGCGGGATGTTACCATGTGTGGACTTAAGGGCGAATGTCCAGAAGATTACGAAAAGTTCATCGACAAGGAATTTTTAAAGATGCTGGTGCCAGGTGAACCTGAAAAGCTACTGGTTTTGCAGGAAAAATTGAAAAAAGATTTGGGTGAAAAAGCTGTAATCTTTACCAGCAAACCATATTTTCTTGAAATTATGCCACCTCGTTGTGGAAAAGGTGAAGCCGTTCAGTGGCTGGCAAATTACATTGGTATTGAACCTACAACAACAATGGCATTTGGTGACAGCATGAACGACGAAAGCATGATCACAAAATGCGGTTACGGTGTAGCAATGTGCAACGGCAACGACTACATAAAAAAAATAGCCACCTACGTTACCGAAAAATCAAATAACGAAAGTGGCGTAGCTGATTTTATTGAAAAATATGTACTTTAGCAGTCATCTCGAGCGAAACGCAGTGTAGTCGAGAGATCTGTAGATTTCTCGACTTCGCCCAAGGGCTACGCTCGAAATGACAAAGGAATTTTTATTTCCAAGGGTTATTTCGGATGAATGTCTGGTCTCTTTCGTAGCCTACAGAAATGATTCCAACTGGAACTTTGCAGTAGTCTTCGATGAATTCAACATAGTCGCGGGCTTCTTTTGGAAGCTTGTCGTATTCACGAACATCCTTAAGAACTGTTTTCCAGCCCTTGAACTTCTGGAGAACTGGCTTAGCGTTTTCCATGTCCTCAACACCTGCTGGGAAGTCTGTAACGATTTTTCCGTTGATATCGTAAGCGATACATGCTTCAATCTGTTCCATTGGATCGTAAATGTCCAGGTGTGTAAGAACAAGGCTATCGATTGAGTTTACGCGGCAAGCATAGCGAAGTGCTACAAGGTCAAGGTAACCACAGCGGCGTGCACGACCAGTTGTTACACCATATTCACGGCCTGTTTCGCGAACTGTGCGGCAAAGTTCTGATTCTGCTGCATCATTGTCGTTGAATTCTGTTGGCATTGGACCGTTTCCAACGCGTGTTTCATAAGCTTTGAATACACCAAGGATTTTGTCCAGATCGTGTGGACCGATACCACAACCAGTTGCGGCTCCTGCAGAACAAGAAGCTCCAGATGAAACATAAGGATATGTACCAGAATCAATGTCCAGCATTGCACCCTGAGCGCCTTCAAAAAGAATGTTGTCGTTCTTAACTTCATACATCTTTGCTGTAAGGTCTACGCGCATTTCAAGGAGCTTAGCCTTGTATTTGTTGATGTATTCAAGGTCTTCGCCATCAAATTCAGCCATTTTAGCTGTCCAGTCAAGATCAGCAAGGCGGATACCGTCGCGGTGTGCTTTTTCTGAATATGCAATACCAATACCGCGGCCTGTTGTACCGATTGGGCGTTTGCGTGAAGCATCACGGTCTTTGTCCATCTGGCGGTAGCGTGGAAGAATGATGTGTGCGCGGTCAGAAATGAAAACGCGTCCTTCCCAGTTGATTCCGTTGTCTTTGAGCATCTGAAGTTCATTGAAAAGAGCCTCTGGATCGATTACCATTCCGGCACCAAGGAATACAGACTTATTTGGATAAAGGATTCCAGATGGAACCTGGTGAAGAGCAAACTGCTTTCCATCAACTACAATTGTATGACCAGCATTTGGACCACCTGCATAGCGAACAACATATTTTGCATCTTCTGCGAGATAGTCTACAATCTTACCTTTTCCTTCGTCGCCCCACTGAGCACCGATAACAACGACCTTCATAAAAGCCCCCAAAATGGAATAGCGGTTTGAATCAGTGTTAAAAACAACCGATAAATCGCAAAAATACTACATATTATAGCACAAAAAAAAACCGTCTTCAACGGGTGTGTCAAAGACGGGATTTTAAGGGCATAGCCCTTAGGAGAAAGGGTAGCGACCAACGAAGTGGGCGCGTAGGGGAAGGCTTTCCCCATCTTTTATAAAAGGTGCTTGATTTCGACAAGCTCAATCAGCGCACCTGAAAATTTATTTTACATCAAATTTGATGTCTGTGAATTCAACGTATGCACAGCGGCTTGTGAAGAAACCAACGTAAATGTTGTTGAAGTCTACATCATCAAGACCTGCCTTGTATTCTACAGCTGGGTCTGAACCGCACTGAACTGTGTAAACTTCACCTTTTTTAGACATTGTGAGTTTTACTGTTGTGTCCTTTGCGATTGACTGTTTTGAAGCAGCTGTTGAAGCAATTGTTCCACTCTGACGAGTCCAGCTTGTGTGGATTGGGTCAGAAGCGAATTTGAAACCACCTACAGCAACATAGTCTGTACCGATTGTGTTGTCGAATTTGTCGATGTAAACGTCATCACGAGCCATGAGACCGAAAGCAACCTGATTGTTCTTTCCAACGTTGAGAACTTTTGCTGTTGCAGAGAATGTGAAGTCTTTTCCGCCGTCAACTTTCTGGAAACAGAATGCGATACCGTCCTGAGCATTTGCAATTTTACCTGCAGATGTTTTTCCGTCTTTTGAACCAGAGTGCATTGATACTTTTCCACCCTTTGCGATGATTTCGTAGATTTCTGGGTTAGCAATTTTTTCTGCACCACCACAGTCACCGAATACTGTTCCATACCATGGAGCTTCTACATCGTGTACAGCTGAAGCATCACCGTCTTCTGGCTTGAATTCTGAGTATTTTGGAATTACATAGTCAGGATTTTTTTCGAGAAGAAGTGGTTTTACAACCGATGGTTCTACGATTTCTTTAGCAGGCTTCATGAGCTTTGCAAATTTTTTGTCACCAGCTGCAGCGGCCTTTACAACGTCATAAGCAACAACTGCTGCACCGTAAGCATTAAGGTGTGTGTTGTCAACAGAAGCTGCCTTGTGTGTGAGCTGTGCGTGGAATTCTGCTGTAGCTTCATCACCGAGGGATTCGTAGCGTTCTTTTGTAAGTTTTGTAAGATCGATTACGAGAGTTTTTGTTTCAGCACCGAGTTCGATGATAGCTTTTGGATAGTCACCGCCTGGGAATCCTTCAACATCTTTTGTTACGTGAACATAAGAACCTTCGTAAGCTTTGCCTGGAGCGCGGCGAACGATTGGAGTACAGAGGATTGGTGTAGCTTTTGCATCCTGAGCGAGCTTGATGTAGTTAACATAGAGGCTGTTTTTGAAAGAACCAGCTTCGTCTTTTGAACCGTTTGGATTTGTGTAGCGAGATTCTTCGCCTTTTTCATCATTGTGACCAAAACCGATGATGAGGTAGTCACCTTTCTTGATGTTTTTCTTCAAAGTTTCATAGTTAGCTTCAGTTGTGAATGATTTTGAAGAACGGCCAGACATAGCAAGGTTTACAACAGTTGCCTTTTTTTCGTTAAGGTAATCCTGAAGTTTTGTACCGTAGCCAAAGCGTGGGTAGAAGTATGGATCGTTGAATGCAGAGAGTGTTGAGTCTCCGACAACGAAAATTCTAGTTCCCTTTACATTTCCGATGTCAGTGATTGCAGCAACTTTTTCTACTTTTTCGTTGTTTGCAATGTTTGCTTCGAGGGCAAATGCAGAAAGGGTAAGACTTGCAGCAGTGGCAAGTACAGCGATAAGTTTTTTCATTTTTTTCTCCAATTTTGAAAAAAGATACTTTTAATTGTAATGTTGCAGTGAAGGAAATTCAATTGAACAAACTGTTATGTGAACTGAAAAAGTAAAAATTTTTGATTGCTTTGTATTTTTGGCATCTCTAAAAATTGCAATTTTTAGAAACTCCATTTTTTATCGTAAAAAGCATATTTTGTATGTTTTTTTAAATATTCAGTTAATAAACTGATGTATAATTATAGAAAAAATAAATTGGAGGATTTATGAAAAAGTTGAAGAAGATTGCATCGATTTTTGCTGTTGGTGCAGCTTTGTTTGGAATGGGGATGGGATTTGTATCTTGTTCTAGTGATGATGGGGGGAATGACAATGGCGGTGGAGCTGGTGCAGATCCAGTAACACTCATTATTGACGAGAATGATACTGCAAAGGGATTTGTTGAAACTTCTACAGGAACAAAAGTAAATACAGCAAATGTTACTGGATATTCTGGAAGCGGATATTTGGATAATCCTTCTTATGTAATTTATTCTCTTAATTCGCCAAAAGCACAGGAAGTAAAAGTTACTATTGGATATACGCATTTTGGATGGACTGACCAAATAAAAGCTGCATATCTCATCATAAATGGAGTTTCGTATAAAACACCTGATAAGGTTCTTTACGGAAATCATACAGGTAGACCAAAGCCAATGGGAATTTCAAACACAATCACAATTCCACTTGTTCAAGGTGAAAACAATATTCGTCTTGTTCCAGTAGAAAAAGGAACAGAACTTCCTAAATTTACAGAAGAACTTGGTTATGGAGTAATTTATCCAAATGGAACTGCTGATGAAGATAAGGCAAAAACAGATACAAATGTAGCTGGTCTTTATAAATCAGATGGAATGATTCCAAACCTTGATTACATCAAATTTGAATCTGCAAAACCTCTTTCAAAAGGTGCAAACACAATTCAGCTTTCAACATTGAAGATTTCTTCTGAAAACGATAATTACGGAACTGTTTCTGCTTCTTCTACAGATGCTATGATTGCAAACGGTACAGAAGTTACAGTTACTGCAACAGCAAAAACTGGTTACAAATTCGACTGCTGGTCTGGTACTGTAGGAAATGATTTGGTTGGTTCAAATAATGCTGAATATAAGTTCAACATTACTGGTGAAACAACATTGATTGCTCGTTTTATTCCAGAAAATTATGTAAACGCTGGTCTTGAAGGATACGCAACAATTTCTGATGATGCTGGAACTAAATATACAATCACTGGTGGTTTTGGGGGACAGGAAATCACAATTTCTTCTCTCGAAGATTTGAAAGCAAAAAAATCAATTCTTTCTGGAAAAGAGCCTTACACAATTAAAATAGCTGCAAGAATTGCTGCTGAAGAATGGATTGATACAACAGAATACACAACTGAACTTACAAAACTTAAAGCTACTCTCAAAACTGCTGACAATACAGAAGAACAGGCTGAAGCAGAAGCAAGATTCATTCTTGATAACAGAAGTTTGACTTTTGACATTGGTTCAAACAAAACTCTTATTGGTGAAGCAGGACAGAATTACGGTTTCAAGAACATTCAGATTAAGTTGATGGGTTCAAATGTTATCGTTAAAAACCTCCATTTTGGTGATGTAATTGGTGATGACTTCTTTGGTGGAAAAGGTAACGATGCTATGAGCATTGAAACTGCAAAGAATGTCTGGATTGACCATTGTGAATTCAGTTCTTCAATAAAACCAAAAGATTATAAGGGAAACGAAATTGTATTTGCTGACCACAAATTCAATGTAGATTTGGAAGGTGAAAATACAACTGAAGAAATCAAATGGGCAAAAGATTTCTATGATGGTCTTATGGATATTTCTGAAGAAGCTAGATTCATTTCTGTTTCAAATTCTTACTTCCATGACCATTGGAAAGCTTGTCTCTGTGGCGGTTCAAATGATAATGCATCTACACAGCCAAAAGGCTCACAGGTTCGTTTGACAATGTACAATAACTATTTTGAAAATGTACACGCTCGTCAGCCATTGTTCCGCTTTGGTAAGGCTCATGTTTATTCAAGCTACTTCAAAGGCGTTGAAGATGGTACTTCTACAGGTATTGAAGTTCGTGCTGAATCACAGGTTTATGTTGATGACTGTTATTTTGAAGGCTTAAAAGCTGGAAGAGAAGTTGGAAGCTGGAACTCAAGTTCAGGTCTTGGATCAGGTACTTGGGTTGTTGAAAATTGTACTGGAACAAGTGCAACTTCAAACAATACAACTTACGTTCCTCCATACACTTGGACAAAAACTTCGGCTAGTGATTCTAAATCTAAGTTACTACAAGGTTCTGCTGGTATTGAAAAATAATAATTGCCACACGGATTCGTGATTGTTACGCAATCACGGTTTGTGGATGGGTAAAAAAATGCCACGGTGGGGTTGAAACCATCGTGGCATTTTTTTGAAACGTCTTGAAATTGCTTGTTTTTATAATACACTAGCCATATAATGTATTATATTTGCAGGAGGTAATATATGGCTGTTGTATCAGTAAATGTAGAAAATGCAGATAAAAATTCTTTCAGCAAGATTTGTGCAGATTTGGGAATGAATGTTTCTACTGCTATCAATATTTTCATTAAAGCTGTAAATCGAACTCATGGCATTCCTTTTGAGCTTACTACAGCGGTAGGGAAAAATAAGAAAGAACTGACTCCTGAAAACATAAGCAAAATGATTTCCGCTGCAAACGCAGGAGATTTTGTTGAGTCACCAGCGGCAATTGATAATCTCAGGGAACTTACTAAAAATGATGTGTGGTGAAATTTTCTGGATAGATCTTGGAGTTCCTTTTGGAAAAAGAAGGCTGGGTGAAAAGATTGGAAAAATCACTCTTAAAAAAGTGAACGAAGTTGTTGATGGACTTCTCTACGTTATTGGGAATCGTAAAAATTAACTGAACTGCATAAGAAGTTTAAAATATTGTAAAAATGGTAAAAAAATGCCACGGTGGGGTTGAAACCATCGTGGCATTTTTTTTGAAACGTGGAGTGGTTTGAGAAGTTCAGACACTCTGCGTTATGTTAGATGTTTGTTTGGGGTGGGTTATTTTGCGTCGTTTGCAGCAGTTGTAATTTTCTCTGGTGTTACAGTTAATGTAAGTTTGAAAGGTCGATTTTCTACACTACTATCTTCTACTGTAGCAGTATTCCATTGATTTCCTTTTGCAGTTGTTAATACGAGTGTTCCTTTTGTGATTGCACCGTGATGGTCATTAAAACAAGGACCAGTGTAAGTTCCTCGTGCAATATAAGCAGTACTATTATCAGAATCTTTAATTACGGCACCGTTTGTTGCATACAGATACCAATTTCCTTTATTTTCTCCCTTCCAAGTAAATGAAATTTGGTAATATGTATTTTCGTATGTAGTTCCACCATATTCATAATTGAATTTTTTTGCAGAAGTATCGAAATAATGAATGGCATTTGAATTTCCAGTAGTAGCTAATAAAAATTCATATTCCCCATTGTCTGCACCACCTGTTACAGTTGCAGCTCCATTATTTGTTTTTTCACCGAATAAAATTTCTTTTGTTGCAACGAGACCATAAGTTACTTTTTGTGTTGTTACATCAATTACATAACCAACAGCTTTTACAGATGTAGTTTCATTAACTGTAAAAGGTTTACTATAAATAGTGCCAACTAAAGAAACTTTAGATTCACTATTAGAATCATATCTTGCTGATGGTTCTGTTCCATCGGTTGTATAAATAATTCCAGTTACGTTATAAGATGGTGTTAAAGTTACAGTTGCAGATGAATTTGTTTTCTTGCTAACTGCAATGTCTACGGTTAGATTTTCATCTTCAGAGTCCATTGCACATCCAAAGAATCCAAAGGCTGCCATTGTGAGAAGGGCGGCGGTGAAAATTTTCTTGATATTTTTCATTCTATAGTTCCTCCAAGAATTGGTTTTTTTATTATAATACCAATTATCTTAATTATCGAAGAAAAATGGGGGAAATTTTATGGAAATTATTCATACTGAATCTGCTCCTGCGGCTATTGGGCCTTATTCTCAGGGGATTTCGGCTGGGGGACTGGTTTTTACTTCTGGTCAGATTCCGGTTAATCCTGAAACTGGTTCTGTGGTTGAAGGCGACATTGCGGTTCAGGCTGAACAGTCCTGCAAAAATGTGGGCGAGGTTTTGAAGGCGGCTGGGTCTGGTTTTGAAAAGGTTGTTAAAACTACCTGTTTCCTTAAAAACATGGCTGACTTCGTTGCCTTTAACGAGGTTTATGCTAAATATTTTGTGAGCAAGCCTGCGAGAAGCTGTGTTGAAGTTGCGGTTCTTCCAAAGGGTGTGCTTTGTGAAGTTGAAGCTGTGGCGGTGAAGTAATAGGGTAGATTTCTCGACTTCACTGTGTTCCGCTCGAAATGACGAACATAGAACTATTGTGTTCCGCTCGAAATGACGAACATAAGAACTATTGTGGTTCGTTTGAAATGTCAGAGATGGGGATTGCCACGCGGATTCGTGATTGCTACGCAATCACTAGTGGTGGGGTGATTTGCGGTGGTTTTTGTTGGCCACCGCATTTTTTGATGGTGGTTGCTGCTTTGATTTCGACTGGCTCAATCTCCGCAGTAAACGGTTTTTGAATTAGCCTTCGAGAACAGAAAGAAGATAATTTGCTAAAAGTCGTTTTAACGAGAAATTTTCCAATTTTGATAAATCAGTCAAAGGAGTAGTAGTTTTGATTTGACTTGGTTCAATTCCTTTGTTTTTCTGCAAGTCTTCTTTAGCCCAGTAAATTGCACTCCATTTTGCTCTTGAACCTACAAATTTAAAAACTTCTGCATCTGAACTTGATTCACTAATGTCTGTTGTTTTATCTTCATCGAAAGATTTTAAAATATACAAACTGCTTGTTAAACTTCCAAAGAGAGTGTCAGAACCTTTTGTTGTAACGACAACATTAAGACCTTTTTTTAACTCAGCTTTTCCAATTGTTTTATTAGAAGTTGCGTAATAGAAATATGCATATAATTCAGATGAATTGGCATCAGAATTAGTGTTTTTGTATGAAACTGGCATTCTGCACCAAGTATTAGTTGGTCCTGCCAATACTTCTGTGACTTCATCTGAGCATCCACTCATTACAAGTGATGCTGCAGCCAATACTAATGCTGCTAAAATTTTTGTTAGCTTTTTCATTTAATTTTGTTCCTTGCCCTGAATGGGGGCGTTGCGGGGTTGCTCCCCGCAGATGGGGGTGTGGTTGCAACGAAGTGCAACCCAGGGGGCAGTCTTGCCCCCTTCACATTATTTTAATTCATACAAAGTGTAATGACAATGGCGGGAATTTTTTTTACAATATATTGAATAACTTTTGGAGGTAAAAAAGTGGATTCTGCAACTATTGGCAAGCTTATTGCCTTTATTTTGTATCTTGGCATGATGATCTATGTTGGTCTTAGAAATGCCAATAAAAACAACAGTTCGGCTGACTTCTTCCTTGGTGGTCGTAAAGTTGGTCCTTGGGTTACTGCCCTTTCTGCTGAGGCTTCGGATTCTTCGGCATGGCTTTTGATGGGTCTTCCTGGTCTTTGTTATCTTGGAGGAATTAAAGAAACTTTCTGGACTGCTCTTGGTTTGATTGCTGGTACATACTTGAACTGGCTCTTTGTTGCTAAACCTTTGCGCAAATGTTCCATTTCTTTTGGTGATTCAATCACTATTCCTGAATTCTTTACAAACCGTTTTAAGGACAAGTCGCACCTGATTTCAATTCTTTCTGTAATCTTCATCGTTTTGTTCTTTACAATTTACACTGCTTCTGGTTTTGTTGCCTGTGCTAAATTGTTCAATTCGGTTTTCGGCCTTCCATATCATGCTGGTCTGGCTATTGGTCTTGTTGTAATCCTTTGTTACACAATTACTGGTGGTTATACTGCTGTTTGTACTACTGACTTTATTCAGGGTGCCTTGATTTTTGTTTCTTTTGTTATTTCTGCATTTATCGCTGTTATTGCTCTTGGCGGTCCTTCTCAGGCTTATGCTGCCGTTCAGAACTTTGATGCTGCTGCTGTGGCTGGTAACTTTGGTGAAGCCATGAAGAGTGCTTTTGGTGCTAATGCTGAATACAAGGGAATGGCTATTGTTTCTGCTCTGGCTTGGGGTCTTGGTTACTTTGGTATGCCTCACATCATCGTTCGCTTTATGGGTATCCGTTCAAATGCTGAAGTTAAGAAGGCTCGCCGCGTTGGTACTGTTTGGATGGTTGTTTCGTATGTTGGAACTTTCCTTATTGGTACTCTTGGAACTGCTTATTTGATGAACCACGGCACTTTGCTTGGTACTACTGCTGAAAAACTTGCTGCTGAAGGAATCAACCTTGCAAACATCACTTCTTTTGGGGATGCTGAAACTGTTTTCTCTGCCGTTATGCAGAACATGTTCCCAGCTTTCATTGCAGGTATCTTCCTTTGTGCTATTCTGGCTGCTTCTATGTCTACTGCTGACTCTCAGCTTCTGGCTGCTTCTTCTGCAATCGGTCAGGACATTTACAAGGGCCTTATCAAGAAGGATGCTGATGAAAAGACTGTTTTGAATATAAGCCGCTTCTCTGTATTTGCAATCGCTCTGGTTGCTTTGCTTTTGTCTCTTGATCCTGCTTCTTCAATTTTCAGCCTTGTTTCTTATGCTTGGGCTGGTTTTGGTGCTACATTTGGTCCTTTGGTTCTTCTTGCTCTTTATTGGAAGGGTATGACTGCCAAGGGTGCTATCGCCGGTTTGATTACTGGCGGTGTTACTGTTGTAACATGGCATCAGCTCCACGGCGGTATTTTTGATTTGTACGAAATCGTTCCAGGCTTTGTTGTTTGTCTCGTATTCAGCGTTGTTGTTTCTCTCCTTGATAAAAACAAGGATCCAGAAATGCTTGCAGAATTTGACAAATACAAGAACATGGCAGACTAAGTGCAACATTCTGTTGCTGACGAGTTTTCTTGTGAAAACTCGCGGTAATGGATAGTTTCTGAATAATCAGATAGTTCGAGGTCCCTTCGGGGGCCTCATTTTTTTATTGTGGAATTTTTTCTAAAAAATGTTAGAATTAACTTTAATGTTGGGAGAAAAATTCTATGAATAAAAAAGTTTTTAAAGTTGCTGCCAGAGCTTTGGTTTGCGTTGCTGCTGTTTCGCTTCTTTCTTTGGGCAGCCGATTCTTTTTTGAAAAAAACAATCAGCGTGAGCTTCTTCAGATTCAGAAAAACCTTTGCCTTCAGTTTGAGTCAGATTTGAACGAACAGCTGGCACTTTCCGTTCAGCTTTCAAAATCACCGCTTATCTCTTCTTATTTTGAAAATCCTTACGATGAAACTGTGAAAGAACTGGCATTCAATGAAGTGCTGGCTTATCAGGATTCGTTTTTGAGCAAGCTTTCATTTATGATCAATGACGAGGATTTGATTTATTATTCAAACAACAAGCCGCTTTATACATTGGACAAGTCTGATCCAACCAGCGTGTGGTATGTGAACACAATGAAGATGAACAAGGCCTTTGACTTTAATGTAGACTTTGATATTGGTCTTGGAAAAACATATCTTTGGGTAAATGCAATCACAAGAAACAATTCTGGAAAATCTCTCGGTCTTATTGGTACAGGTATTCCGCTTTCGGACTTTGTTGACACTATGTACAAGAATCTTCCAAAAAACCTTAGAATGTTCCTTTACAATGACAATCTTGAGATTACCGGTGCAACAAACCTTAAGTATCTTGAAGACAAAACTCCGCTTACAGATGTTCTTACAGGGTTGAAGGGCAAAGAATCTCAGCTCCGAAGTGGTGTGGACTGCTTTGTTTCCGATGCTTTTGATTTCTATTCAATTTCGAGCCTGCCTTCTGTTGGATGGAAAATGGTTTTGTATCGTTCATTCGGAATTAAGGAATTGTTCGCTAATATGGCAGTTCCAGTTGTAATTCTGCTTGTTATTCTGATTGGGCTGATTGTTGTTCATGTTTCTAGCAATGTAATGACTCCAATCAAAGAAATTACACTGGCTACAAGAAACCTTTCTTCCGGTGATGCTGATTTGAGACGCAGAATTGAACTTAAGCACGGTAATTCAATGAAATTGCTGGTGGATTTGTGTGAAGGCTTTAATGGATTCATTGCACAGCTTCAGGAAATTATTGCAGCGGTAAAAGATTCCAAGGAAAATCTGGTTCAGAATGGCGACGGTCTTAAGAAAAGTTCTGAACTTACAAGTCGTTCAATCACTGGAATGATTTCAAATATTGAAGGCTTTGATTATACGATTGAAAACCAGTCTGCCAGCGTTCAGGAAGCCGCAAATGTTGTTAATCAGGTTTCTTCAGGCATCAGTTCATTGAATTCGCTTATTTCTACACAAAGTGAAAGTGTTACACAGGCTTCATCTACAATTGGAAAGATGATAAATAATATTTCCGCTGTTAATGGAAATGTGAATTCGCTTACAGAATCCTATAATGAACTGGAACAGAACATAAGTGTAGGTATTCAGAAACAGGGGCAGGTTAACAATCAGATTGAAGAAATTCAGCTGCAGAGTCAGATGCTTCAGGAAGCAAACAATGTGATTTCGGCTATTGCTGAACAGACAAATCTTCTTGCTATGAATGCTGCTATTGAGGCGGCACATGCTGGAGAAGCTGGAAAGGGATTCAGTGTTGTTGCTGATGAAATTCGTTCTCTGGCTGAAACTTCTGCTGAGCAGTCTCGTACAATTGGCCAGCAGCTTTCTACAATTCAGCTTTCAATTACAAATATTGTTGGTATGAGCAAGGAATCTACTGAGGCTTTCAATCAGGTTTCTGATGGAATCAAAAGTACCGGTGTGATTGTTCAGCAGATTTCTGGTTCTATGAGGGAACAGTCTGCAGGTTCAAATGAAATTACACATGCGCTTTCTGTTCTGAATGATGCTACTGGTGAAGTAAAATCTGCAAGTTCACAGATGGCAAACAACAGCCAGATGATTCTTTCACAAATGCAGAAGCTTCAGTCTTCAACAGAAGAAATGAAATCCAACATGGCTCAGATGAATTCAGGTGCTCAGGTTATCAGTGAAAATGAACGGGAATTCATCGGAATTTCCCAGGACATGACAAATTCAATCGCAGAGATTGGAGACCAGCTGGACAGATTTAACGTTTAGTTGAACTGTTTTGTTGCTGTGCTATTGATTTTGATATAAAAAAAATGCTGGTTTGAAATTAATTCATTCAAACCAGCATTTTTTTTGGCTTATGCCTTTAGATTGTTTCTGCAGATTTATTTAACTTCTGCATCGTCTACGATAACTTTCTTGATCTTCCAGATATCGCGAACATAGTCTTCGATTGTACGGTCTGAAGAGAACTTACCAGAATTTGCAATGTTGATAAGTGTTTTCTTAGCCCATGCTTTCTTGTCCTTGTATGCTTCTGCCAGCTGTTCCTGTGCCTTAACATAAAGTTCAAAGTCAGCGAGAACGTAGTAAACGTCTGGTCTCTGTCCTTCTACACCGTAAACCAGTGAATCGTGGATTTCTTTGAAGATCTGGCGGCTTGGATCATAAGTTCCGTCAACGAGCTGTTCAACAACCTTTGCAAGAGCAGGATTTCTTTCGAGATACTGCTGTGGGTTGTAAGAATGCTCTGCTTCCATCTTCTGAACTTCTTCTGTGAGCAAACCGAATGGGAAGCCGTTTTCTTTTCCTGCTTCTTCAAAGATTTCAATGTTTGCACCGTCCATAGTACCCATTGTCAAAGCACCGTTTACCATGAACTTCATGTTTGAAGTACCAGAAGCTTCTTTTCCGGCTGTAGAAATCTGTTCAGAAAC
>JAGHUJ010000021.1 GCA_018064905.1 Candidatus Treponema equifaecale
CGCGACTCTGACAGTCCTTCCCCAGGTGTCAAAATCGCCGTTGATTTTTATAGAATTATTCTACTTTATTTTACAGTTCTACATCAAGTCCAGTTGCTGCGGCATCATCTGCCAGCTTTTTGCGGAAAGCCTGAAGCTTTTCTTTAAGTTCTGGATATTTAATAGAAAGAATCTGAATTGCAAGATATGCTGCGTTCTTTGATGAGTTGATTCCAACTGTTGCAACTGGAATCTGTGGTGGCATCTGAACGATTGAAAGAAGGGCGTCCATTCCCCCAAGACCGTTTGATTTTCCAGGAGTAACACATTCAAGTGGAACACCGATGACTGGCAATGTTGTGGCACCAGCAATTACACCCGGAAGTGCCGCAGCCAGGCCTGCACCAGCGATAATCACTTCACAGCCGTCTGCTTCTACCTGCTTGATTGTTTCATGAAGCAAGGCACCTGCTCTGTGAGCTGAAAGAATATATGCCTTGTAATCTACGCCGTATTCTTTGAGAACATCGGCAGCCTTTTTCATTGTTTCTGTGTCTGATTTTGATCCGAAGAAAATTGCAACTTTCATAAAAACCTCTTCAAAGAAAATACCACAAAATAGAGAAAAGTAAAACCGGAACTAAAGTACAATTCGTAATGCTTAATGCGTAATTCGTAATTGGTGAGGAGTGTCACCTCGACCGAAGTGGAGAGGTCAACTTTTGCAGATTTCTCCACGCGCTTCGCTTGGTCGAAATGACCATCACACTAAATGTGAGAGTGAATTTTAAATTTCCATTTTTAGGAAATCGGGCTTACAATTATGGTATGGCTTTGACTTCTAATTTTACTAATGATGTTTGTTCCCAGCATTTTATTATCCGGGAAAACTCCATTGTTCTTCAGAATGGAAAATTGCCCGGGGAGGAAATCGTAAAGAAATGTCTGGCGATGAATGTGGCCCAGGACTGGTTCTACGAAAAGGATCTGGACTACTCCGCGCTTATGCTGGAACCGGACTCACCTAATCCGGCAGGCTGTGATGACATTCCGCTGAGGGAATTCTTTCACACGGCTGATGCAAAGTCTGCATCCCTGGCGGCTCGTGCAAAGGGACTTTTAAACTTTAAGGCTTCCAAAAGATACTGCGCAAAATGTGGCGGTGCCTTGCATGATGATGAAAATTTCACTGCCAGAACCTGCGTTCAGTGCGGAAAGCAGTATTTTCCTCAGCTGGAACCAGCCGTAATCATTCTGGTGAACAAAGGTGATCAGCTGCTTCTGGCCCTGCACAAAAACCGCAACGACGGTGTGTACGGCTGCATTGCCGGCTTTGTTGAAATAGGCGAAACAATTGAGCAGACCGTTGAGCGAGAAATAATGGAAGAAGTCGGTCTGAAAGTTAAAAATATCCGCTATGTCGGAAGTCAGTCCTGGCCTTTTCCGGATCAGCTGATGCTGGCATTCCGTGCAGAATATGAAAGCGGCGAGATTAAGATTCAGGAAGATGAATTAAGGGACGCTCAGTGGTTCAGCAGGGATTCTTTGCCAAAGATTCCGCCACCAGGCAGCGTTGCACACAATTTAATCAGTGGTTATTTTGACTAAAACTAACAAAAGGAGGAATAAAATGTTAGTTTCTATTCTTTTGACAATTCTTATCGGTGCATTGATCGGATGGCTGGCAGGAATGTTCATGGGTGTTTCAGCAAGCTTCATCATTTGCTGTATCGTTGGTATTGTTGGTTCGTTTATCGGCGGTCTTATCTGCCAGCTGCTTAAAATCAAGGGCGGAATGGTTGTCACACTTATTTTTGATGTGATTGGTTCCTGCATCCTGATTGCGCTGCTGAAGGCTTTTGCCTGATTTTCAGTTTAATTTATTTACTAGAGGCCGTCCCGACTTTATTCGAGGTCACTGAAAAGCTGTCTAAAAGAGATGGAGCTGTTCCAAAAGTTTAAAAATGTCACCTCGAGCATGGTCGAGAGGTCTATAGATTTCTCCGCTTCGGTCGAAATGACAAATTACTACTTATTGGACATCCCTATGACACCTTTTTCGGTGGTCTTCTCTGTTCAGGGGCGGTCCTGTTTTTTTACCACTTCCACCTTTTTTCAATGTATTTTACACTTATGCCATGGGAATTCTTTATTTTACTCGCCACGGGGAAACCTTCTGGAACGTGGAAAAACGCATTTGCGGGGCTACGGATATTGATTTAACGGAAAAGGGACATCAGCAGGCTGTTGAAGCTGGAAGAAAAATTAAGGCACAGCTTGAATCTGGAGAAATTCACATTGACCAGATTTTGTATTCACCGCTTATGAGGGGAAAGAAAACAGCTCTTCACATTTCTGAAATTACCGGCATTCCTGCAATGGAAGAACCTGCCCTGATTGAACGGAATTTTGGCTTTTATGAAGGTACGGACAATTCTTCTGAGCAGTTCAAAAAGGACAGAGGTGAAGTGGCAATGAGTTTTGGCCGTGACAAAGGCGGTGAATCAAACTTAAAGACGGCACAGAGAATCTACAATCTTTTGGACAGGCTTTTGGCCCAGCCGGAAAAGACTTTTATGCTGGTTGGTCACAACGGTTTGGGAAGAATCATAAATTCATATTTTTATGACATGACAAATGAAGAATTCGCAGCATTCAGAATGGAAAATTGTGGCATTCTGAGGTATGATTTTTAATCGTGGTTATGCGCACAAGGGTATGGAGCCCCTTTAGTTGGCTGTTTGCGAAGCAAACTGACAATGAGCGTTAGCGAAGGGCGGAACACCCGACCCGAATGAAATGAGGGTTGTGCCCATAAAAACTTAATCGGTTATCAAAATATGTATATGGTGGTTTCGACAAGCTCAACCACCGCACAATAGGAGAATATAAAATGAATCAGTTTGAAATTGGTGAAGAAATTGAAACTACTGTTGTTCAGGTTTCCGGGGACACAGTTTTTATTGACCTGGGACTTAAAAGTGAAGGCTTTGTGGACAAGGCTGAATTTATGGATGATGACGGAAACTGTTCTGTAAAAGAAGGAGATAAAATCAAGGTTTATTTTGTTTCCGGCAACCGTGATGAGCTTCACTTTACTACAAAATTAAAGGGTGAAAATGCCGACAGTTCTGTGCTTGAAAGTGCATTCAATTCTGGTTTGCCTGTTGAGGGTCATGTTGAAAAGGAAATCAAGGGCGGATTTGAAATTAAGATTGGAACCAGCCGTGCATTCTGTCCATATTCTCAGATGGGCTACAAAAATCGTCTGGAACCTGCTCAGTACATTGGCCGCAGCATGACTTTTGTAATCACTGAATACAAGAATGAAGGAAAAAATATCATCGTTTCAAACCGTCGTCTTGAAGAACAGGCTGAAAATGACAAGGTGAACGCTTTGGCTGATAAGCTTACAGAAGGAACTGTTGTTAAGGGTACTGTAAAATCTTTGCAGAGCTACGGTGCTTTTGTTGAAGTTCAGGGGTTCCAGACTTTGCTTCCAATTTCTGAAGTAAGCTACAAGCGTGTAAGTGACCTTTCAGAAGTTTTGAGCGTTGGTCAGGAAATTGAGGCTAAAATCATCAAGGCTGAATGGAACACTGCAAAACCTGAACGATCTAAGATTTCTTTGAGCATGAAATCTCTTGAAACAGATCCTTGGAGCGAGGTTTCTTCCCTTGCTGTTGGCGACAAGCTCACTGGTAAAATTGCAAGAATCGCTGCATTTGGTTTCTTTGTTAACCTTAAGCCTGGAATTGATGGTCTGGTTCACATTTCTACTTTGCAGGATGTTAATGACAAGACTAATCTGAGCAAGAAATTCAAGGTTGGTGAAGAATTTGACGTTGTGATTCAGAAAATTGACGCTGATGAAAAGAGAATCAGTCTTGCTCCTGCCACAAGCAACGAACAGGACGACGATGCCTCAGACTACCTGAAAAAACAGGACAAAGCTGATGATGGCGATACTTATAATCCATTCGCAGCACTACTAAAAAAAAGGAGCTAGGCGCCCCTTTTAATCCCGCCTACAAGGAGGAGAGAGAAGCCCTACACAGAAGCGAGCTCCTCTCTCCCCCTTGACCCCTTTTCTTCGCGGCACTGCTTAGGGCCCTGCCCTAAGAACCCGTTTTCATCTAAACTTATTTAAAACTTTCAACGCCTTCAAGGTCCAGTGTGGCGAAGAGGTCGTTGATTGTTTCTCGGCGGCGGATTTCTACTATGCTTCCGTCCTGACGGAGAAGAAGTTCACCGGAACGAAGCTTGCCGTTGTAGTTGAAGCCCATTGCGCGGCCGTGAGCACCTGCATCGTGAATGATTACAAGGTCACCCATGTCGATTTTTGGAAGCTCGCGCTGAACTGCAAATTTATCGCAGTTTTCACACAAAGATCCAACAACGTCATAAACATGATCCTTTGGTGCATTTTCTTTTCCGGAAATTGTAACTTCATGGTATGAACCGTACATACCAGGGCGCATAAGGTCAGCCATGCAGGCATCAAGACCAATGTAGTCGCGGTAGATGTGCTTTTCGTGAACTGCACTTGCAACAAGCCAGCCGTATGGACCTGTAATCGGACGGCCACATTCCCAGTAAATTGCCATTGGATCCAATCCGGCAGGAACTACGACTCTGTCATATTCAGCACGGATTTTCTTTGCTACAACATCATAGTCAACTGCAACCTGATCAGGCTTATAAGGAATACCCAAACCACCACCAAGGTCAACAAATTCAATTCTTACACCAGTTTTTTCAAGAACTTCCACTGCAAGCTCAAACACAAGCTTTGCTGTATCTGCAAAGAAGTCAGTATTAAGTTCATTTGAAGCAACCATTGTGTGCATGCCGAAGTGCTTTACGCCTTCTTCCTTACAAATTTTGTAAGCTTCGATCATCTGCTCGCGGGTAAGACCATATTTTGCTTCCTCAGGCTTTCCGATGATTGAGTTGCAACCATGCTTTGCAGGACCCGGATTGTAGCGGAAACAGATAGTTTCAGGAAGTTTACCCAAAGCTTTCTTTAAAAATTCAATATGTGTGATGTCATCAAGGTTGATGATGTTTCCGTTTGCATAGGCATATTTGTATTCAGCGGCTGGAGTTTCATTTGAAGTAAAGATTACCTTTTCCTTCTTGATTCCAGAAATTTCTGAAAGCATAAGTTCTGGAAGTGATGAACAGTCAGCACCGCAGCCCTCTTCTGCCAAAACTTTGAGAATGTAAGGATTTGGACAGGCCTTTACAGCGAAATGTTCTCTGAATTCAGGGAAAATAGAAAAGGCCTTTGTGAATTTACGCATGTTCTCGCGGATTGCCTTTTCGTCATAAATGTAGAATGGAGTTGGAAAAGTCTCTGTAAGCTTCTTCAACTGCTCGTTGTTAAGTGGAAATGTTTTCATATTTAGATAATACATTTTTCTGCATATTTTGAAAATATAATGTATAATAGAATGAATATACTTTAGTTTGAATTTGGAAAAATTATGCGAAGACGAAATTCTATCGATCCGAACACAATAAAAATCGCTTCTTATGCTGTAACTGCTCTTCTCATGCTTACTGTGAATTTTTTCTGTACTAAAGTCGTTCTCAAAAAATCCAATGCAATTTCTGTTGGACAATATCTAGACAGCTGTGAAAGAATCACGGATGGCTATGCAGAAACAATCGAGGCAACCCTGGAATCCTACAAGGCTGCGCTGAATGTTATGAATTTTCCGAACCTGTACAAAGTGATGGACTCAGAACAGATTCAGGCGTTTTTGATTGAGCACAAAACAAAGCTTAAAAAAGAATTCCGGGACATTTTCTACGTTGATAAAAACGGAATCGCCTATACAGAAAAAGGCAAAATCTATGATGTTTCAAACCGCGAATACTACAAGCAGATAATTCATAAAGACAAAATCGAATTCATATCAAACGAAATCCGATCTCTTCACGACTACTCGCCAATCTTTGTCTATGCAAAGGCCGTATACGATGTGAACGGAAAGAAAAAGGGCATTCTCTGCGGTTCTGTCCACATCTCCACGATTTCAGACCTTATAGATGAAATTTCAATCAACAAGGAAGGTGCAATTATAATTCAGGACATGGAAGGTGATTTTATTGCTCATCCAGCACAGGACTGGCTTGGACAGGTCTTCAATCCGTCTTTTCTCAACCTGAACCTTACCACCTCTTCAAAACAGAACATTGTAAACAGAATTGAAGCAAGCAGCACGGCAGGAAATCCGATTTATATCTTCCACAAGAAAATTGACGGCACCACCTGGACAGTAGGTTATTGTGTTCCAACTTCAAACCTTCAGCATATTGAAGAAACACAGGCCTTCTACCAGTTTCTGATCATCTGCATTTCCTTTGCCGCAACAATTCTCATTATTCTCATTGAGCTTTGGATTACCAATTTCTTCCAGAAAAAACAGATGATTTCCATCAACTTCGATTCTCTTACGAATCTTCCAACCAGGGAACGCTTTGAACGGGAAGCAAACAAACTGATTCTGCACAACCAAAGTTCAAAATTCATGCTGGTTGAGTCAGATATCCGCGGATTCAAATTTTTAAATCAGAATCACGGCGAAAGGAAGGCGGACAGCATTTTGATTCAGTTCTCCCGGAACCTGAACGAAATCACAAAGCATCAGCATGGACTTCTTTGCCGTGGTTACGCTGACAGATTCTATTCGATTTATAAAATCACATCTGTTCAGACTGCAATGAAGGCGTTTACTGGCTTTGTTGATAAAATAAATGAAGAAATAAAGCAGTCAGAAATTCCATACACTCCTAAATTCGGTCTTTCCTTTTATCTTCCAAAAGAGGACAAGGGAATTGTCTCGGTTCAGCATTTGATCGGGCAGGCAACCTTTGCAAAGAAATCAATCAAGGACAATGCGCTCAAACAGTATGCGATTTTTGATGAAAAGCTTTCTGAAAAATCAAACGAAGACAACTACATTGAGCTTCACATGGAGCAGGCGCTTAAAGACGGTGAATTCTTCGTTGTCTACCAGCCAAAAATTGATCTTAAAACAGAAAAAATTGCGGGTGCAGAAGCTCTGGTTCGTTGGGAAAATTCCAAATTGGGATTCATGGCGCCGTATAAATTCATTCCGCTTTTTGAAAAAAATGACTTCATCATCAAGCTGGATTTTGAAGTTTACAGACAGGTTTTCAGGTTCCTCAAATATTGTATTGATGAAAAGATTCCGATTGTGCCAATTTCAGTGAACATGAGCCGAAACCACAACAAGCCTGAGAAATTTGTTCATGATTTTATCGCATTAATGAAAGAATATGAGATTCCGCCGGAGTTTGTTGAAGTTGAGCTTCTGGAACGTTCAGAAATGGACAAAAGTACTTTGCGCGAGGTTACATTGCTTTTGCACAAGGAAGGACTTACAGTTGCCATGGACGATTTTGGCTCAGGAGAATCTTCACTGAACATGCTTTCAAATATTCCTGTAGATGTGCTGAAATTTGACCGCTCATTCCTGCTTGGAACAGACATGAAAAATGCAGAAATCGACGAAGACAAAGCAACATTCATTGAAACTTTGGTTGATCTTGGCAAAAACTTAAAGAAGCATACTGTTTTTGAAGGCGTTGAAACAGCAGAACAGAGGGACTTCCTCAAATCAATTAACTGTGACACAGTTCAGGGATATTTCTATTCAAAACCGTTGAAACAGGATGAATATGTTGATTTTGTGAAGTCTCACGTATAATTTTTCTGTCTGTTTATGACCTTAATTTCTTAAAACAAACACCAGATTCCATAAAAAAAGGGAATGCCTCCAAAGTATTGTTCATACTATTGGACATTCCCTATTATTTTGAACTAATATTCAGCAGCTATTAGTCAAAGAATCCCTTTGCTTTGAGCAACTCTGCGTTGAGGATACCGCCAAGAGCAGCACCGCGCTTTGTGTTGTGGCTCAATGCAACGAACTTAATGTCAAATACATTACATTTGCGAAGACGTCCGAGAACACAAGCCATGCCCTTTTCTGTATCGCGGTCACGGTTTGGCTGTGGACGATTTTCTTCCTCACGGTAAACGATTGGCTGTTTTGGAGC
>JAGHUJ010000009.1 GCA_018064905.1 Candidatus Treponema equifaecale
CAATATCATCAATATTGTTTAAAGAGGTTTTAATTAGCTCTAACAACTTTGCTTTTTCGGATTTTTTCCATTTATCATTTTCGTTTCCTGTTTTGTAAATAGCCCAATAACCAAAAGTACCAAGGCTCCATCCGCCTTCATTAAAATCAAATGCAGTGAATTCCTTTTGCTTCTTAAAATAGTTAAAAGCCTTTTCACAATCAAATTTACTCAAATATCCATTTGACTCAATATGGAATTCCAAAGTACCTTCTGTTGTAAATTCAAGATGGAAGCAGTCTCCTACATCATTGTTTCCAACCTGCACGTGAAACCAGTTTTCTTCGTCGTCATCAATATTAGACACGACTTCTCTATCATCAAGTTTTTCCCTCTTTAAGAAACTTAAAAAATCAAATTTCAAATTTCTATCTGCTTCTAAATACATATAATCTCCTTTTCGCATAGTCTTATTGCCAGCAGCAACTACAATATTGCTATTATTTTATTCTACAAAATTCCTTTTAGCAACATTATTTTTGCTATGAGCAAAATTGTAGAAACTTTGGGAAACAACATCAGATCATTAAGAAAAAGTTATGGCTGGACTCAAGAACTGCTGGCAGAAAAATCGGATATATCAGTTCCATTTATGACACAAATTGAACTTGGCAGAAAATCCGCATCACTTGAAGTTGTTGAAAAAATTGCTCAGGCCTTAAATGTTTCATACGAAAGACTCTTTAAAACAGATTTTTCTGAAAACAAAGACTTAAATTCAACTCTAAGCATTTTTGAAAATGAACTCATAGATGTACTTACTACAAAAATTCACGAAAAATTTGATTCTTTGTCTTTATAACTTTATGCAGTGCAGATGCTGAATCAAAACGAAATCAAAAAGAAATGGATAACTTTTTCAGTCTAAAACCTAAAAACTTCTTGTTTTAAGGAAATTTTTCAGTATAAGACTGAAAGATATGAATGACGGAATTGATTTTTCAAGGTCAGTTTGGACATTCACAAAAAGCCGTAGCATCTGTTCTTGAAAACATTGTGCATCTTGAACTCAACGCGAAAGGGATTGGAGTGGTGCCGAAGGCAATGTTTTTGCGGCGGTTGAGCCTGGTCGAAACCAGAGCAAAAACATCGTAGCGAAAGCGCAGCCACGCAAAGCCCGCCCCTGTGCCAGAGGCACAGGGGTTCGCTCTTAAAAATAAAATTTGACTCATACAGAATAAGATATTATACTAATAACATCTTATAACAAAGGAGTTCCAGATGTCATCAATCACAGTTAATGTAAATCAAAACGACAAAGACACTTTTTCAACCGTTTGCGAAAATCTTGGAATGAATATTTCTACGGCCATAAATATTTTCATAAAGGCAGTCAACCGATGTAACGGCATTCCTTTTGAAGTTACAAACAACAAAAAAGACTTTTATTCAGAATCAAATATCTCCCACATCAGGAAGGCTTTTGAAAATCTTGAAAATGGTTATGGAAAAGTGATGAAAATTGCTGAATCCGGTGAAGCTGTCATGGAAACAAACAATGAACGAAACCCAACTTTCTACAACATCAATCACTAAAATTGTCTGGGATTTGGAAGCCTGGAACGATTACTGCAAATTCAAGACAGATGGAGAAAAAAAGACCGTTACCAAAATAGACAGATTAATATCCGATATTTTGAAAAACGGTCTTGAAACAGGTTTGGGCAAACCTGAAAGATTGAAATATGATTTGAACAGTCTGTTTAGCCGTGAAATCTCTGGGCCTGACAGACTTGTTTATTATCAAAAAGATGATGCACTGATGATAGTTCAGTGTAAAACCCACTATGATAAGGTTTGAGCCGTTACAGTCCCAATTCCTTCTTAGCTCCGAGCAAATCTTCTTTGCTTGCAACACTGGCTCTTCCTGCGGCATCTGCGATGTCTGCCATTGTCAAAGTGCCTGCTGCCATTTTTTCTGACAAAACTGCATCTTTTTTCCATGCACACAAAATTCCGCGGCTTGAGTTTACTGTTCCGCCGGCTTTGTCCAGCAATGTTGCGGCGATTCTTGCTGCCCCTCCCTGAGCACCGTAACCTGGAATCAAAAAGAAAATTTCAGGATATGCGTCACGGAGCATTCTGGCATCGCTTTCTTCTGTACAACCAACAACTGCACCGATTGGCGAGCAGGTCTGGTCTGGGTAAAGAGCCTTGAATTCTTCTGCAATGCGTTTAAGTTCGCCGCCAGTTTTGTCCAGAACACGACCGCCGGCTTTGAGTTCCTGCTGTTCAATGTCTACCATTCCAGGATTTGAAGTTCTCAGCAGTACAAATGCTGCTTTTCCGCCCATTTCCGGCTTTGAATATTCAGAGAAAGGTTTGAGGGTGTCAAAACCCATGTATGGATTAATTGTGATGATGTCAGTTTCAAAATCAGAACCTTTTCCAAGGTGAGCACGGGCATAAGCTTTTGCTGTGTCGGCAATGTCACCGCGCTTAATGTCGCTGATAACAACAAGACCAGCTTCCTTTACAGCCTTGATTGTTTCAACATACGCCTTAAGACCTTCGATTCCCATTGCTTCATAGTATGCAATCTGAACCTTACAGCAGCAGGCAGACTTGTCGGCAGAAATTCTTTTGATGATTTCCTTGTTATAAGCAAGAATTGCCTCAGCAGGTGTTTTATATGCCTTCAAAACAGATTCAGGCAAGTAAGAAGGATCAGTATCCAAACCAACGCAAAGCGGACCGTTTTTTTCACAAAGCTCTTTGAGCTGTTCCATGTAATGTTTCATATAGAAGATTTTATCATAAAATTTGAGAGTTGTCAGTTGGGAAGATGGAAGCAGTTAAAAATGAGTTGAAAATTGGTTGAAATGCGTGTAAAAAATAAAATTCATTGTTTTTACACGCAACTGTTTGTTTTCCAGAAAAGCTATTTTCTATTCCAGCCAGAAAACTTCGCCAGTTTCAATGTCATAAATTGCACCAACAACCGTTACCATTTCACCAAATTCTTTCTGAACTTCACTGACAACTGCCCTTGTGTTCAATTCTACAGCCTTTGCATAGTCTTTTTCATCACCAATAGCTGCTTTAATGTCATCTGTAAGATAGTGGATATAGCCTTCTACAGGAACTTCTTCCAAAGCTGCTCCTACTGCACCACAATTAGTATGACCAAGAATCACAACAAGTTTTGTTCCCAAATGTTCTGCTGCATATTCAATGCTTCCAAGCTGCTGCGGATCCACAACATTTCCTGCAACACGAATTGTAAAAATGTCACCGATTCCGCAAGAAAAAATGCTTTCTGGAACGGCTCTTGAATCAGAACAGGTAATTACAGTTGCATAAGGATGCTGACCATTTTTAGCTGTATCCCTTCTGCGGGCTGGAGAAATATCACCTGAACCTTTTTTTGCCTTAATGAATTTTGAATTTCCTGTTTTCAAATTGTTGAGAGCTGTAGCAGCATCTACGGTTTTTCCGCCGTGAGCAAATACAAAACTGCCAGCAATCAATGCTATTGCAATTACCAAAATCTTTTTCATAAAAAACCTCACAAAATAAATATTTAACAAATATGTCCTGAATCAGCAGGCTATGTCCAGCACCACGCAATTTACAAGAGCTTCTAGTTTTTACAGGTTTCACTCGCCTTTCTTTCTTCGATGGCATTTATGCAAACTGAACAAGCGGCATCACCTGTAATGTTAACTGTTGTTCGTACCATATCCAGAATTCGGTCAATTCCTGCAACAAGAGCAATTCCTTCCAGTGGAAGTCCAACACTTTCAAGAACCATGGAAAGCATGATTACCCCAGCACCTGGAACGCCGGCTGTACCGATTGAAGCCAGAGTTGTTGTAAGGATGATGGACATTTGCTGTGAAATGTTAAGATTTATTCCGAAAATCTGTGCGATGAAAATTGCGGAACATTTTCCACTTTTGCTATGCCATTCATTGTAATATATTATGGTCATTAAAACCAACGGATATTCCATAATTGAAAACAGTTTCCGCATAAAGTCCTGCACCTTTTTCTTTTCGCCTAGAATTCTGAACTAGTCTGAGTTACAATTATAATGGAATATTTTCTGTAAATGCGGAGTAAAAATTTTATGAAAAAAAGTGTTTTTAATTTTGCCCAGAAAGCTTTGTCTTGTTGGATCTTAGGTCTGATTGTTGCTTTGACTGGCTGCGACAATTTTCTTGAAGGCATTGATTTAAAAGAAAGCATTGATTCTAAAGTTCAATATATGAGTGCTGAATCAAACACTGTGCTCATTCAGGCTGCAGAAAACACTGGTACTCCTGTTCCATCTGGTAATGTTCCTGTAAAAATCGGATATGAATTTGAAGTGAAGTTTACAGAAAATTCAGAATACTGTTTCTTAAATTGGGTTGCAGAAAATGAGAAAAATGAAATCCTTGGATCAGAGGTTGTGTCTTTTTCAGATTCAAAAGCCTTGTTCACAAAAGTCACTGTAGCAAAAAATATTTCTGGAATTAAGATTGTTCCAAATTGTGTAAAGCGAATCAGTCTTGCAAATGAACCAAGTCCAAAATGGGAATCAAAGGGAGTGAGCAGAGACCGCTCGATTACAGTTCAGTTCACAAAAAAACCGGCTTTGGCTTCTTTTGTTTTTAGTGAAGATGAGATTCCTGCAAATGCAACTGCAAAAAAAGATGTAAACGAAAATATCTATGCATATATACTGAACGAAAGAACTTATTTTAAGAACATTTCGATTACAAATGAGGCGGACATTTCTCTGGCAGAACACTTTAAAGCTCCTGAAATCAAGGATAATCTTCTGCTGGTGGAAGTTGAAAAATCAAAACCAATTGAAATCGAAGTTGGTGAAACCTTCAAAACAATCAAAGTAACACTGGGAGCAGACATTCAGGATGAAAGTGGAGTCAGAATGAATGTTGATAAAGTCTGGAACTACAGGATTACAGAAGCAACCGATGAAAAAGCCAATATTATTTTTCCACAGGGACAAGGAACCAATGCCGAGGAAGGACGAGTTGGCGCAATTTCCAAAGAATACAGCATCGGCCAGACAATTGCTCTTTCTTTCACAGAAAATGCAGGCTATCAGTTTGTAAAATGGTCTTATGATGATTCCATTGTCGCAATAGCAGATGAAAAAAATATTTCAACTACGGTTGTGGTCAAAGAAAAATCGGACGCAACAGAAATTACGGCTGTCTGTGAACCACGGTTACGAGTCACAGAATTTTCACCTGTAAACAATGCTGAAAATCCAACCGTTAGTAAAAACTCATCAATAATAATTTCTTTCAATAAAAACATTCCATCAGATGATGCAGATCTGGCCCAGCTTAAGAACATTAATATTTCTATTGGTGGAGCACTTATAAAAAACACTTTTGAAGAGCCTTTAATTGACGGAAATACAATCACATTCAAGGCTTCTACAGAAAATCTTCTTGATATTCCAGAAGGTCAAACAAAAATAATTACGGTTTCCGTTCCTGCTGATTTTTATTACAAGCTGGAGGATGGAACAAAAATTTTTTATGGAGAAAACGGTGCTGCCTTTGACTACAAGGTTGATTATACAACTCTTTCAAAAGCGGAGATTAATTTTGCGGCAACAGAAAACAGCGGTACTATAACTCCCTCTGGAACTGGAAACAAATATTCAATAGGCCAAGAAATTCAGCTGAAATTCGAACTTGAGCCGGGATACATTTTTAATGGATGGACAGTCACTTCCGGCGGTACAGAAGTGGCAGAATCAAAAATCAAAATTGCAGACAAAACAAGTCCAAATACAAAACTTTACATTTACGATGCAGTTCCCGCAGTTATTGTAAAGGCTAATTGTTCTGAAAAACTTTCTCTGGTAAACAAGCCTGATCCAAATAATGTAAAGCCTAAAGACAGTGATATTGTTATTACTTTTAACAAAGCGCTGGATTCAAGCTGCGAGTCATTGCTGAACAAAATCAAAGTAAGCATCAACGGATCAAATGTTGATTCCAATTTTGAACAGCGAAGTTTGGATGGCAAAACAATCACCTTAAAAAACACAAGGCTCCTTGATGTGACAGGCTCTGATGTAAAGACCGTAACAGTTACAGTTCCTGCAGTTTTCTTCTATGTTAATGGTGATAATAATGTAAAAATGGAAGAAGAAGATTCATTTGATTATAAGGTTGATGCTACAACGACTGCCAGAGCAAAAATTGATTTTGAAGTTGTAGACGGAAAAACTGGAACAGAAATTACAGGCGGTAATGCAGGTACTCTGAATGTTTCTAATCATGAAGAATTTTATATTGGACAGTCGCAATCTTTGGTGCTGGATGTAAAAAAAGAATTTCAGTTCTATGGCTGGGAAATTGTTGATGCTTCTGGAAGCATTGTTCCTTCAACAACATTAAAACTAAATTCATCTGAAGCTTCTACTGAATTGATTCTGAACGAAGCTTGTAGTGACATAAAAATAAAAGCAGTTGTTTACAGACGACCTTCTGTGGTTGAATATGGACCAAAATCAGCAAATGCCAATGAAGAATTCGCAAAAGACAATCCGATAAACATAAAATTCGGATGCCCAATTGCTGATGGTGTTGAAAATAACATTCAGGTCTCATATTCAAATGGAAACATTGTCAAAGATATTTATTACAACACATCGGTTTCTTCAGATTCAGTCAGCTCTACGGTTACTCTTTCAAGCATAAAGTATCTTTCTTTGAACAACCTGTACGAAATTATAACAGTAACTGTTCCCCATGACAAAATCTATTACTTTGCCAATGATAACAAGACAAAGATTTTTATGGGCGATGAAGATTTTGAGTGGTCATTCAGAATTAACAATAAGACAACTGAAAAAGTTGATCTTCGATTCATAATCGATGATAAATCAGAATCTACAGTAACAGGCTATAAAGTCAACAATACTTTGCTTTCTACAGGTTCAAAGGAAACCTTCAATATTGAGCAGGAGATTTCTTTGCAGTATCCGTTGACAGATGGCTATGGTTTTGAGGGTTGGAAACTTGAATCTGCAACTTCTGGTTATACAGTGGAACCAGCTGGCTATGTAAAGTCAGGAAAAATTCATGTAAAAAGTGGTACAAGTGATTATTTAGTTTTATCTGTTAATGAAGAAGACTTTACCAAAGCATCCATAAAAGTATTGGGCGGAATTGGAAATGGCTTGGAATTGTATGGCGTTACAGTATCTGCAAAAGATAACCTGTTACCACTAATTACAGATATAAAACCTGATTATTTTTCAACTGGTGTAGAATGTGATTCTCCTATTAAAATTACATTTAATAAAGCAATTGATATTTGGTCGGTAGATTTTGGAATTGGTGCGGCTATCCAGATTGTAAATCCAGCAAATGAAAATGAACATTTTGAGGAATATTTTAATCCACCTGTCTGGAATTCTGACAGTACAGAACTAACAATCAAACCAAAATATTCAATACTTGATTTGTTCAGCAATAAATCAAGCACAGTTAACCTGCAGATTAAAATTGATACAGAATCTATTTGTGATGCAGCTGACAGAACATTAGTAAATAAAAATTCTACAAAAATTTATAGAATCAATAATTCTATAGAGACAGACGCTCCTGTTATTACCAAGCTGAACCTATATTTACCGGATTTCTATGATGCTAACTCAAATAACAATGTTACAGAGTTACGAAGCATCAGTATGGGTAATACAGAAGATGAAATCAAGAATAGTTTAGTATATGCCCGAATCCACCATGCACAGGATTATGTATATATCGATTGTGAAGCACTTGATGAAGGAACTGGTGTTGCAACAATAAAAATTTCAGAAAAGGTAATAGAAAGTAATGGCTCAGGAACAGGCAGAACAAGAGAAAATACTTTTAGCTTTACAAACAAAGGAAATGGAGTCTATTCATTAAATCCATCTAAAAACTCTGCATATTACAAATACAATATTCAGTCTCCACAGGACGGACTTATAGAACTTGAAATTTCTGTTATTGATCAAGGTGGATCAGAATCTGCAAAGCAGTATTTTTATGTAATAAAAGATACTGTTCTTGATGAAACTCAGATTAAACCTGATGCTGAAACACGTAGCTTTACTGAAACTGGACCATATAATCAGATAACAAATGATGTTATAACTAAAGAGAATTTCATAAGACGTATAAATAGTAATGGAACTGATACAGTTACTTTAAATTTTTCACAAAATGCTAAAGATGCTTTCTTTGGGACAAGAACTGATGTTGTAAGTATTAAGGCATATTACAGCTATGATATAAATAACATTAATACTGAAATTCCTAACAGTTCAAATGATAATACAATAAGAACATTCTCTTTTAATAGGAATCCATCAAAGAATACATTTATAAAATATTGCATTTCCGACAAAGTTGGTAATGAAAAAGAAGTAATACGTGCCATTCCTAGAAATGCAAACATAACAAATTTAATCGATACTACGAAAACAACATCAAATAAGTATATTGACCCAGATGATCCTAATGGAAAAAAATATAGCTTGATATATGGAGCAAAACAATTTGAGATTTCTAATAATAAAGAAATTGAATCTGCTGTTAATCAAATAAATGCTGATAAACATGACTATTTTTATATTTATACATTCACACCAACTCTTGAAGAATCAGAAAATCCTCAATTCTACATGAACAATTATTCTAGTGAGAATGGGTCGGAAAACCCTTTTGCTTATGATATAAAAATATCCGGTGGTGATGAAAACCATCCAAGTGGTGAAATTATTGGAAGTAGAACTGAAGGCGTTTATAGAATATATATTGTTCCATATTTTAGTTTTGCTGAACGCAGGTATTATGGAACAATAAGTGAACCGTTCATTTATTTACATAAAATAACGTCATCTGTAGCAACTGAATCCTTAACATTCTATTTACCAAATAGTCCTGTTACTTGTTCTGTAGCACCAGCTGAAAAAAGCACAGGAAAACGTGACTTAACTATAAGCATGGAATTAACGGATGAACAGATTACGAAGGCAAAAGAAAAACAATTATCTTATTTTTATAATGTGATCTATCCAACTACAACTACGCCAAAGGATAATTACTTTGAAGCCAATATCGAAGGTTCTACAAATATTTCAGTACCAAGTGGAAATAACGTAGAAATTTCTGTCATGGTCAGAGATTCATTTGGAAATCAAGAAATCCTTGAAAATTCAAAAAAATTACCACTGGATCTGACAGAAGATAATATTCCACCATACCTTAATTCACTAAACTATACGTCTACTCAACTTGGTCAGGTTATCACAAATCTAACATCCCGAAGAAGCGGTTATCTCACTTTATCTTATAGCGTCGAGACCGGTGATAATGATATTCGAAGTGCAAATTACACAGGAACACCTACTGATAATGGAACTGCAGGTTTGTATAAAAATAGAAATGGAGAATATGAATTCAATTATTACTTCTTAAAGAATCCATTAAACAAAAATCTTGCTATCCCATACACAAAAAAAGATATTGAGACTTTAACTCCTTATGTCTTTACTTATACAGAGGCTGTAAAAGAAACCAATATTTTGAATTTACCGATAGATTCAGCAAGTCTTGAACCTGGATACTATACATTAGTCGTAGACTTAAAAGATGCTTTAGGCAATGAGAAAATCGAAACCCTTATTTGTTACGCTCCTGAATGCATATATGATAAAAATGTGTCAGTTGATATAGATGACAATGATAAAATTAATTTTACCATCAACAATAATTCAAACATTAATTATCAGCTCTCACTTGACTACATAAATCTTAATGATAAGGGAAGAATGATAAACTGGGGCTTACGAAAAAGATTTTTTCATACTGATTTTGATATAGGCACTGAAAAGACGCAATTAAAACTAGGCAGCAGGCTTAATTGCAGTACTAATTCAAGTGGAACTGAATATTCAGATAAAACTTATTCACGCAAAGCTTTTACAGGTAAGACTTTTTATCGCATAAGCCTCTCAGAAACACCAAATGGACCTTATACAGCTTTCTACAAAAAAGTATATTTCTGTCCGGATTATATCAAAGATAAATCACTCATAAAAAACAAAAATGTTTTGACTGGCGGTTTTGGCGGATATCAGATTTTCTGTGATGCACCTTGCTATATCCATACTTTGTATTCGGCAAAAAATTTACAGAATGATAAGGATGCGTGGGCTTCTTTTGCATTTGAAGTTCAATCTGCGTACACAGAAGAAAATATGACTTATTCTGAAGATACAGGCAAAATCCCAACCGGTGCATACTACACAACCGTTGTTCATTTTGCCGACGGAACAAGCCTTATGACTGGAGTAAAGCAGAAGAACTAAAACTTTTGCAGCTTACTGTTTTCTGTAGACTCTTTTTACTTTCTGGGTTGTGGTCATTGCCAGAGGCTCGTTCAGGAGTGTGATTTTCTTGATTCTTGCGTAAGGCTGAAGATTCTTGTTCACCTTCTCCACGTGGCCTTTTACCAGTTCAAAAATCTGCTGGTTCTGACCATTTCCTTCACGAATCATACCAAGGCGCTTGTAAACTTCATCTGAAACGTAAATCAAAGCTTCGATTTCCTCAGATTTTGTTTCTGCATCTTCAACATAACCCTGCACCGTAATCTGCTGAATATCTGTCACCAGCTGGAATGCGTTTTCAATTTCCTCTGGATAAACATTTTTTCCGCCGTTGGTGACAATCATATTCTTGGCACGACCACTGAGCATAAGATAACCTTCCTTGTCCAGCCAGCCCAAATCACCTGTTTTAAAGAAACCATCCTCAGTAAACACTTTTGCAGTTTCTTCCGGCATGTTGTAGTAGCCCTGAAAAACCATTGGACCTTTTACCGCAACTTCTCCAACGCCGTCCTCACCTGCATCAAGAATTTTCATCTCCATGTACGGAAAGAAATACTGGCCAACGCTTTCAATTTTAAAATGGTCGATTGGATTCAGCGCAATGATTGGAGAAGTTTCAGTAAGTCCATAGCCCTGAACAAAGTCGATTCCCATTTCGTTGTAAATTTTAAAAACACTGTCTGCCAATGGGCCTCCGCCACAAATTGCAATTCTAAGTGAATAGATGTTTGCCTGCTCCAGAACGGACTTGAATATTTTCTTTCCAAGATTTATGCCAAAAAATTTCTTCATAAAATAAGAGAAGCCCAAAAGCAGGTGAATCAGACCGTTCACAACAGGCCCTTTTGACTTGATTCCCTTCATAATTCCAGCCAGGAGCTTGTTGAAAAGCAGTGGAACTCCTAAAAGCATTGTGATTTTGCCTTCCTTCAATTCCTTCATAAGCCGGGTAACTGCCATGCTCTTTCCGTAGACAATTTCAGCACCACAGGAAATGGCACAAATCATTACGGCCTGCATTGTATAAGCATGATGAATCGGAAGCAGCGCATAGAACACATCTTTTTCAGAAAGCTTCATTCTGGTCTGAGCGATGAAGGAATCAGAAACAAGATTTTTGTGGGTGAGCATAACGCCTTTTGGATTTCCCGTAGTTCCTGATGTAAACAGAATCACAGCCAGATCATTTTCTCCAGGCATTTCCAGAGCCCCGGCTTGTGTTGAAACCAGATTGTAGACATAATCTTCGCTAAATTTAGGACAAAGTGAACGGACAATATAATCAGCAGAATCTTCTTTTGATTTAAATTCCTTGTATTTTTCTTCATCAACAAAAAATATTTTTGGTTTTGCGGTATTCAGAAGATTTTCCACTTCGGTTTCGTGAAGCCCCCAGTCAATTGGAACTACAACTGCTCCGGCATACATGGCTGCAAGAAAAACCACCGTCCATTCTGGAGAATTTTTACCAGTAACGGCAACTCTGTCACCTTTTTTGATTCCGTTTCCGCTGAACCAGGCCGCCAGCTTGAGGATTTTTCGTTCGGCCTGGGAATAGATCATTGTATTTTTTGAGCCAGCCGGCCCTTCAAAATCAGTAAGGCAGGAACGGCCCGGAAATCTCTTGGCATTTATAGAAAAAAGTTCAGGCAAGGTAGGCCATTCGCCAAAAAAATCCTTGCCTCTGTATTCTTCAAGAAAGTCCCAGGATTTTACAATGTTTTCACTATTCATTATTTTCTCCCCGCAAAAAAGATATGCTATTGAAAATTATAACATGAAAAACCTAAACTACCGATAATAAATTTATGTTAAAAGATAAACCTGTTTTAATTTTTATAATTTTTGCACTTTTTTTAATGGCAATGCCACGGGTTTGCGCCCAGTCCTCAACAATGAGCTCAGGTGAAGCTGCCGTTGCCCGAAAAAATATGGTTGATTACAGCAAAAAATATATCGGCTGTCCTTATGTTTCAGGTGCTACCGGCCCAAATTCCTTTGACTGCTCAGGCTTTGTGTTTGCTGTTTCAAGAGAATCCATTGGCGTACAGCTTCCACGCACAACCAAGGCCATCTATAACTATTGTACAGATGTTAAGGATTCAGAAAGAGAAGCCGGAGATTTAGTTTTCTTTAAAACAACTGGTACCGGCGATGTTTCCCATGTTGGACTCTATATTGGCGGAAATCAGTTCATCCACTGTGCTTCTGATGGCCCAAACACAGGTGTAATTGTTTCTTCACTGAAGGAATCCTACTGGAAAGGCCATTATTTCTGCACAAAGCGTTATCTTCCAGCTTCAAATTCAGAGCTTCTCGTTGATTCTGTTACAAAGGAACGGATTCGTGAAGAAGTGGTAGTTCCTGAAAAATCGGATTCGACAAAAACAGCAAAAGCACCTGCAAAAACCACAAAACCAGCTGTCTACGGTTCCGGAAGCAAAGGAAATTCCTTTATGAAATCACTTGTGATGGATGCAACCTTTAATCTGGACTGGAATTTCTTTACTTCTGATTATTTCAGGCTGAACTGGCGCGGTGTAGATGCAATGGTTCACGCCTGCTACAACGGCACAAATTTTAAGCCCGGAATTGGAACTTATCTCAGATTTGACGCAGGTTCAGGCAATCTTCAGCTTCCACTGGTGTTCAGCCTTACTTTAAACGATTTTGTCCGAATTTTTGCAGGACCTGTTTTTTCGATTGGAGAACCTACACTTCCTGGAAACAGCGACGAAAAAATTTCCAATTCTGTTTTCCCTGGAATTCTTGGAGTATGCTGGAGCACGCCTTCATTTAAAGCTGGAAAAACTTTGATTTCATTTACACAGGACATTCACTACACAATTTTCAATAAAACCAGCAATGCGGCACTGGAACCAAGAAAAAGCATTCCAACTGGACTTGTGTTTGCTTCAGGAATCCGCGTAACCTTGCCAATGAAAAATGTTTTATAAGATATGAAGAAAATTTGTATTCTTATTTCCGTTTTTTTTATTTCCCTGAGCTTTATTGGATGCAAACCAAAAATTGAAATTCAAGCGGCAGAAAAAGATGAAGTTGTGGTGAAATTTTCCACAGGCTTTGCCGCTGAAACAGCAAAGGCGCTGCGCTCAATGTCCGGAATTTCAGAAAATCAGGCATTGCTTTCAGAAAATGACATAAAAACAGTTCTCGCCCAGCTTAATTCTAAGAATGAAAAAGTTTCCATGCCTTCTCCAACAGAAATCGCCGCTGAAGGCACTTTTGATTTAAAGCAGAATCAGCTTTCAAAATGCGGGCTGATTACAAAAACTGAAAATTCCATTTCGCTAAGTCTTGGCCCAAAGCAGTTCCAGAATTTCTACGAGCTGTTGAACGAAGAATTTAAATCCTATTTTGACTTAATGATGGTTCCAGCCCTGATTGGTGAAAAAATGACAGTGGCAGAATACGACGAACTTTTAGCTTCAATGTACGGCCCAACCTTTGCTAAAGATTTAACAGCAGGCGAAGTAGAAATCATCCTGAAAAATCAGAACGGAAAGAAAATCCTAAAAGAAACAGTACCCCTGGGAGAACTCCTAACCACCACCGAAGAAAAAGTGTGGAAGTTAAACTTTTAGAATTTGTATTGCTGCACTGTCAGAATTTCATCAAGCAATTTGTGCGCTACCTGAAGTTTGCTCATCTGTGGCAGTTCTTTTACTGCATCCTTTGTGATGATTGTAACAACATTTGTGTCGGTTCCAAAACCAGCCCCGGCAACCTTCAGATTGTTTGCAACGATCATATCAAGGTTCTTTTTTGTCAGCTTTGCCTTGGAATTTTCCAGCATGTTCTGGGTTTCCATGCTGAATCCGCACAGGAACTGATTTTTTTTGTTTTCGCCAAGATATTTTAAAATGTCGTCGGTTCTCTCCAGCTTGATTGAATTGTCACCTTCAGCCTTTTTGATTTTTTCTGAAGAAATTTCGGCTGGTCTGTAGTCTGCAACGGCTGCCGCCTTGATTACAATGTCAGTATCAGAATATTCAGCCTTTACAGCCTCAAACATATCCTTTGCACTTTTTATGTCGATTTTCTTTACGAACAAAGGAGCCTTAATATTAACAGGGCCTGAAACCAGTACAACTTCTGCACCACGGTTGGCGGCAGCTTCTGCAATGGCATAGCCCATTTTTCCTGTGGAATGGTTTGTAATGTAGCGAACAGGATCCAGACTTTCCTGAGTTGGCCCCGCAGTTACAAGAATCTTCTTTCCAGCCAGATCCTTTTTGCAGGAAATTTCGTGAACAATGTATTCAAAAATTTCTTCAGGCTCAGGCATTTTTCCCTTTCCGTCATCCCCACAGGCAAGGTGACCAGTTGCAGGTTCAATCAGCTTGTAGCCATATTTTTTTGCAATTTCAAGGTTGTCCTGAGTTACAGGATTGTCATACATCTGGGTGTTCATTGCAGGACTAATCAATTTTGGACAAGAGCAGGCAAGAAAAGTTGTTGAAAGCATGTCGTCTGCAATTCCGTGAACCAGCTTTGCAATTGTGTTGGCAGTAGCAGGTGCCACAACAAAAATGTCGGCCTTTTTAGCGATGGAAACATGTTCAACCTTGTATTCAAAATTTCGGTCAAAGGTATCAAAAAGGCATTTGTGGCCGGTTAAAGTTTCAAAGGTAATTGGATTTATGATATTTTTTGCATGTTCAGTCATAATTACATGAACATCTGCATGATTTTTTACCAGAAGGCTCGTCAAACCTGCAGCCTTATAAGCAGCAATACTGCCAGTCACACCAAGAACAACAGTTTTTCCAGCTAACATTCAAAGCCTCCCTGAGCGATAAAATGTTCAACTCGTTCTACAAAGCATTTTGGACAAACAAACTGAGTTTCGCCGTTATCAGCCTTTACACAAATCTGGCTGACCATACCTTTAGTACAAAGTTCACCAGTCTTGTCGTTGTAGAGTTCAAATTCCATTTTAATCATATTTTCCCATTCAACAAGGGTTGCCTTTGCGCGACAAATATCACCAAAACGAAGGGATTTTAAATACCGTGACTTCACTTCTGCCACCGGAAAAATAAATCCAGAATCTTCCATATCAAGATAGTTGTAACCGATTTTATCAAGAAGCGCACATCGAGCCCGTTCAAAATAATTAATGTAGTTTCCGTGCCAGACAATTCTCATTGGATCACAATCATTAAAATCAACCTTAAATTTTACTTCACAAGACAAATTCATCATAAATTCCTCAAACTATTTCCAGAAATCATAGAAATTGTACCATTGATACGGATGCTTTCGGCACAATTCTTCCAGATTGTTTCTGTAATTTTCTGCTGTTTGCCTGATTCTCTCTTCCCTTTCTTTTCTTCCACAGTTGAAATCCACGGAATTCTTTTTTACATACATTTCGTATTCTGGAAAAATTGAAATATCTTTCTTGCGCAAACCGTTCAGAAAGTATGTTGGTGCGTTCAAAAGTGCCAGAAGAAGAAATGCTCCGTATGGAAAATCTGCTTCTTCACCCAAAAACGGCATCGTAATGTATCTGTCTGAATATGCACCAACCCGGTCACCGGCAACAACAATTACTTCACCCTGTTCAAGCCGTTCCTGCAACAAAAGAATTGTTTCAGGGCCAATATCGTTTGAATTTACAAGCCGAAGTCCAGCCTCAGCATTTATCTGATTCAAAAGTGAATTCAATCCAGAAGAAATCTCAGTGTCAAAAATTGTGGTGATGCTCATTTTTTTTGCAGTACCACTTTCTCCAAGTGCCGCAAGACCTTTCATCATCTGGGCATTTCCTAGATGCGAAATCATAATTACAATTCCGCGGCCTGAATCTACATTTTTCCACAAATCATGAATGTCTTCACCAGGAACCGTCAAATCTTCAAAAGAAAATTTTCCAGCCCAGCTCTGAATGTTTTCCACCAGATTCAGTGCAAAGGAAATTATGTGATTGAATGTTGATTTTTTTCCAACGTGCCTTAAATATTCCTTTGAAACACGGCGGGTTGATTTTCCAAAAAGCCAGTAGAAAAATCCAATTGGAAAAGCAAGAGAACGCATGAAGGGTGCCGGAAGAATTTTCAGCATTACCAGCATTGCCTTGTAGCCAAAATTATGATTCTGCTTAACGTTGTACCATTCCGATTTTTCTTGATTTTTATTTTCAGCCATTGCAGGGTCCGTTTATGTTTGCAGGAGGATTTTCCACTGAACCAGTAAAAAGCCGGAGAATGAACAACGGAATTCTAAGCAACATTCCACCACAAAGTTTTGTGAAAACCCAGCTGATTCTGATGTTGTCCCGAACCGCGTGGAAATTTGAAATTCCATCAGTTGGATAAGTTACTTTAACAGGGAAGAATTTGTATGGAACATTTTTCCAGATGAGCTTGATTAAAATTTCAGTGTCAAAACCCATTCTGGCATCATATCTGTGTTTTGTTACAAAATCGTAGGTTGCTTCCACAGGATAAACCCTGAATCCGCACAAGGCATCCACAATTCCACGGCTCCAGGTTACGATTGCACACCACATATTTGCAAAGCTGTGGGCATTCAAACGATGCTTTGGAGCTGTTTCATCATATTCAGGATAGCCACAAATCATAGCATCTGGAGCAAGTTTTGACTGTTCAAAAAAGAATGGAACTCTTGAAGCATCGTGCTGACCGTCTGCATCAATCTGAAGAACATGTGTGATTCCCATTTCCTTAGCACGAATTACACCAGCCTTAAATGCCAGACCCTTTCCGCCGTTTTTTGGACATACAACTAAATCCACAAAATCCGGGTGAGAAGCTTTAATCTGAGCAAGGCAATCCTTTGTTTCCTGACCGTTTCCGTCGTCCACAAGAATAACTTTTGTACCTGTGGAATGACAGTAATCAGCAAGAGAATCTACAACCTGAATGCAGGCCTTTCCGTGATTATAAACAGGAATCAAAAACGCCGGTGTATATTGTGCCATCAATTATTCCTCTGTTTGCAGCGCTGATTGAGCCAGTCGAAATCACTGCTGCAATAGTTTTTATTCTTTTTCTGCAACGTAACTTCCAGAAGCGTAAACTTTTGCTCCAGTAAAGTCTCTTATTTCAAAACTGATTTTACTTGTCGCAAATTCATATGTAAGACAGAAAACAACCAGGCTGTCAGGCAAAAGCTTTTCTGAAAATTTAAATCTCTTAACATCAGGAGTACTGAGCTTTGTACCAAAATATCTCTGAGCAAAATGAGCAACCAGATCAATCTGTGCCACAGCTGGAAGAAGTTTAAAATCAGGGAAATGTCCGTCAAAATAATCGCTGGAAGCAGGAATTAAAACTTCGACTTCAACCTCGATTTTGTGAGCCATTTCTCTTCGCACAAGAACAGTTTCAGCCGGAATTCCGTGAATGTTTTCTGGAGCAAAAAGCTTTTGAATTTCAGGCTTCTTTTTCTTTCCCTGAGCATCCATTGGAATTTCTTCAAGATATCGCCATTTTTTTGGAAGAACGACATTTTCAAAATACTGCAAAAGATAATCGTGGAAATGACGGTTTATGAGATATTTTTCAACGCCTTCAAATTTCTTTTTACCTTCAGCACTTAAAACAACGGCAGCGGCCAGATACTGTCTTCTGTCGCTCATTGGAACAACGGAACAGTCGTGAACAAGTCCAGTCTGCATAAGTCTGTTTTCAACTTCAACAGTACTGATTCGTTTTTCTTCAATTTTTACGATTGAATCTGCACGACCTTTAAGAATAAATCTTCCGTCCGGCTGAATGTCAACCAGATCACCTGTTTTAAATCCCTTTGGATCCTTGATATATGGAGAAATTACAATCAGACAACCATCATCTTTATCAGTCCAAAGCTTTGCCGTATGAATTGGATTCCACAGAGGCCCATCCACAGACTGCTGACGATAAGCAATTGCCGAAGTTTCAGTTGAACCATAGCCTTCCATTGGGCAGAAACCAAAAACCCGTTCAGTATCACGGGCAAGTTCTGGACTAACCGCACCACCGGAACTGAAAATCCAAGGTGTTTTAAGAGGAAGCTTTGCCTTTGGATCATCAGCAGTAATTTCTGCAATTGTGCGCTTTAAGAAGGCTGGAACTGCAACAATGAGATATGGAACATCGTCCATGTTTTTGAATTCATCAGGAAATTCAATGCGGGTTCTGCGGAATGGAGTACCGGCAGCAAATGGCATCAAAGTGTAAAGGAATCCGTAAATGTGATGATGAGAATTTACGGCACAAACCTTTCTTGAAACCCATTCATCATACCAGCGGGTAATTACATAGTCACAGTCCCGCTCAAATTCAACCATTGTGTGTGGAACAGTTTTTGGATGACCGGTAGAACCGGAAGTAAACATCATTACACGAGTTTCTTCTGCAACAATCTGAGGCATTGTCATTTTTTCTTCTTCAGAAGGTTCTGCCGCATTTTTAAGAATGTCAGGAATGTAATCAGAATCAAAAATTTTCTGGCCGTTTACTTCAGACTGATCCGTAATGAATCGAACTTCAGAAATTTTATCTGAACCAGGTTCAACTCCGCGCATTTCAGCAATGAAATTTGGAGAAATGTTTGCAGTAATCTGAACTTCCTTTTTGCACTGAAGAAGAGCCACAAAGAAACACATAAAATGCCAGTAATCTTCACTGTGAAGAATGTATTTAGAAGGATTACCAAGCTTTTCATCCTGTGAACGAATGTAAGCGCGGACCTTTGCAGTTTCAACAAGAAATTCACCCCAGGTAAGGTGCTTGTTGTCTGACCATTTTCCTTCATAGCAGATTACATGATCCATTGGCCAGGAATCAGCTTTTAAGTTTGTAATGTATGTTTTTTTGATCTGTTCTTCGATTGCCATTTTTTTATTCACCCCTCTTCTAACAATAAGTTCAACGGCAAAAAGCAGTCCCATTAAACCATAGGAAATTCCGCCGTTGTAAATCGACCACATTATATCACTGTTACTCAAAACTGTGTATAAAGCAGCAAGGCCATTTAAAATAAAAAAGACGCACCAGATAACAGTTACTTTTCTGCAATATTTTTCAACAGCCTTGCCTTTTTCTGAATTTTCCAGAGATTTGTCGGTCATGCAGGCAAAACGGAAGCACATGTTGGGCCCTGCAAAAAGTGTTGAACCAAATGTGAACAAAAAAATCAGGTTCATAATCACAGGATAAAGCTTAATAAAAAGCGTCTGTCCCGTAAAAAGACAAATCAAGCCCGCAGAAAGCAGAAGCCCAGCAGTAATCAAAAGCTTTCCGTTCTTTTTAATGCCGCCGCCAGTTGCCAGAAGCACATAAACCAGCCCAAAAAAAACAATAAAAAGTGAAAAAACCTTAACAGGAACCTTAAAAACAACCAGACAGCCAAAAACCACCAGCGGATAAACAACCGAAAGAAAACCAAAAATAAATTTGGAAAATGTTTTCATAAAATTTTCAGATACTAATAGAAAATAAAAAAGGCTGCCCGATATGATGTCATTCCATCAGTAAAACCTATCGAACAGCTCTTTTGTCAGAAATCTTGTAAAACTATTTTGAAAGCGGCAAAACTACATTCACCACATCTTCAACAGTTTTTACAGCCTTAAATGCTTCAGGAGCAATGCTGCCGTTGATGAAAGGCTTAAGCTTAACAATCATTTCAACAGCGTCAATTGAATCCAAGTCCAGATCATCACCAATCAAAGCTTCAGAAGTTACCTGAGACTCTTCAATATCAAAGTCGTTTACCAGAATTTCCTTAACCTTCGCAAAAACTTCGTCTTTAGTCATGTCCGCTCCTTACTCAGCCTTAGCTTTTTCTGCTGTAATGTATTCAGCAAGTGCATTGATTGAAGCAAAATGATCGCGGGTTTCACTGTTTTCTGCATTGAATTTAACGCCAAATTTCTTTTTAAGTGCCACGCCAAGTTCAAGTGCATCGATTGAATCCAAACCAAGGCCTGTTCCAAAAAGCGGCTCATCATCCTGAATATTTTCTGGTTTAATGTCTTCAAGTTCCAAAGATGAAATAATACATTCTTTAATCTGCTGTTTAAGTTCGTCCATAATTTTCTCCTGATTTTTCTCTCAAATATATCAAAAAATTATATCTGTTTATGGGCAAGTCGGCAAGTAAACACTCGATTTGATAACAATCATAACATGTTAAAAAAAGCAGGTCCCAGCGACGGAAAAAAAATCAAGGTATCCCCCGCCATTCACTCCGCATTCGCTACGCTCTGCTACGTTGACGGTTCCCCCTTAATTTTTTTTCCTGCGTCCCACTTTTTTTAACTTATTACAACATTTTTATCTCAATATCGATAAATTTTGTTCACGTCATCATCAAGTACTTCACGGATTTTTGCGGTCATTCTTTTGGCTGCTATGGCTTCAGGCAAATCTTTAAATTCTTCTGGATAAATCGGATCCTTTACCTGAAGATCAAAAATACAAGTTTCCCGGTGATTGTACTGAAGAACCTTGTCCCCTTTGCCAAAACCAAGCTTGTCCGTACCGCCAATGTACACAGGAATTATAGGACAGCCAGTAGCCAGAGAAATTCTAGCACAGCCCTTTTTGTAACGGTTCTGGCCGTATTTGGTGCTTCTTGTGCCTTCAGGGAACATCATAATGGTATTTCCGTTTTCTAAATCTTCCTTGGAACGTTTTAAAATTTCATCAAATTCCAGAGAATTTGGCATGTAAAGCTGATTTATAACCGCAGTCATAACATTTCTTTTAGAAAGGGCCGCCTTTGCAATAACAGAAGTGTGCTTCAGCTGCGAAATCATAACAGGAGAATCAAGATAAGCCGGATGATTTGCAACAACAATGGCTGATTTTAAACTCTTCAAATAACCAGGCTTGTTTGTCTTGATTTTCAGAGCGCCAAGATATTTTACAAAGCCCAAAAAAACATTGAAAAGAACATAAACCAGATGCCTTGCATGATATTTAAAACTGCTTTTTTTTGGAAAAATAATTTTTAAGATTGGAAAACAAACCACAGAAAGGAGAATCGTTCCAATGGCAAACACAACAAGTGAAACAAGCTTTGCAAAAACCCGCCAGAAATAGAGCGGATAATTTTTTATTTTCTGAGGCTCGTAAAGAAGCTTCTGCTGAATTGATTCATTTTCCATCAGCAGACCTTTTTAAGAATTTCAAGAAAAGCATCTGGAGAAGCCAGTTCAGGTGAATCCAGAGTAATTTCAACAGCATTTTCTGATTTTTGAGAAGAAAGAACTACCGCAAAGGCCAGTGGAAGCTTATCTGTATAGCCTGCACAATTTTTGTATTCTTCCGGAACCAGTTCATCAGCATAGGCAAATACAATCTTCTTTTCATCGCCACAAAGAACAGGAGCCGCAGCAGAAATAAACGCAGATTTAAAATTGTCTTCGCTTGGATAAACACAGGTATAGCCGGACTTCATTTTAAGTGCGATTGTAGCAGCGGCAGCAGGAGTATTAAAAACCGAAATTGAAAAAGCAGCCGGCATAACATCCTGATCTTCCACCAGCATTTTGTTCATTTTGAGCTGTCTTGCAATTTCACCACGAAAAGAAGCAAAAACCAGTTTAGAATCCAGAACTTCATCTCCAAGCCCATGAAGAGCCTCAATAGTCATACGACTGATCTGACTGAGTCTGCGCTTAAAAAGAGGATCGCAATATTCCAGCTTAGGCATTTCAGAAGGATTTTCCAGAGAAGGCTGATAAAATGATGATTTTGTGATGTAGAGAGACAAAATAAATTTCCTGAGTTGTAATTTAGTTATATTAAATATACCCAAGTTTTTTTTAATGGGCAAGAAAAAGTGAATTAATCTTTAGCCTTCAAAAAATCTTGTGTCAAAATCAATGTCCCAAACATTCACAACTTTTACCTGTGCAAAATCTGGATGAAGTGGATTTAAAATCACATTGAAATCTGTTTTGTAAACTGGCGGAAGAATAACCGACTGTACCTTTAAAGCAAGCTCTTTACATTCTTTTAGCCAGGTACTTCCTCTTTCCTGAGAAATTTCATCTTCTTTTAGTGTTGTGAATTTCAACGGCAGAATGTAGTCTGGAACATAAATTTCAGCAAAAGCCATGTTTATTGGCGGAATATCTTTTGGAGTATGAACCAGTATTTCACACATTGCCAGAGACAGGGTCGAAGAAGCGTAAACAGCCGGAATTCCTGCATAATTCCATCTTCCACCAAAAAGTCTGGCACCTGTTCCAGTCAAGTCTTCTATTCTTTCTTTTCTGGCAATTCTATAGACAACCATTATTACGAATAAACTCCGTATTCAATTCTGCCAAGAATGTTCATCACTTCTTCTGCACCAAAACGGCTTGCCATTGCCTTGAATGGTGTTGTTCCAAGAACCGGATTTTCTGACTTTATCCACTTTGCAGCCTTTTCCTGCGAACCAAAAATTTCTTCGGCTTTTTCCATTGTTCTGAGAAGTGAAATTGCAACTTCTGCAGCCTGAGCTGGAAGCATTTCATCTGGCTTAATCCTTGAATAGGTTCTGAGGCTGATTCCTGAAATTTCTGCAAAATCCTTTTCTGAAGTTGAAAGAACATTACGAAGTAAACTTGAACAATTGTTCTTTAAAACTCCCTTTTTAAGAGAACTTCTGCAAAAATTTGGCATCGTATAATTTTTTTGAATTTTTACTGCCATATTACGCCTCCTGTCTACAATACTATTGCCATTTGGCATTTAAATCAAGTTTTTTTCCTCTTAATTTTCCCTAATTTTTCAGTTACTTTCTTCCTTAAATTGTGGTAAAATATAACTATGCTGAAAGGTCGTAATTTAATTAAACCAAATGATTTAACTGTTTCTGAGATTGATGAAATTTGTTCATTGGCTGAACAGATTATTGTTGATCCAAATTCTTTTAATGACGTGTGTCGCGGGAAAATTCTTGCGACACTTTTTTTTGAACCAAGTACCAGAACCCGTCTGAGTTTTGAGGCTGCCATGCTTCATCTTGGTGGTGCTGTTGAAGGCTTTTCTGATGCTGCAAATTCTTCTACTTCAAAAGGTGAATCTCTGGCAGATACAATCCGTACTGTTTCATCTTATGTTGATGTAATTGCAATGAGAAACCCAAAAGAAGGTGCGGCACTGGTTGCAAGTCAGTATTCAGACTGTCCTATCATCAATGCAGGTGACGGCGGACACTACCACCCAACCCAGACTTTAACAGACATGCTCACAATTCGTGCATTGCAGGGCGGTTTTGAAGGACACACAATCGGTTTCTGCGGCGACTTAAAGTTTGGTCGTACAGTTCATTCCCTTGCAGAAGCAATGAGCCGTTACAAGAACAACAAATATGTTTTCATCAGTCCAAATGAACTTCAGGTTCCAGAATATGTCACACAGCATCTGGATGAAGCCGGAATTGAATACACAACAGCTGAACGCCTGGAAAGCGTAATCGGTGACCTTGATATTCTCTACATGACACGAGTTCAGAAGGAACGTTTCTTCAACGAACAGGACTATATCCGCTTAAAGGACAGCTACATTCTGGACAAACAGAAGATGGCTCTTGCAAAGGACAAAATGATTGTTCTTCACCCTCTTCCACGCGTCAATGAAATTTCACCGGAAGTTGACTCTGATCCAAGAGCTGCATACTTCAAGCAGGTAAAATACGGAATGTATGTAAGAATGGCACTCATCGCAAAACTCACAGGAGTTCTTTAAAAAACGGTGGTTGAGCCAAGTCGAAACCACATTTAAAAGCAATGGTCATTTCGACTGGCTCAATGACCGAAAGAAGAGTATTATTATGCTTAACATCGACACAATCAAAAACGGAATCGTAATTGACCACATTAAGGCTGGTTTTGGGCCACAGATTTTTCATTTTTTGGGACTGGACAAGGCTGACTTCAGCTGTGCCCTCATTATGAACGTTCCTTCAAAAAAATCTGGTAAAAAAGACATCATCAAAATCGACAACATCATCAACATTGATTACTCTGTTCTGGGCTTCATTGATCCAAACATTTCAATCAATGTAATCAAAGATGAAACAATCGTAAGAAAAATCAAGCTTGAACTTCCGGAAAGAGTTGAAAACGTAATCAAATGCAAAAACCCTAGATGCATCACAATCACCGAGCACTACATTCCTTCAGTTTTCAGATTGACCAGCAAGGAAAAATCTCAGTACCGTTGTGAATACTGTGACGCACCTTATACAGCAGGATCTATAGACTAATGAGCGAATCAAAATCAATTCTCGTAATTTACAATGCCCGCCTGGTTGATTCCAGCATGGACACAGAAGGATTTCTGGTTGTTGTTGACGGAAAAATCCACGCAATTTATGCAGGAGCAGGTTTTTCAGACCCAAGAACTGTTGTAAATGCAGTTTCAACAGTCCTTACAGATGAAAAAGTTGATTCAAAACCTGTTTTCTACGATGCGAAGGGGCTTACACTCATGCCATCCTTTGTTGATATGCGTGCACATTTCCGCTATCCAGGTCAAACAGAAAAGGAAGATTTGGATTCAGGATTAAAGGCTGCTGCTGCCGGTGGTTTTGGAACGCTGGTTCTCATGCCAAACACACGACCAGTTATTTCCACAAAAGCTGCAGGAATGGCAGTTGTGGAAGAAGCCAGAGAAAAATCAACAGCAAGAATTTTCCAGACAATCAGCATCACAAAAAATTTTGAAGGTCAGGACACAACCGGAATAGATGAAATCACAGCAGAGGATTTTCCTGTAATTTCAGAAGACGGACACGATGTTCTTTCAACTTCTGTAATGCTTGAAGGAATGTCAAAGGCCGGAAGAAAAGGAATCATTGTTGCCTGCCATTGTGAGGACGTAAGCCTTGCTGAAACAGCCCGTCCATACCGCCAGAGAGCATTGGGCTTTATGAAGCAGTACAACATTCCAGCCGGCAAAATCCATGTTCAGACACCGGATGTTCCAAAGGCCGTAAAGTTTGAGATTGACGGAAATTTTGCAAAGGCAAATGAAATTCTCGCCCTTGCTGAAGATGCCGCAACAATGCGCAACATTGAAACAGCCAAGCTTGCAAAATGCCATGTTCACATCTGCCACTGTTCTACAAAAATCAGTATGGACGCAGTTCGTCGGGCAAAAGCTGACATAAAGGCAGGACTTACTCCAGAAGACTTTAACTGCACTGTGGAAGTAACTCCTCACCACATCTCAATGGTTGGTACTGAAGAACCTTACACAAGAGCTTTGGTAAATCCTCCATTGCGTTCAGAAGATGACAGAAGAGCCGTAATTGAAGCACTTCGGGATGGGACCGCTGACTGCATTGGAACTGACCACGCACCACACACTCAGGAAGACAAGGCTGCAGGTTCACCTGGATTCACAGGTCTTGAAACAGCATTTGCAACCTGCAACACAATTCTGGTTAAAAAAGAAGGCTTCACTTTGAGCAAGCTTTCTCAGCTCATGAGTGAAAATCCTGCAAAGCTTCTGAAAGTTAAGAGCGGAAGAATCGCCGTGGGATACAATGCGGATCTGGTTCTCATTGATCCAGATGAAGAATGGATTGTAAACCCAAGTCTTTTCCAGAGCAAAGGAAAGTCAACTCCACTGGAAGGACAGAAGCTTACAGGAAAAGTACACGCAACCTTCTACAACGGAATTCAGGTTTTCGGAAAATAAAATCAATTACAACGGTGGTTGAGCTAAGTCGAAACCACATTTAAAACAACTTTACGGTGATTTCGACAGGCTCAATCACCGCATATTCAATAAAATGCAGAACGAAAAATTCTTAAAGGTACTGGCAAGACAATATCCAACAGAAAGATCTGTTATTACGGAAATTGTAAATTTACAGGCAATTCTTTCTCTCCCAAAGGGCACCGAGCACTTTTTGACTGACATTCACGGAGAATTCCAGCAGTTCAGTCATGTTCTCAGAAACGGCTCAGGCTCAATCCGTACAAAAATTGAAGAAGTTTTTGGAAATACGGAAACTGCCACAAACAAACGAGCCCTGGCAACTTTGATTTATTATCCAAAGGAAAAGCTTGAAATTGTTCGCCAGACCGAAGAGGATTTGGACGACTGGTACAATGTTACTCTTCACCGGCTTGTACTCATGCTGCGACGAGTTTCTTCAAAATACACCCGTTCAAAAGTGCGAAAGGCAATGCCTGAAGATTTTGCATATTTAATTGAAGAACTGATCACCGAAAAAGAAGAAGTCAACGACAAGCAGGCCTACTACAACGAAATTCTTCAGACTGTAATCAGGATTGGGGCTGCAGAACCATTGATCGAAGCTCTCTGCAACATGATTCAGCACCTTGTTATAGACCATCTTCACATCATCGGTGATATTTTTGACCGCGGCCCAGGCCCTCATCTTATTCTGGACTCTCTTTTAAAATATCATTCTCTGGACATACAGTGGGGGAACCACGATGTAGTATGGATGGGAGCCGCAGCAGGAAGCAAAGCCTGCATTGCAAATGTGGTTCGTCTCTGTGCCCGCTACAACAACCTTGATGTTCTTGAAGAAGGCTACGGAATCAACCTTACTCCGCTGGTAACCTTCTGCATGAAAAATTACGGACACATGGACCGTCATGCAGTTCACAAGGCAATTTCTATCATTCAGTTCAAACTGGAAAGCCAGTTGGTTCGTGCAAATCCTGAATTTAGCATGGAAAACCGCCTTATTCTGGACAAAATCAACTGGGAAAACAAAACAGTAACAATTGAAGGCAAGGAATGGCCTTTAAATTCAAAGAATCTGGATCTGGATTTCCCTACAATTGACCGCAAAAATCCTGAAAAGCTCAGTGACGACGAAATTGTGGTTATGAACCGTCTTTGCTATTCCTTTACGCACTGTGAAAAATTACAGAACCATGTGAAATTTCTCTACAGAAAGGGAAGCCTCTACAAAGTGTTCAACGGAAATCTTCTCTACCACGGCTGCATGCCATTGGATTCAGAAGGAAAATTCTTAAAAGTTAAGCTTTTTGGAAAAGAATTCAGCGGAAAAGCACTTTATGACGAGCTGGAAGTTTGGGCACGAAAGGGCTATTTTGCAAAACCTGGATCAAAAGAAAAGGAAAAGGGTGAAAGCGTGCTCTGGTACCTTTGGACAGGTCCAAAATCTCCATTGTTTGGCAAGGACAAAATGGCCAGCTTTGAAAATATGTTCATTGAGGACAAGTCTGCCAGCAAGGAACACAAGAACCATTATTACGACGAAGTTGAAGATTTGGCCACCGTTGATGCAATTCTTGAAGAATTCGGACTGGATCCAAAAACTGCACATATCGTAAACGGACACGTACCGCAGGAAGTTAAAAAAGGTGACTCACCAATCAAATGCGGCGGAAAACTTCTGATTATTGACGGTGGATTTGCTGCAGCCTACCACGAAAAGACAGGTATCGCCGGCTACACACTGGTCTGCAATTCATACGGAATGCGTCTGGTTGTACATGAAAAATTCACCAGCTGTGAACAGATGATTGCCACAGACTCGGACATTGTAAGCGACACAATTCAGGTGGAAAAATTTCCAAACCGAAAATATGTTGCAGACACTGACCGAGGTCAGGAAATCAAGGAACAGATTGAAGAACTGGAAGAACTGCTGGCTGCCTACAGAAAAGGCTTCACAGCAGCAATGTAATGACTTGCAAGCCTCAAACTATGTCGAGGTGACAAATCCATTAATATCCGATTCTTACACCTGCATAGGCTTTAACACCGCTGATACCAAAGCTGTGGATAAAATCAGAACTGCTCACGGCAACTCTTGCATTAAGTTCTATCAAACGGAAATTCAGCATATAACCTATGTAATGTGAGAAAATCATATCCTGATATGCAGTACCAAAAGTGAGGCTTGTTATTTTCTTTAATCCAAAGGTCGCAGAAAAATCATATTCTGGGTAAATAATCTTATCAGCTGGAGTAAACAAGTTTCTTACAGCAAGATCAAGACTCGATTGAAGGAAAATGCTGTCTCCAAATGGTTTATAGGAAGCTTCAACACCAAATCTCATTGGTCTGGCAATTTTGTATGAAACATCCTCATATTCCTTGTCACCAATTTCCACATCATGATCGTGTTCCTCACCATCTTCCATAATGCCAAGAATATTTTTCTCATAGAAATAAGCATCTACATCCATAGATGTTTTATGAGTCAATTTTCCTGGAACTACAGGAACACGTCCGAACACACCCACGTTAAATCCGTGAAGAATATTTCGTTCAACCTCAAAGGTAAGATCCATACCACCATTTGACAGAATACTTGGAATATCCAAATTAATGTCCTCATCATCTTCAAGAACACCTTTCATGTCTATGGCCGTATAAAGAACAACAGGAGCCTTTGCTTCCATTTTAATTTTTCCGTCTGCACTGGTTGAAAATGATCCTTTAGCCTTAACTTGTGGCATATATGCAATAGGAACATAATAAGATGGAGCAATTTTTACACCATAATCTTTAATAATTGTTTGGAAGGACAATCCCACGTCGTAGAAAGCATCTGTATATCCGGACAATACAAAATCCAAATTGTCGCCAACCTTCATACCGGTTGAGAGAAATTTAAACAATCCCTGCTCAAGATTCATCTGGCCATTGGCTTCAACACCGGTAAACAAACCGAATCTGTAATGACTGGAAATGTTCAGATTGATGAAAACTTTTTCTTTTGTATTGAAATCAAAAAGAAGTCCGTTATCCTTTATTCCATCAGAAATTTTTTGAAGATCAATCACAAGATCCTTTACCAAAACTTCACTTGGGGAAAGATAATTGTTTGCAACAGATACTTCTGCATCAACACCAATTTCAAAAACTCTGTGTGGCTTGTAAAGATCTGCAAAAGCTGCTGTTACAAGCGAAATAAAAATCAAAGAAAGGGCAAGTTTTTTCATCTATTTGTCCTCCTTATTGCTGTCATTTTTATTCCAAATTTCCACAGTTCCACCAGTCAATACGTTTATGCTTCCTGTGGTGCCAAATTTTGAATTGCGCTTTATTTCAACTAAGCCGCCCTTTTCCGGGATTGGAATTTCCAGCTTAATTTTTGGCGAGAATGGATACTTTGTAAAAATGTCTTTTATTTCATCTGTTGTAAATTCAATCTTAGTATTTCCACTTGCAGAAACTGATTTTTCCAGAACAGATCCGTCGTCATAGTGATTTGTAATGAAAGCATTTAAATCCAAACCAATCTTATTGTCAAAATTCAAGTCTGCATAAACGCTGGAAATAATATCCGTGTATTTCATCCATTCAGGTTCATCTTCAGCACCATCACGGTCAAACAAATCCTTCTCTTCATCTTTGTCAGACACCAGCTTCATTACATCAGGAATTGTAATTTTACCATCGACTGTACCGTCACTTACATCCTGAAGAACAATCGTCATTGGAAGAACAATTGCCAGACTAACACTGATCTGATTTGAAGAAGCCAGCATCGCAATTTCCTGAGCATCCAAAGTCAATATGCCGGAATTTGAACTGCCCCGCAACTGATAAAAAAGCTTCAAGTTTTTTGGAAGATCATTGATGATGTCACAAAGCATACTTTCACTAGTAACAGGATTTGTTTCAATTTTGATTGAGTAGCAGTTTTCATTTGGATCAGCGTGCTCCGTAAAAATTGAAGAATCCGTAATTATGAATTTATCGTTTGCAGCAGATTCAATTGTCTTGGAAGTTGTCTTCAGCATAATTGGGTTTGCATCCGTTGCGTTGAGAATTGTTGGAGATTTTGTTATGTAGCTTCCGTCAGAATCTTCTGTTTCATAATCAGCTGTAACATAACCTGTAAGGTAAAAATCATCGATTGAACTTGTTTCTGAAGCAATTTCACTAGGCCGTGTCATGAACATATAAGCCTGAATTCCGGTAAATTTAATATTCTTGATTAAATCTTCGTTTCCGTCACTCAAAAAATCGTCTAGGAATGTTGAAAAATCAAGTCCCGTTTCAAAACCGCCTTCCTTGCTGGCAATTTCATCAAGTCCCTGCAAATCAACTGAAATTTTATTAAGATTTGGAATCTCACAGCTTCCCTCAATATCAATGGAATTTATTGGAGTTCCGTTGTCAAAAACAATAGTTGCGTTTTCAACAGAAAGCTTGATTTTTCCTGTTACGGTGATAGGTATTTCATTCCAATCCGTATCTTCTGAATTTCTTTCTTTTACAGTAATTGTTTTTCCTGAAAGAATCGATTTTTTTGCAAAAATAAAGTTCTTTGGACCAGTATTTTCGCCTTCATTTTCAAACTCAGAAGAATCCGCATCTACAAAGTCATCTTTACCAATTGAAAGTCCACCAGTAATTGCAATATCTTCAATATTACACTTTATTCCTCTCCAGCCATCTGGAAGAGCCACACCCAGTTTGAGCAAACCTTCATCGCCAATTTCAGCGCTGATAAGGTATTTGTTAAGGTTCTCCATATTGATGTCTTTGTTAAGATCAGTTTCGGCAACAGAACCAAGCTCATCGGAATCCATTGTGAGTCCTGTGATTTTTTCCATTCTGATATCTGAAAGTGTCATTGAAACTTCATAGTGGTTTCCATTGCCCATGGTTCCGCCTTCCATCTGTCCACTGATAGAAAGATTCAATTCCTGACCAAAAGATTTTCCAGCCAAATCCAGCGGAATAGAAACGTTTTCTTTAGAAATTACAGTTTCTTCACTGGAGCTGAGCAGAGTGTCTTTGTCATAAAGCTTAAGAACAATTCTCGCAGCAAAATCATCGGAAACAGTATCAGGCACAGAAACATTTACATTCATAACACCGGATTTCAAATAAATCTTGTCAAAATCTGGACTTGTAATGTTTACTTCCAGCGGTGGAATGTCAGGAATAATCTGTGTTGTACCCAATTCCACCAGAGAAAATCCCTGACCTGCAATTGAAAGGGCATCTGTTACCCTGCTGTTAAAGTCAGGAAGACGAATCGGTGTAGCAAAACTGATTTTCGCAAAATCTGAATTTTCAAAAATTGAAAGAGAAATGCTCTGGATTGGATAATTGATTACATATTGCTGAAGAGCATCTTCTTTATTTTCCGGATTATAGTCATATACCTGAACATTATTTACAAGATCATCCTGATTCAGATCATCACCGGAACTATCAGAATTCTGCGAGTCCTTGTCATCATCATCTTTATTGAAGATTTCACGGAGCTTTTCCACATTTATTTTTTCTGAAACCTTCAGCTCACCTTTTCCCAATGGGAACTCGTAAACAGCGCCTTCAGATTTTAGAGAAATTTTTTCAGGAACTTCCATATCTGCAAGACTTTTTAAATCATCACAACCTGAGAAAATTACCGCGCTACAAACCGCTGCTGTAAAAGCGGCTTTTACCTTGTTTTTGAAATTAAACATCATAGTACTAACTTTAACGCTTTCAGTGGAATTTTTCATCTAAATTCGTATAAATCGAAAAAAAAACTGCCTGAAAATTCACCCGCAGTGGATGAATTCTTCAGACAGTCCTGTTAAAAATCAGATAGAACTGAAGTTTTTGGATTACAGTTTTCCTTCAATGTAATCAGCAAGAACCTGCTTCCAGTTGAAAGTTGCAGCTTCTGTGTTTGAAACATTTGTGTAAGCTGCTGTATTTGCAGCCATAAGCTGAGCAGGGAGTCCTTCAAGACCAACGAATCCAGCCTTATTCTTCATGTAGAAATAAGTCCATGTGCCTTCGTTCAAGTTGAATGTTGAAGAAGTACCGTTTGCAGATTCAGTTGCAGTGTTTCCGAATGATTTAACTGCAAAAGTTGAGCTTGTAAGACCGTTGATTGGGTTTGTTGAAGAAGTTGTTACCATGATTGTAAGGCCCTTGTTGATTGTAACATCATTTCTCAAACCTTCAGTAACTGGTGCGTCAGAATAGAGAATGTAATAAGTAAGGTTCTGATTCTCTTTCTTAACCCAAGTGTTTTTACCAGTTCCAGAAATAACTGCAAGAGTTGTCTCTGCAACAGTTTTTACTACAGGAGCTGGATCAGCCTTTACAGGTTCTGCTTCAGCAGCTTTTGCAGAAGCACATCCAGTTACTGTCATAGCTGCAACAAGTGCAGCGGCCAACGAAAGAATAATTTTTTTCATAATCTATCTCCTCTTAAAGATTTTACTTTTTAAGCAAAGCTGCGAATGGGTTGTATGACATTCCATCATCGCTGCCACCAAAGTTTCTGTTTCCGCCATTGTTTCTAGGTCTGTCATTTGACTGGCGGTTGTTAACCTTGTCGAAACCACCGTTTCCACTTCCTGAACCAGCTTTCTTCACAACAACAACACGCTTTTTACCGTCACCACTTCCTGCGGTGGTTGAGCCTGTCGAAACCACTCTAGGTTTCTTTCCTTCATTTGTCTGTCCAAGTCTCTGACTTGCATCAGATTTAAGTGAAAGGGAAATTCTCATTCTGTCCTTGTCCAGAGCAATGATTGTAAATTCCTTAACATCACCAACTTTGATTACATCCATTGGATCAGTTACGAAAGAATCAGAAAGCTCAGAAACGTGGATAAGTGCTGTTTCATGGAGACCGATATCAACAAAGGCACCAAAGTCAACAACGTTCTTGATTTTTCCTGTAACCTTCATGCCGCAAGTCAAATCTTCAAATTTAACAACACCCTTCTGCATGATTGGAGCTGGATAACCGTCGCGTGGGTCACGATTTGGTTTTCCAAGTTCTTCTATAATATCGTTCAATGTTGTTTCACCAACATTATATTTTTCACACAATGTCTTTTTAAGGTCAGCAGGAACAGATTTCTTTTCCTGAACATAAGAAAGAACTTCACGGGCAACCTCGTAGTTTTCAGGGTGAACCCATGTGTTATCCAGTGGATCAGAACTTTCAGCAATCTTAAGGAAGCCTGCACACTGTTCAAAAGCTTTTGGACCAAGACCTGGAACCTTTTTAAGCTCTTCACGGCTTGTGATTTTTCCATTTGCATCACGGTAAGCAACAATCTTTTTGGCAGTAGACATGTTGATTCCGGAAACATACTTCAAAAGCATGTAAGAAGCTGTATTCAAGTTAACGCCAACCTGGTTTACAACCGAACCAACAACTTCATCCAGCTGTTCTGCAAGCTTTTTCTGGTTAACATCATGCTGATAAAGACCAACACCAATAGCCTTTGGATCGATTTTTACAAGTTCAGCCAAAGGATCCTGCAAACGGCGGCCCATTGAGATAGCACCACGAATTGTAAGATCCAGCTCAGGGAATTCTTCAGTAGCAACAGGAGAAGCAGAATAAACCGAAGCACCTGATTCATCAACAACAGTGTATTTTACATCCGCATCAGCGTAATTTTCAGAAATTACCTTTGAAACCAATGCCTGAACTTCAGGAGAACCTGTTCCGTTACCAACAGCAACAACCTGAATGTCGTATTTGTCGATAGCTTCGTTCAACTGATTGTAAGCATCGTCTGCCTGCTGAACCTGATAAATTTTGAAATAGCCAAGATATTTTCCAGTTTCGTCCAATGCAGCACATTTTGTACCAGTACGAATACCAGGGTCGATTCCAAGAACGCGGCTTCCCTTGATTGGCTGAGTCAAAAGCAGGTTACGAAGATTTGCAGAGAACAAACCGATACCGTGGTCGTCAGCTTCATCAGTTTCATCTGAACGAATTTCACGAACAACAGCAGGTGAAAGAAGACGAACAAGACCGTCCTCAATTGCGTCTGAATGATATTTGTTTGAAATTTTTACTTTTTTCTGGAGAAGTGCCACAGCATCATCAACAGGAACATCAATAGTTACAGAAAGAGCATTTTCACGCTCAGCACGGTTAATTGCAAGAATTCTGTGTGGCTTAACCTGATTCAAAGGCTCATTATAGTCCCAGTACATTTTGTAAGTAGAAGTATTTTCAGCAACAGTAGCATCCTGTCCCTCTGGAACGATACCTTTTGTCTGAATTGAGCCAGAAGCCATGTAAAGATCGTGAACGTCTGAACGGTTTGTTGTGTCCTGAGAAGTGCGTTCAGCGATGATATCCTTTGCACCTTCAATAGCATCTTTTGCAGATTCAACATTGAGGGCTGGATCCTCGTTGTCAGTTTTGATGAATTTTTCAGCTTCAGCTTCAACTGCAGCATCATCGTTTTCACCGCAGATAAAGTCGGCCAATGGTTCAAGCCCCTTTTCTGCAGCAACCATACCGCGGGTCTTCTTCTTTTTCTTGAATGGTGCCCACAAGTCCTCAAGCTCTGTAAGGGTCTTTGCATTCATAACTGCATTGTAGAGAACTTCTGTAAGCTTGCCCTGTGCAAAAATGCCTTTTACGATTTCAAGGCGGCGTTCTTCAAGATTTTTATATGATTTGAACAAGTGGTCACAATCTGTAACCTGAACTTCATTCAAATTGTCATGTTTTTCTTTGCGATAACGAGAAATGAAAGGAATAGTACATCCTTCATCCACCAGACTGATAACTGCGCTGACCTGAGAAACACGAATGTTCAGTTCTTCAGCGATTCTTTTCATAATATCGACCTCATTAACTACAAGAGCGTCGATTGTTTCCTGAGTAAATTCCATAGTTTTTCTATTTTACTGAAAAAATAATGGGTGTTCAAATAAAAACCACAATTTTAAAGTCACCTCGAGCCCAATTCTCAAAGCTGTCACCTCGAGTCCAATTCTCAAAGCTGTCACCTCGAGCGCAGTCGAGAGGTCTTCCTATAAATTTTCTAGTTTTTTTCCTGAATAGTGAAGAATAAAGGCCAGAGTTTTGGCAGTGGTATAGAGAATGTCCAGATCAGCGTACTGCCAGATTCTTACATCCTTTCCGGTACCAGTCATATCAGCGCGCAGGTAACCGTAGATTTCATTCTGATAAGAAATTTCAAAGAAACTGGTAGAAGAAACACACTGCTTTGCCAAAGTTTCAAACAAGTCAATCTGCTTAGTCTGCAAAAGATACTTGATGTCGTTTACGCAGTACATTTCTGTGGATTTGTTCATGCTGCTCTTGATGTATTCAACAGGCACGGCTTCAAAATCCTTATTTTTGGCCATCTGGTGAATTTTTTGAAAGAGAATTCTGCCGTTGTTCTGAATGCAGATGTGATCCAGTTCAAAGTAAGAGCTGAGGAAATTCAGCAGATTTTCAATGCATTCTGAAAGACTGTCGCTGGCAGAAAGGAATTTGAATACAGATGAATGAAGGTTTGTGGAACTTAAAGCTTTGTCTTCCTGAGATTTTACCACGATGCTTGCGTGTTTCTCAGGAAGATAGATGATGAAGCAGTTTCGGCCCTTTGTTTTTCCACGAGAAAGAGCCTTTTCAGAAGCTTCATAAATCGCATCAAAAGAAGAACCGTTGTCAGGATAACGGGAAAGACCAATTGTAAGAGTAAGGGTAAGCCCCGCAAAATCTGAAATTTCCACTTCATTCATATTAACAAGAAGCGAATGACACAAACTCCATACCTCATCGTATGAAACCATGTTCTTCAGAATTACTGCAAAGGTGTCACCCCCTATTCTACCTACGGCGCCTTTTTCTCCAACTCTTTCAACGATACGCTGAGCAACCTTATACAAAACCTTGTTTGCAGAATCGTGCCCGTATGTGTCAACGATATATTTAAAATTATCAATGTCCACAAGGAAAAGACTGAATTTCTGATGTTCCCTCACAAGATATCGGGCATAATCAAAAATTGCACTCTTTCCAAAGACACGAGTTATATCATCAATTTCGTTGTTTCGTTTAGAGAAAAATTCGTCCATAGTTCTCGCCTTGTTTATTTAACCTGTTTTCCTGTTACTGTAACTGTAGCAATAGTTGGTGCTTTGTTTGTTGGAATCTTGATAGTTCCAGAGCTGTCAACACCATAGAGAAGTACGCGAACATTTACAGTCTGACCTTTTTCAATGATGAATTTTGGATCAGCTTCATAAGTTTTCTTAGCAGAACGACATTTTCTAGAAGTATCGTCAATGATTTCGTCATTTTTCTTGCCAGTATCAACAGTAACGAGACAAGCAATGTTACCAGTACCGTGGTTACCAAATGCAACAGTTACATCGTTGATATAGAAGTTTTCCTTTGCAGTGATTGGGAAGTCAATGTAAACAGATTTTTCATCGATTGGAGCAGAATAATCAGAATAAGTGAGGGAACCCTTTGCAATTTCTGGAGCAATCTTTGAAGAATTGAACTTCCATGTACCCTTTGCAGGAACAGCGTTCAAAGCCTTGATAACTTCATCGTTGTCGCTTGTAGGAGCAAGAGAAGCGGCAGATTCAGGACTGTCCAGCCAAGTTACAGCAAATGCACCAGCTTCAGGTTTAAGAATCTTGATTTTCTTTTCACCATAAACAGCTTTAGCATCGCGAGAAGTAGCACGAACAGTAATTACAGTATCAGCAGCAACGGCATTAGCCTTAAGAACACCAAGGTCGTCGATTGAAGCAGCCTTTTCATCAGAAACAGACCAGATATATTCATCATTTGTAGGTTTTCCAGGATTCAACTTGGCTTTCATCTGGAGAGAACGGCGGCCAAATACTTCAGTTGCATTTTCTTCAGCAGTAACTTCAATAGAAGAAACTGGAACAAATGAAAGAGAATCATCAGAATCTACAGTAATTTTTGTGATATAAGATTTTGCAGAAGCAGTGATTGTAACTTCAGCATTGTCTTCATAAACCACATAAACCTTTTCGTTGAATTTAGAAGTAGAACCGTTGTTAAGATTGTAAAGTGCAGCGCCCTGTTTTCCAGCCTGAATAGCACCGTTACCAGCATAATAACCAGTTACAGTAACAAGAGCCTTACCAGAAACCGGGAATTTGATTGTAGCACCAGCAGCGCCCTGGAAATGAGGCTTACCAGATTCAACAGCAAAACCTTCGCACTTCAATTCAGGATATTCTTTAGCACCGTCAAGAACGTAAACAGTTCTAACAGATTCCTTTTCGCCGGCAAGAAGGGCATTAGACTTGTCTTCAGAAACCTTCCATTTTTTAGCAGCAACAAGAGCATCAACATCCCAGAAGAAGTCAGAATCTTTTCTATATTTGTTGCTAACGGCATCGTAAACACGGTTCAAAATAGCACGGCGGCCACCAAATTCATTCTTTGCATCAGCATCAGAAACAACATCCTTGCGGCTTTCAGGTTTTTCCTTAAGGTTCTTTGCAGTAGCGGCATCCATTTTCCAACCAATTACAGTCTGTGGTACACCTTCAGCAGTAAGACATTTTCCATACCAGATGTCGCCGTCAATGTCTTCAGGCTTAACATCAACATTGATGAAAGCAACCTGATTCCAGTAACCAGCATTCCAAGGAGTTCTGGCAAAAAAAGTGTTCTGACCATCCTGAGTAGAAACCTTTGAATTGTAAACAACAAGACCCTTTCCCGCTCTTGTACCGCGAGTCATGCGAGGAGCACCAATGTATGAAGTGTGATTTGAAGCATTTTTGTCAAAAACAGAAACAATGTCACATTCCTCATAAAGAGCAACGATTCCAGACTCTTCCATCCAGATAAAGTCAGTGTCACCTTCGATATAACACTTGTACATCCAGGTCTTTCCAGTTGTTCGCAAAGTGTCCTGGTGAGAAAGGAAAGAACAGTTGTAGGCAGCAACATAACCAGTACCGTCATAACCAAGAGTTTCAGCCTGAGTATCATTTCCTTTTATGGAACCGCGTTCAAAAGTGTTGTGCATTGTAAGGTTTTCAAGAATAAGGTTTCCTGAACCTTCAAATTCAAAAAGACAACGATTTTTCTGAGCAGAAGAAGCCTTTTTGCAGGCGAGAATGTTACCGTCATTAGCAGCAGCAATAACAACATCCTTACCAAAAGCAGCCTTTCCCTTACCAGAAAGAGTGATAGTAGCAGGACCATTATAATAGAGAACTTCTTCGTAAGTACCTTTTGGAAGTTCAATAGTGAACTCACCTGCCTTAGTTCCAATGGCATCAAGGGCAGCCTGAATAGACTTGTAAGCTTTGGCCTTTCCACCATTTTCTGAAAGCTTAACTTTTGGAGCAGCACTAACAGCAAAAAGTGAAAGCCCCACCAAAAGCCCCGCAGTAATTTTTTTAAACATTTTTTCCTCCGTTTTAAAAAAAGACAATACTAATTTTACCACGGAAAAGGGGAATTTGCACGAAAAAAAATCCACCACGGTGGAAGAGTTTAGTCGAAACTACAATAATTGCGGGGGGAAGATTTGTTTATCTTTCTATAATTTCTAGCATTTGACTTGGAGTTACAATAAAAGTTTTTTGTGGAAAGTGTTTTATATTGCCTGTAACTAAATATGACTCACCATTTGCATTTTCATCAGTTGATTTTTTGGATTCCATCACAACTTGATAAAAAACAATGTCTTTTGGATCTGGCATTTCTTCGGATATTTCTGCTTTTTCCATTGAAATTCCGTTCAGAAGAATAGAATCAATTACAGCATCGATATTTTCTTTTGGGAATTTGAATTTTGGTCTTGATAAAACTTCCCTATATTCATCAATTATTTCTTGACAATACAATGGCGTTATAACATTTCCAGTTATGCAGGAGATAATTTTTGCTGGAGGAGTGCCTTTTTTGAATAAAGATGAAACAAGAACATTTGTGTCTATTACTGCAAAATATTTCAATCATAGCCCCTTGCGGTAAGCGTCTATTTCAGCATTGATTTCCTCAAGTGTCATTTCTGAATTTCCATTTATTGCAGATAATTCCTGACAGCTTTTTATAGCCGCATTGGCTCTTTCATTTATGCTCAACTGAGATTGTTTTTTTTGCAAAGTCGAAACTATTAAAAAAAGCATATTCATTGTCTGCTCATAAGTCATACAATCAATTTGCTGCTGAAATTTTACATACTCTTCCATTGGCATAATTCTTTCCTCCATCACTTTTTCTTCATTATATCACACAATGCAAAAAAAATCCCCGCAACCACGGTGGAAGATCCACAATGATTGCGGGGAAAAGGTACGGTGGTTGAGCTTGTCGAAACCACCGTGGATTAAGTTACATTAGAACTTGAAAATTAGTTTTTTACACCTTCAACAAGAATGTATGGTACACCAGGTGTACGAGTACCTTGCTGTTCTGAAGCAGCACCTGCTGCAACACGGATAGTAATTGTTTCTCCTGCTGCAAGAGCAATGTCTTTTTCTGTTTTAACAAGAGCTGTAACCGATCTTGTTACAAGGTCAGTTGCATATTCTGTATAAGCAGCATCAGAAGCTCTCTTATAAGAAATCTTAGACTTAACATTACCAGTACCCCAGTTTACACCACCAAGAGTAATAGACTTGATTGTACAAGCAACTTCAGCTGTAATTGGGAAATCAATATAGAAAGTATCATATCCTGCTGGAACTGGATGAGCATTAGATGTTTCAGACATAAGACCACCCTTACCTGCAGTTACTTTCGAAGTTGCATCTGACCATGCACCATAGCCTTCTGCCAGAGTGGAAGCTGTACCCTTAGAACCATAAGCAATTGTTCCGTCATCATTTGTAGCGTCAAGAGCATCTACTTTACAATGATCAGCTTTATCAAGCCATTCAACTGAGAAGGCTCCATCTACTCCAAGTTCAACTTTAACAGCGAATGGAGCAGAAGTTACACCGTCAATTGTAGCAGTAACATTTGTATTACCTTCTCCAGCACCTGTCAAAGTACCAGTAGCAGCATCTGTAAAGTTTGCAGCAGCTGTATTAGAAGAAGCCCATTCTACAGTTGTACCTGCAGCAGCTCTGTAAGAAGCAAATGCAACAGCATTAAAATCAGCAGTTTTATTTGATTTCATTACTGAAGAACCATTTACTACAACAGCTTTTGTAGAACCAGTTGCTTCAGCAGTAAGATATTTTTTAAGTTCTGGTGTATTGAATGCAGTAAGGTCAAGATTTTCTACAATAACTTTTGAAATGTATGCATCACCTTTAGCAAATACAATAGCTTCACCAATGGAATCCGCAGTATAGACAACATCTGCACTTGCACCTGTACCAAGTACATTGTTAATACCAACATTTGTACCAGCAGAAGTTGGTTTTACAGTAACTTTTGCACCATTTGAAACAGGAACAGTAAGAACTGTGTTTGTATTAAACTGTGACTGTCCTTTTGGAGTACCGTCAGTATTCAGGTTAATGGCAAGTTTACCAGTTGCAGCATTGATATCCATTACAACTTTGTAAGTTCCAGCTGTATCTTTTGCTACAGCACCAGTCATTTTACCAGACTGTTTGTTATATCCTTTTGTACTTGCATCTGTATTATCATCATAAACTGCACCTTCAAAAGAAGCTCCAGAGAAATCCCAAGTTACAGTAGCATTTGTTGCATCAAAATCAGAAGCTTTTGGATTTACAGTTTTTGTTGACTCATTATTTTCAATTCCACCAAAGTTATAGCTAGAAACATCCCAGATATCTTCTTCATCTGTTACATATCCTGTAGTAGATCCATCAATAGAAATCAATCTGTTAAGGATCATACCACGGTTAGAATATTCATTAGTTTTATCTTCAGCAGAAAGAACTCCAATAGAAGCCAGCTTTGAAGCATAATTTGCAGCCAATGTTGAATCAACCTTCCATCCAACTGTGTTTACGTTAGTTGTAGTTGTACCACAGTTAGCAACTGCAGAATCATCATCACCAACACCCCATGCAGCTGATTTAGCAAGAGCAGCATTTAAAGTACCTTCAACAGTTACATTTACAAATGCACCATTGTTGTAAATACCCTGACTTGCATTGCTTGACCATGGATTTCTAAAAAGATATGTATCTACACCGCTCTGAGCAATTACTTTTGAATTAAGAACTACAAGACCTTTACCAATTTTTGCACCCCGAGAAGTACGAGGAGCAATAAAGTAAGCAGCTGTAGTTCTATCGTTAAGAGCTGTAAGTTCACAATCTTCATAAAGTGCTACAACACCATTTTTTTCCATCCAGAGGAAGTCAACATCTCCCTTGATTGCACACTTATAGAACCAAGACTTACCTGTTGTACGAATTGTATCCTGATGAGAAAGGAATGTAGAGTTGTATGCTACGATTTTACCGTTACCAGTAGAAGCCAAAACTTCAGCCTGTTTATCTCCTGTTGTACCTTCACCGTAAGTGTTTTTCATAGTAAGGTTTTTAATTACAAAAGTACCATTACCACTGAGAACAAAAAGTTCACGACTATTCTGTGAACTTGTATTTGGATTACCAGAAAGAACTACTTCTGAACCAAAAGCAGCAGTAGAATCACCCTGAATTGTGATTGTTCCTGTACCTGCATACTTGAATGTCTTACCAGTTTCAAGAGTGTAAGTACCCTTGCCGAGTGTAATAACATGGTCGTCTGAAGTTCCAAGAGCTTCCCATGCTTCTGCAAAACTTGCTTTTTCTACGCCGTCAAGTTTTACAACAGCATCTACACTACCAGAATTTCCTTTTTTGCCATCATCATTGTCATCATCATTTGCACAGGCAATAAATGATGTTCCAATCATTGCAATAGCAGAAAACAGTGCTAATGCTTTTACCAATTTTTTCATAAAATTTTCCTCCGCTTTTTTATGAACTTTTTTTATTATTTACGCAGAAAGCCTCCACCCGGAAAAACCGAATGGAGGCCATTAATTTCAGCCACTTCCAGCAAGCTGAGTTAGCTGAGTTTTAGGTTAGTTAATTAGTAAACAATCTTAAGGTTATTAAGATATGTATTAGCACCAGATGCCATTGTGAATGTAAGTGTATCAGCAGCACCTGTATAAGCGAAGTCTGTTAAATCACCACAAGCAGCAGCTTTTGCCCATGTGAATGATCCTACTTCTGTACCGTCTGATCCTGTTACTTTTACTACTGTATCAGCACCATACTGACATCCACCAAGACTGATTTTACAAGCACCGCCTACTTTTACAACGATTGTATCATTTACTGCAAAATGTGGACCGTGTCCTGAACCCTGATTACCGCCAGTTGCATTTACAACTATTGCGCCATCATCAAGTTTTACATTAGCTGGTACAGTTTTTGGTGAAAGATCATATACATAAGGACCTGGAACAACTGTAAAGTCATTAAGGTATGTATTAGCACCAGAAACCATAGTTAAAGTAAGAGTATCTGCTGCTCCTGTATAAACAAAGTCTGTTTTATCGCCACATGCAGCACTTTTTGCCCATGTAAATGTTCCTACTTCTGTACCATCAGATCCTGTTACTTTTACTTCTGTATTTGCACCATACTGACATCCACCAAGTTGGAGTGTACAAGCACCTGCTACTTTTACAGTAATTGTATCATTTACTGCAAAATGTGGACCATGTCCTGAACCCTGGTTGCCGCCTGTTGCATTTACTTTTAAGAATGTATCATCAGAAGTATAAACACCTGGAATTGTTTTTGGTGAAAGATCATATGTATATTTTACACCCTGTACTGGTTTTGGTGGATCAGAAATTGTGAGTTCGATTGTACCCTTAACTTCTGAACCGTCTTTTGCTGTAGCTGTAATTGTTACTGGACCTACACCAGCACCTGTTACTTCACCTGTTGCACTTACTGTAGCAATTGCGTTGTCAGATGAAGACCAGCTAACTTCTTTTACAGTTGCAGATTCAGGAGCAACTGTAGCTGAAAGCTGAAGTTTTTTACCAACTTCTACAGTAGTTTTGTCACCAGCAGCTGTAACAGTAATACCTGTTACAGAAACTATGTCTGAAGCCTTTACAGGATCAATATCTACGCGATGGAGGTAACAAGCACCCTTTTCACCCTTGAATGTCATTGTAAGAGTTGTAGCTGGTCCAACATAAACAAATTCGAGTGTATCTGTATCAGCAACACCACCACCTGCACCTTCTGGGAAGATTACTGTAGCTACGAGGTTACCGGCTTTATCTGTTACAACACATGTATCACCGTTGTCATAACGACATCTGTAAAGTGTTACTTTTACGTTTCCAGCAACGTCAACAATAGCCTTGCTGTCTTTCTTCATTACGATACCGTGTGAACCGTTGTCTGAATCACCCTTACACTGGAAGAGAAGGTCATCAGAGAAGTATGGGTTACCTACACCACCCTGCATTGGGTATGAATATGATTTTCCTTCTACTGGTTTAGCTGTTTTTTCAACAACTGTGATTTCTACTGAATCAGTCTTGTCTGTACCATCTTTTGTTGCAACTGTAATTGTAGCTGTACCAGTCTTCATACCCATGATGAGACCCTTGTCAGATACAAATACTGTTGATGCATCTGAAGAAGTCCATTTCTGAGCCTTGAGAGTTACATCAGCCGGAGCAATTGTAGCTTTAAGCTGAACTGCTTCATCAACGAAAATAGTTGTTTTTGGAGCTGTAACTGTAATACCTGTTGCTGGTGTAAGAGATTCATATTCGCGGATGAATACACCATGTACCCATGCATTACCAGCCTTAAATTTCAATGTAAGGTTACCTTCAGTTCCACCATTGTAAACAAATGCACCTGCAACTGTACCGTCAGCTACAACCTTGTCACATTCAAATGTTGTTGAGAATCCGTTTGGTCCTTCAACTATACCAGAACCTGAACCATAAGCACATCCGTAGAATGTTACCTTACAATATTTTGGAACGTTTTTGAGTACCATTGTTGTTGGATTAGATTCATCGCCCCTCATCCAGAAACCATGGCCTTTCTTTGACTGTTCGTAGTTACCCTGAACAACTGTGTACTGTTCTGTATCAACAGTTACATCTGCTGTCATTGCATTGCCAGGAGCAACAAAGTCGATAGAAATCATAGCAATTTCTTTTTCACCTGGAAGAAGATCAAGAGAAGCATCTGCAACTGCATTAAATTCTGTTTCAAGAGCTTTAAAATCCCATGTATTAGCAAAATCTTTGTGCATTGAGTTTGTTTCACTGTCAAATACACGGTTAAGGATATTTTTACGTCCTGCATATTCTGCAGTAACTGTAGCAGCCTTCATATTGTTAAGACCTGAAAGATTTGCAACCTGGAATCCACCACATGGGTTGAGTTTGTCATACATAGCATTGTGTGATGCTTTTTCTGTAATACCTACTGAACCAAAGAGAGTACAACCTACAAATGCAACGTTGTTGTAATAAGCAGAGTTTGTGCTCCATGGGTTACGGAAAAGATATGCCTGAATTCCATTTTCAACTTCAATCTTTGAGTTAAGAACTACAACACCCTTACCATAAGTAGCTTCATCAATTACATTTACACGAGGAGCTGTAAAATAAGCATTAACCTGTTTTCCTTCCTTTTGTCTGCCTGTTACAGCACGGAGACGACAGTCTTCGTAAAGAGCAACTTTACCTGACTGTTCCATCCAAACAAAGTCTACATCGCCTTCAATGTAACATTTGTAGAACCATGCTTTACCAGTTGTACGAGTTGTATCCTGACGAGAAATGAAAGAACAGTTGTAAGCTGCTGCTTTTCCTGTTGAGTCGAAACCGAATGCTTCAGCCTGACAGTCACCATCTTTCTTAAAATTATTAATAAGAGTGATGTTTTCAAGAACTACGTTTCCTGAACCTGCAATTTCAAGGAGTTCACGACCAGCCTGGTTTCCACCTTCGCTGTCCATGTTAGCACCTTTACCAACGATAATTACTTTTTTACCGTATTCATTGTCTGCAGCAGGACCTTTAATAGTGATATTGGCAGCACCCTGATAGCGAAGACCGTCTTCTTTATAAACACCTGCTGTAAGTTCAATTACGTGATCTGCAGAATCAGTAATTGCAGCAATAGCATCTGCAATTGTTGACATAGCAGCACCATCAAGTGTTACTGTACCAGGTTCTCCTGCCGGAGCATCAAAGAAAGCCTGATCTATTACTCTTGTAGTTTCAAGCTTTGCTCCCTTGCCACTTTTATCATCGTCATCATCATCCGATGAACAAGCAGCGAATCCAAAGAGCATTGCAAGAGCAGCGGCTGTTGCAAACGCCTTTAACATTTTTTTCATAGAAAATCCTCCATTTTCTAAATTCCATTTTTACAATTGATTTTGCCAAAGACAAAATCACCCACTATCAACTTTAAGGGGCGGTATAAAATTTCGATATACAAATTTTAGTTATTTTTATTGAAAATTTTGTGAATTTTTGACGAAAACAGACATTTTTCAAACTTCTTTAAAATTAGTTACAAAATAGAATAAAAATTCTATGAAATCTTATTATTTTTAAGACTGTTTAAATGTGTGAGCTAAAGATAAATAGTTATATTTTGTATATTTTAGCATATTTTATAATTACGTATTCAATGTTTGTAATTTTCTATCTCCACTTTCGCTCAATAAAAAAATCCGCCCTTTAATCTTTAATATCAGAAAGTTGTGGCTGGAAAAATTTCCCGTCACTTTTTTTTCATAAATTAAATGGAGGAAAATATGAAAAAAGTACTGAAAGCGTTTGCTGTGATTGCTTCAATCGCAATGCTTGGATTCGGATTCATGTCATGTTCTGGCGATGATGATGAAGATGAGGATCCACCAGCAAAAATCACTATGAATGGTAAGGCTTATGACACAATCAAAACTGCCATTGCTGAAATGGGTTCTACAGGTGAATACAAAATCGTATTGCAGCCTGGAACTTATAATGAAGATTTTATCCACTACAATGGTGGAGCAACTTTGACTATTTCTGGTAACACAAAAGCTAAGTACGGTGCTGATGTTATCATTACTGGTCATGGTGAAAACATGGGAAAAGAAAAAGGTCGTGAACTTGTTGAAGTTGAAGGTTCTGGAAACCTTGTTCTTGAAAATCTCACTCTTTTGAGCGACTACAGCCGAGAAAATGTAACAGGTGATGCTCAGGCTGAAGTTCTCGGTTTCGATTCAACAGGTACTGTTGCAGCTTACAACTGTTCTTTCAAATCACATCAGGACACAATGAGAACAACAGGAAAAGGCTGGTTCTACAAGTGTTTAGTTGAAGGTGATACAGACTTTATCTGGATGGAATCTGCAGGTCAGGTTGCTCTTTATGAAGAATGTGAAATCGTTTCTGTTTATGACAAATTTGCTTCTACACACGCTGGATATGTTCTTGCTCCTCGTGTAAATGTTGGAAACGTAATCGGTAAAGGTGCTGTAATTTTCAACTCAAAAGTAAAATTTGAAAATGACTCTAACTTCCTCTTCCGAAATCCATGGGGAACTAACAAAGATTACTACAACAACGGTGCTTTCGTAGGTTGTACATTTGAAGTTGCTGAAGGAAAAACTCTTGAACCAGCTTTGGCAAAATCTGCTGCTATGGGTACTTCTGACCAGCAGCTCATCGGTTGGAAACTTGATAAAGCTCTTTCTGATGCTTATACAAGCAAGATGGATTCAATCGGAACAATTTCTGATGAATTAAAGGCTAAAGAATATTCTGGCCGCCGCGCAATCCTTAACAGAAACTACAACATCAAAAATGAAGCTTTTGCTAAAGATGTTGCAACAAACTGGGCAATTGATGATTTCATTAAAGCTAAAGGATGGACTGTTACAGCAGATACTTCAAAAGAAGTTGCAGAAGGTGAAACAGAAAACGTTGCTAAAGTTTACGATTTGACAACTGCTGATGTTCCAGCTGGAATCACTGCAACAGGTTTTGCTAACGAAACTGGAAAAACACACTTTGCTGGTCAGAAAGATGCAACAATGACTTTTGATGTAACTGGAAAATGTACAGTTTCTGTTACTGGATATTATGCTGGTAGTGGTAAGATTGCCGCTGGTTCACAGGGTGAAGCTTATTACGACTTCAACAATGGTTCTACATCAAAATTTGTAACAAAAGACTATATCGTATATACAGAAGGAACAAGCACAGTAACAATCACTGCAACAGCTACTTCTTATATCACAAAAATCGTTGTTACTTACGACAACGCTATCAAGAACACACCTGTTTCTTCTATTACAGTAACAGCTGCTGACAATATGACAGAAATTGCTGGAAAGAAAACACTTCAGTTCTCTGGTGCTGTAGTACCTTCAAATGCTTCAAACACAGATTTCGACTGGTCAGTTTCTGATGCAGAAGCTGCAACAATCGATGCAAAAGGTCTCCTTACTGCTGCTGATGTTCAGGAAGAAAAAACAATTACTGTAACAGCAACTGCAAAAGATCCTTCATCTGTAAATGGAACATATACATTGAAAATTATTCCAGCTTCTGCAAATGCTGTAGATTTGACATGGTTGGCAGGAACAGACAGTTCATTTGTTGGTGCAACATCAAATGCAGAAATTGCAACACCTAGTGATTGTGTACCTTCATTGACAGGAGATGGTATTACATGGGCATACAATGAAAGTAAAAATGGTGGAACCTGTGATTCAGGTGTAACACTTACAGCTACTGATGATGACCCAACAAAAGGTGAATGGTACATTGAATATCCAATAAACAATGTTTGTCAGGATCTTGATTTGAAGATCGATACAGCAAAAGTTGCTTTTGGTAACGCAGGTACTGATAACTTCCGTGCTTATGTAACTTTTGTTGATTCAGAAGGTACAGAGAGTGTTGTTTTTGATGATGACAATTCTGATAAAGCTGCAACATGTAATCCTCGTAAACTTACATACGAATTCAAAATTGGAAAAATTGTTCCAGCTGGAAAAACTGGTAAAGTTCGTGTTTCAATCCATGGCTATCAGAACGGGGCTTTCAAACAGGCTTTAACTGGAAAATCACCAACTTGGGGTAAAACAGTTATTTCTTGTGAAGCAGGAAAATTCCCAATCGCAGGACAGACATATTCTTATGATTTCTGTTCAGCTGAAATGGCCGGAAAAACTTCTTCAGAAGATGGATTTGTTACATGGGGAACTGCTGCCTCTACAAACCACGGTATCGCTAGTGGTACTCTTGATTTCCAGGTTGCAGGAAATGTAAAGATTTCTCTTGGTCTTTGTCAGTATGGAAATAACACAACATATGTAATAAGAAAAGGTGAAGAAACCCTTGCCTCATTTGCAGTTGGTGTAAATAATGTTGATAAAGCTACAGCTTGTTACAGTAAAGGTGTAACTCCATCTTTCACAGACGCAAACTCAAGAACATTTAATTATGAAGGTGAGGCTGCAGTATTGACTATTTCTGGTATTAAATATCTTGAAGGTCTTAAAATTGAACCTGCTAACTAATCCCTTAGATTAGCATAGTTTCTACCAAAACATTTCCGCCCCACGGAGCCAGGCTTCGTGGGGCGGATTCTTTTTAAACTCCATTTTTCCTACGCCGGATGTGCAGGGCTTTAGTCCACCGCAGCGCAGCGAGGAGGATGAGCGTTAGCGAACCCGGAACAGCCGGATTA
>JAGHUJ010000199.1 GCA_018064905.1 Candidatus Treponema equifaecale
CTTATTGAAAAATCTGGAATTCCAGAAAACAAAATTGACAGAATCGATTACAACCAGGCCTTTGCCTGTCATGATCTTCTATATAAAAAGAGATTTTCAAAACCTTCAAATGCTTTTGGTGGTGCCCTTGCCTATGGTCATCCTTATGGTGCTTCTGGAGCTGTTGTTGTTATTCACCTGATGCGGGCTCTTGAAGTTTTTGGTGAACGATATGGAATCGCTGCTGTTCCTGCAGCTGGTGGTATTGCCAGCGCTGTTTTATTGGAAAGAATAAGATGAAAAAGCTTTACCTGATACAAAATAAGGAGCCGGAGCTTCAGCTGAATGAATTTTTTTCACATTTAGAAAAATTTATTCCGCTTATTGTTCCTGCCGGCTTTGATACTTCTTCACTTGATTCTCTGAAAGTTCCTGAAAATGCTGATTTTGCTGTGGCTTCATCCGGAACAAAAGGAAAGCCAAAGCTTTATTTCAGGTCAAAAGAAAGCTGGACTGATTTTTTTCCTGAACAGAATGATGTTTTTTCTATAAATAGTGCTTCACGAATCTTCATCCACGGAAGCCTTGCCTTTACCGGAAACCTTAACATTGCCTTTGAGGCAGTTGAAGCAAATTCGTTTCTGTATTGCTCATCATCTCTGCGCTCTGAAATCTGGTCTGATGAAATTCTAAAAAATCAAATCGATACAATTTATCTCATTCCTGACAAACTGCTTCATCTTGTAAAGACGGGGAAAATTTTTGAAGCTGTCAAAACAATCATCTGCGGCTCCCAGTTCATTTCTGAAAAACTTTTTAATCTCACAAGGCGTTCTTTTCCAAATGCAAAAATAATTCTATATTATGGCGCTTCAGAAACCAGCTATGTTTCCTATAAAATCCTTGAAGAAAATTTTGTAGATGAAAACTGTGTGGGAAAAATTTTTGATTCCGTAAAGGTTGAAATTTCCAGTGAAGGCCACATTCTTGTTGATTCTCCCTATTCAGTCTGTGGAATTTCTGGATTTTTTGATACGAAGGACACTGGATTTATAAAAGACGGACTTCTCTATCTTTCAGGCCGGTCTGATGATCAGATAAATATTCTGGGCGAAAAAATAAATGCGTCTGAAATCATAAAAAGAATCCTTCAGCTTGAGGACATTGAAGAATGTGATGTGAAGGTTGAAGAAATCAAGTCCAAAAAAACAGTTGTAGCCCACATTGCCGGAAAAAATCTTCCCGATGCGCTTCCGGAATCAATATTTGAAGGAATTTCCATGGCCTTCATTCCAAAAAAAATTGTACGATACGAAAAGCTTCCAAGAAATGAAAGCGGAAAAATTTGCATAAAAGGTTTTTGAAAATGACAGTTAAAGAAGCAATAAATGAACGAAGAAGCATCAGGAAATTCATCGACAGAAAAATTGAAAAAGAAGTCCTTATTGAACTGATTGAAGCGGCCCGGCTTGCTCCTTCTTCAAAAAACAGACAGCCATGGAAATTTATTGTATGCACGGGAAACTCAAAGGCAAGGCTGGTTCAGGCCATGGAAAGCGGCATTAAAAGAGAATTTATTAAAGGCTGCAGAATTCCTGCTTTTCGGTTTGGACTTGCCGATGCAAAAAATACCTGCAGTGTAATGAAGCAGGCACCAGTGGTTATTCTTATTCTCAACACTGAAGATGCGCCGCTTTATGAAGAAGTGAATGCAGAAAAAAGAATAAATGAAATCTGCAACACTCTTTCAATTGGTGCTGCCGTTGAGCATATTGTTCTTGCCGCCCAGGAAAAAGGAATCGGTTCTTTGTGGGTGGCTAATACCTGCTTTGCTTATGAAGAAATTGAGGATTTTTTAGAAACAAAGAAGCAGATTGCAGGCCTTCTGGTGCTTGGCTATTATGAAGAAAATCCTTTTGCAAGACCAAGAAAATCCCTTGAGGAAATTGTTGAATTTCTTGAGGCTTGAGCCTGAATTGACATAAAATCATTAAATCATTATTCTGTTTAAGGTTTAAATATTAACCATGAACAAAGGCGTTCATTCGATTTTACGACACCGTTGTCGCTAAATGGAATGGGCGCCTTTTTTTGGGTGGTTTCGACAGGCTCAACCTGAAGGTTTCGACTAGCTCAACCACCGTTTTTTTGGGGGAATTATGGCATTTTTAATTCTTGCAGATGGAACAGTTTTTGAAGGAAAATCCATTGGTGCAAAAGGAAAAGTTATTGGGGAAACTGTTTTTACAACAGGTATGACAGGTTATCCAGAAACTTTGACCGATCCTAGTTATTTTGGTCAGATTGTAACACAGACATTTCCATTGATTGGAAACTATGGTGTTATTCCAGAGGATTATGAAAGCAAAAAATGTCATATCCGTGGTTATATTGTTAGAGAACTTTGTGAGAAGCCGTCAAATTTCCGTACAAATGGAGATTTAGACGGCTTTTTAAAGGCCCAGAACATTATTGGAATCTGCGGAATCGACACACGAAAGCTTACAAAAATCCTGCGCGAAGCTGGTGTTATGAACGGAATGCTGGTGAGTGACGATGTTTGTCCAGAAGTTACTCCAGCCCTTCTTGAAGAAATCAAAAAATATGTGATTGTTGATGCAGTTAAGTCTGTTCAGGGGGCTATGGTTCAGGAGCCGCTGAAGAATGCTGTTGAGCCAAAGCTTACTGAATTCTACACAAAAGGTTATGCAGACGGTAACGGAAAGAAAGTTGCCCTCTTTGATTTTGGTGCAAAGGCAAACATTCAGCGTGAACTTGAACGAAGAGGTCTTGAAGTTACTGTTGTTCCTTATGACACAACTGCTGAAAAAATCATCAGTGAAGGCTATGACGGTGTAATGCTCAGCAACGGTCCTGGTGATCCTGCTGAAAATGTTGGCGTAATCGCTGAAATTAAGAAATTGTGTGATTATGGCAAACTTCCAATCTTTGGTATTTGTCTTGGTCATCAGATGCTGGCTTTGGCTAATGGTGCAAGGACTTCAAAGCTTAAGTACGGTCACCGTGGCGGTAACCAGCCTGTAAAAGATCTGGAATCTGGCCGCGTTTATATTTCCAGCCAGAACCACGGTTATGCTGTAGAGAATGATACTTTACCGGCTAATGCAAAGCTTAGCTTTATCAATACAAATGACGGAACTTGTGAAGGCGTTAATTACACAAACATTCCTGCCTTTTCTGTACAGTTCCATCCGGAAGCTTGTGGCGGTCCACACGACACAAACTTTTTGTTTGACAAGTTTGTAAGAATGATTAAGTAGAGATCCCCGGGTCAAGCCCGAGGATGACAAATTGGGTCAAGTCCGAGGATGACTTAATGCCACGCGGATTCGAAATTGCTACGCAATTTCAGACTAAAAACCCTGAGTTTCCGTAGGAAACTCGAATCTGTGTGGCAATTTTGGGGTTTTAGGGGCTTGACCCTAGGCGAGTGGGTAGCGGCCAACAAAGTGGACGCGTAGGGAGAGACTTCTCCCTTTAATTAAAAGAAAAAATTGGTCATTGAGCCTGTCAAAATGACTTTAACAATGGTGGTTTCGACAGGTTCAACTACCGTGATGGAGAAAAATATGCCATTAAATAAAAATATACATAAGGTTTTGATTATCGGTTCTGGTCCTATTGTTATTGGTCAGGCTGCGGAATTTGATTATGCGGGAAACCAGGCTTGTAAGGCTCTTAAGGCTCAGGGACTGGAAGTTGTGCTTGTAAACTCAAACCCTGCTACTTTGATGACTGATCATGTTATGGCAGACCAGATTTACATTGAACCTCTTAATGTTGAGACAATTCAGCGTATTATAGAAAAAGAAAAGCCGGACTCACTGCTTTCAACTCTTGGTGGTCAGACTGGTTTGACTCTTTCAATGGAGCTGGCTAAATCTGGATTCCTTGAAGAACATGGAGTTCAGCTTTTGGGTGCCCGTCCACTTACAATTGACAAGGCCGAAGACCG
>JAGHUJ010000105.1 GCA_018064905.1 Candidatus Treponema equifaecale
CATCCGATTCGCCTCAGTATACAAGCACTTTGAAAACCTCGACGAATTCATCAAAGAAGTAAAAGATGCTGAAAAAAAATCAAAGGTAAAATAAAAATTAAAAAAATTCAGATTTTTATGATTTTTACCATTGACACATTTTCAACAAATCTATAATATATATTACATCACTTGGGGGCATAGTCCAGCTGGTAGAACACCGGACTCATATTCCGTATGTCCTAGGTTCAAGTCCTAGTGCCCCTACTTTTGATATCAGGAGCCATCCAGCATTTTGATTGTTGGATGGCTTTTGTCTTTTTCAGGAGGCTTCTATGTTGAAGGCAGAAAATTTCGACTCACCATTCAAGGGTCGCTCACTTCTCACTTGGTTGGATTACACACCTGAGGAAATCCTTCAGATTCTTGACTACGCTTTCTTGGTAAAGAAGCAGTCACATGACGGTGAAATCCACCAGCGTTTTCTTGGCAAAACAATTGCACTTATTTTTGAAAAGCGTTCAACACGTACCCGCTCATCATTTGAAACAGCATTTGGTGAGGAAGGCGGCCACCCTGTATTCATGTCAACACAGGACATTCAGCTTGGTGGCAAGGAAAGCGTAAAGGATACTGCCCGGGTTTTAGGAAGAATGTTCAGCGCAATAGAATTCCGAGGCTTCAAACAGGAGCATGTTGAGCAGCTGGCAGAATTCTCTGGAATTCCTGTAATCAACGGTCTTACAGATGACTATCATCCAACCCAGGCTTTGGCAGACATTATGACTCTCAAAGAGAATTTCGGTAAGCTCAAGGGACTTAAATGGGTTTTCTGCGGCGACGGAAGAAACAACGTAGCACGTTCCCTCATGATTATTTCCGCAAAACTTGGAATTGACTTTGCAATCTATGCACCAAAAGAACTTTTCCCACCAAAGGACATTCAGGACATCTGCGCTCCATTGGCAAAAGAAAGCGGTGCAAAAATTGAAATTTCTGATAATATTTCAGTTGTAAAAAACGCAGACTGCCTTTATACTGATGTATGGGTTTCCATGGGCGAAGAAGCGCTCAAAGAAGAAAGAACCCGACTGCTTACACCGTATCAGGTTAACAAAGACCTTATGGCAGCAACTGGCAAGGATTCAACAATTTTCATGCACTGTTTGCCAGCCGTTCTTGGTCAGGAAGTTACCGAAGATGTTTTCGAAAGTCCTGCAAGCAAGGTGTGGGATGAAGCCGAAAACCGAAAGCATACGATTAAGGCAATTATGCTTGCACTTATCTAAGTGAGCATCAAGGAGTTTTTTATATGAAAAAATCATTTATCCTTTCAGCATTGATTCTTGTTGGTGTTTTGTTTGCTGCAGCTGCTAAAGATCCAGCTGACTTCAAATATCCATATCAGGAAGCAGAAATTACATATCACAATGTAATCGTTTATAAAATTCTTGACCATAAAGATGCTTACATCGTTACTTATGCAAAGGGTCACAGAGATGCTGCAACTGTAACAGTTCCAAAGAAATGGTACTCAAGCTCAGCAAATGTAAATTCTAAGCTTTCATTCAGACCACTTCCAAAGAATATGGATCCATACATGACAGTAATCAGAAGAGGCGAAGGCTTTGAAAGAGTAATCCTTACTTTGCCAGTTTCACGCGCTGATTCAGTATGGGGTGTTGCAGACTCGTCATACGTTGTAAATGACGCAGACAAAGATTCTCTTGAAATCGTTTACTAAGTCTAAAGCAACAATAAAAAAGCTATAATCAATGGCTGTCAGTCTTGCTGGCAGCCATTATTTTTCTAAAAACCCTGATTCTAACATGGAGAAACAAATAAAATGCAGATTATTTCTGATGAAAAAATAAAAAATTTTGAAGCTTTCATTAGTTCCCACGATTTTTTCTACGTTGCAGGACATAAGGATCCTGATGGGGACGCAGTTTTCAGCTGTCTTGGAATGGCAGAAATCCTCAAATCAAAGGGGTTGGAATACCAGCTTCTTTCTGCAGGTCCATTCAAAAGACCGGAAATCAGATCAAAAGCAAAATTTTTCTCAAATGAAATGAAATTCCTTTCTGAACCGGAAAGAAAACGAACTGGCCTCATAATCCTGGACTGTTCAGAACAGCAGAGACTTGGAGAAATCGAAGGCGATCTGAACGGCCTGGACACTTTCATTGTTGACCACCACAAAACAGCAGAGTCTTCTGAAAACAGCATCATAGACCCAACTTCACCTGCCTGTGCCTGTCTTATCCAGCAAATTTACGAAAAAACTGTCGGTGCAATAACACCACAGGTTGCAGAATATCTGTTCTACGGAATGGCAACTGACACAGGCTACTTCAGATTCCTTAACAAAGATTCAGCAGAAGTGTTCAGACAAACAGCACGCCTGATTGAAGCCGAAGTAAGCCCAAGAAAAGTATACGATGTGATTACAGGCGGAAAGGCATGGTCCACACGAAAGCTCCTTGGAATAATGCTGGACAGAGCAGAAAGACGGTACAACAACAAACTGGTTATAACTTATGAAACACAGGAAGATACAAAGCAGTGGGGACAGGAAGGCAGGGATTCTGATTCACTCTACTCTCTTTTGCTTTCAGTCGATGGGGTTGAAGCGGTGCTTTTCGTGCGCCAGGACACAGATCTTACCTGTACCTGCGGATTCCGTTCAAGAGATGCCGTTGATGTAAGCGCAATCGCAGCAAAATTTGGCGGCGGCGGTCACAAAAATGCAGCAGGTCTCAGCATCGACGGAAAATTGCCTGACGTAATCGAAAAAATCTGCAAGGAATTTGCAAAGGTTCTGTAAGCAGAGATTTATAAAAATCCATTCAAGCTAACATATCAACAGGAGGTGTCCATATTCTGGACGCCTCTTTTTTTTACTGTTTTTTATTGTGTTTTGTTGTTTTCTGCTGTTTTTTATTGGATTCTGTTGGATTTTACTGGATTTTGTTGTTTATTTATTGGTTTTTATTGGATTTTGTTAGTTTTTATTGTTTTCTGTTGTTTTTTATTGGATTTTACTGTTTTTCATCAAATTTACGCTGAAAATTACCCATTTTTGGACTTGGCACACATTTTGCATAGAAGTTTTTTGGAGGAACAATAATGCAATCTGTAGACGTGAACAAAATTCCAGAGATGGTAAAAAACAAGGAGCTGACGGAAAAAGAAGCCTCTGAAATTCTTTGGAGCGAAATTTAT
>JAGHUJ010000127.1 GCA_018064905.1 Candidatus Treponema equifaecale
AAACACCGTCACCTCGACCGAAGTGGAGAGGTCTCTCAAACTTTCTTAGAAAAAATCCTGAAATTCATCCAAGGGAAAATAGTGTGTTCCCGTTCAAGCTTTGTGAGCCATTCGGTGCTTACAGTATTTGTTCCAAGCGCATCAAAAACAATCATAAATGACTTGATGCTTTCCTTGAATCTTTTTACAGCATATTCTGGAAAGTTTCCGTCGTGAATCATGCTCGCCCACTCACCGCTCTGAGCCAGCATAAGTTCTCGGGCACCAAGATTCAAAAGACGAATCTTAAGACCTGTCTCATTTGGATAACGGTCAGAAAGATCAATCATGCGCTCAGACATTTTTCTTGTATAGCGGAGCATCCAGTCATTGGAAACTTCAAGCAAATCCTCACCATAGCTGTTACCCTGAGCAGCTCCAGGATACGGAGTGATTTTCTGAAGAATATAAATATTTGAAAGCTGACTTGAACAGTCAGAAAGCGAAATATCAGAATCAGCGGCAGTTCTGAGCACATTTTCAAGGAAGTCAACGCCTTCAGCCCAATCCTGACCAAATAATTTTGCATCAAGCACGCAGACAAGACCCGGATTACCTTCCTTCATGCATTTTTCAGCAGCAGAAAGCTTTTCAGCCTTGGCCTTAACAAAGTTCTCAGCATCAAGCTTAACCTGTGCCAGAGCCTTTTCAAAGTTATAGACATTTTCAGATTTAGCCCAATACCTGAATCCAGTAGGTATTCTTGCAGAACCAGGTTCAATAAAGCCGGCACCAGCAAGCTCATCACTTGAAAGCTCAAATCCAGGATCCTTGCTCTGATTCTTGTAGATTTCATTTGAAACAAATTCAATCACATCCTCAGGAGAATCGCTGTCCTGTGCAAAAAGGGATAGAGGAGTTCCAGATATAGCCCCGTCTTCATTAACGGCACAGCGCACTGGTGAGAAAATTCCGTTTTCTGGAAGAGTCTCACTGAACAAAAGACTTCTGAAATCAACAATTGTATATTTGATTCCGTATGATTTAAGGACTTTTTCAATTCCGATTGTGTAGCCCATAAAAGGAAGATAGAAGCCGTCTGGATTTGATCCAAAATAATGCCTGTGAGAACAAAGTCCAACTTCAACCTGAGCGTTCAGAATTTCAGTCATATCTCCATAATGAGGAAGGAATGCGTATGTACCGCAAGTAGCCAAAAGTTCAAGATATCCCTTCTGAGCAAATTTGGCAAACTGAACCAAAATATTCTGGCCATAAACTTCAGTAAAATCAGACAAATCCTTCTTTGCCTTTGCCAGCTCAATCTGAGCATTGTTCAAAAGTGCAGAATCACCCTTGCAGCGGTTCAGTTCAGCCTCACCAAATGCAATTCTCTTTTCAAGCCATGCAACATACTGCTGCTGAACAACAGAATCATCCAGAAGAGAACACAGCGAAGGAGAAAATACCATTGAAAGCTTGAACTTAACGCCCTCTTCTTCTAATTTATGGAAAAGATTTACCAGCGGAAGATAGGTTCTTGAAATTGAATTGAACAAAATGTCATTTTCAAGAGCATAGTCCTTTTCATTTTCTACGTGGCGTATATATCCCTGATGACCAACAATTACAAGTGAAAGATTCTTAGACATTTTACGCTACTCCATGAAAGACTGTCTGTATTTTTCGTAGTGATTTTTTAGAAGCTTCTTCATTCCAGAAATTTCAAGAAGCTCAGGAACTTCAATTTCTTCCCCAGGTTTTGCCTTTGTAAGAATTGCAGGAAGTGCCGGAAGCTTTACTTTTCTGGAAATGCAGAGATTGTCAGAAGAACCGTCGTCAAAAATTGCAACAAGATCCATTCTGAGATATTTTTTGTTGTTTTCAAGAAGAATGTACTGCTGACGAGTTGAAAAATCTATCTGAACGTCAAAGAATTCAATTGGATTAACGTCATCTTCGTTCTCAAAATAGCAGGTTCTAAGGATAAGGCTTTCAAACCTCATGGACTCTTCCATCTGCTTTACAGCGGCTTCACTGATATCCCAATAAACAAAGGCCCAGGCTGGATTTCTGAGAACAACAGAAATCTGAGTCTCATTGAAGGTGAATGGAAGCTCCTCTGAAGAAGCGTTTTCCAGATCATCATCAACAATCTCAATTGCAGGGGCAGATTCTTCCATCTGAAGTTCAGCGGCAATTTCAAGAAGCTCACCGATGATAAAGCGGCGGTTCAAGTTATCAGGAATATCAATTCCATAATCATCAGCCAAAGCAATAAGATCAGCTGAAGAAAGGGTTTCCAAATGTTGCAAAGTAAGTAATGAGTTGTCCATAATTTTTGTTCTAAACTATTAATTTCAGTCTCTAATAATCTTAAAAAAAGTGGTTTTAGTCAATGTAAGAAAATAGAATTTTCAAATTGTCAAGAAAATTTTTGTTATTCCTCTATATAAAATTTTTGTTATTCGACTATATAGTCTGAATATCGAGTTTTGCATGTTGAAAAAGTTGTGCGGAACGCGAAGGTAGGGAACCGTTTGCCAATGGCAATTCAACTCACGAGGTGAGTTGAAAGGTGAGTCTCCGAAACGGCTACGCTGTGCA
>JAGHUJ010000048.1 GCA_018064905.1 Candidatus Treponema equifaecale
CTCTGATTTAATAAATGAATTTATAGAAAAACCTGTTGCAGATTCTATCGTTACTTTGCTTTCTACTTCTGATTCTGCTGAAATTACAAAATGCGCTGGAATTCTTGCCTCTCAGTTTGGCACCGGTTTTGACATTTCCACTCAGGAAAATGCCATAAAGCTTGTTCAGAGTTTCAAGAAAAATCTCACTCTTTTGATCCAAAAAACCTGGGTTGAGCAGTCTGATATCATGCTTAAGGAAGAAATCATCGTTAAGCTTGAAAAAATCTGCAATGCCGTTTCTGAAGGCAAATGGGCTGAAAATTTTGTTCCATTCATTCAGATTTTGAACTCAGTAATTTCACTTATGTTTGGACCAATCTCGAAGACTGCAGAATTTGATGAATACGCACTGAGAATCGATCCAGAGTTTGGTGTTTTCTGCTGGTACGTAAAGAATCTCCCGGCTTCCAACGACTGGTCAAACGAAAAGAACATGGCCGTAATTTTGATTGCAATGTTCTTCTTAGCAAATTATTAAATTTAGGGGCGTGCCCTAGAGGTGTGCTATGAATATATCTGAAATTACTAATACTTTACGACTGGCTTCTGACAGACTGGCACTTCAGTCGGCTGCGGAAAAAAATCTGGCTCTGGAAGCTGTAATCAAGTCTATTGAAAAAAATCGTTCTGTAATTCTTGCAGCTAATGATGCTGACTGTGCAGCTGCTCGTGCTAAGGGCATGACTGAAAGCCTTGTGGAACGACTTGCACTTGACGACAAGAAAATCAATTCAATCATAGATTCTATTAAAATAATCATCGCTCAGACTGACCCTATTGGTGAAGAAACTGCCGGGTGGAAAACTCCAAATGGAATGACAATCCGCCAGGTTCGCGTTCCTCTTGGTGTTGTGGCAATCATTTACGAAAGCCGTCCAAATGTAACTGCAGATGCTTTTTCTCTGGCATACAAATCTGGAAACGCAATTCTTCTCCGTGGTTCGTCTTCTGCCCTGAACTCAAACAAAGCTTTGGTTGCAGCAATTAAGGAAGGCTTGGACTCGGTTGAATGCGGTGTTTCTGATTCAATTGAACTTGCTCCTTGTGAAAGCCATGACGAAGTTGAAGAAATTTTGACTGCCGTTGGAAAAATTGACGTGGCACTTCCAAGAGGCGGTGCAAAGCTCATCAATATGGTTGTCGAAAAGGCCAAGGTTCCTGTAATTCAGACTGGAGCTGGTGTTTGCCACCTTTATGTTGATGAAAGTGCAGACCTTGAAATGGCCCTGAACATTGCATGGAATGCCAAAACTCAGCGCCCAGGTGCCTGCAACGCAATTGAATGCATTCTGGTAAATGAAAAAATCGCAGCAGACTTCCTTCCAAAACTGGCAGAAAAATTTGCAGGAAAAGTACAGCTTAGATTAGATGAAACTGCTATGAGATCTCTCGACTGCGCTCGAGATGACAAAAAATGCAAAACTGTTGGTGACAATTCTTGCACCAACAGCAAAAGTGGCAGTGATTGTCATTTCGACCGGAGCGAAGCGGAGCGGAGAAATCTGCTTCGTGCCACAGAAGAAGACTTTGGCTACGAATTCCTGGACTTTATCTGTGCTGTTAAAGTTGTTTCTGATGTCAGCGAAGCAATTTCCTTCATCAATTCACACAATACAAAGCATTCTGAATGCATCGTTACTGAAAGCCGTGCAAATGCAAGACTGTTTCAGGCAAAAATTGATGCAGCCTGCGTCTATGTAAACAGCTCAACAAGATTTACTGACGGCGGTGAATTTGGTTTTGGTGCAGAACTGGGAATTTCAACACAAAAGCTTCATGCCCGTGGTCCAATGGGAATCAAGGCTCTTACAACAACAAAATATTTAATCGACGGCGACGGTCAGGTTAGATAATTAGGAATGAGGAAGTAGGATTTAGGAATTGACGGTTCCAAATCCATACACTTTTGTATAATTGAAATTTTTCGTGTTTCTATAGATAATAACAATATGGACATGATACTTTCTGCACTTCCCTATGGACTTTTGATTGGCGTACTTTCAATCGGCGTTTACATTTCTTACAAAATTATGAACATTCCGGATTTGACCGTTGACGGCTCCTTTGCGTTTGGTGCTGTTGTGAACGGAATTTTCTGTCTTTACGGCCACCCTGTTCTTGGACTTTTTGCAGGCCTTCTGGCTGGAGCAATTGCAGGAATGTTGACTGGAGTAATTCACACTCAGCTGGGCGTTTCTGCAATTCTTTCGGGAGTTCTTGTTCAGACTGGATTGATTTCTGTTAACGTAATGATTCCACTTATTCCAGCCTTTGAAGCCGCTACATCAAAGTCAACTTCATTTGCAATCGTTCAGAGATTCGGCGGTGACACAATTTTCTTTGAAATGGCAAGATTTTTTGGGCTAAAGGGTGCTGATGCAACCAAAGTTATGAGCATTTTTGTTCTGATAGCAATAATTGTTGTTGTAATTGCAGTTCTTCTGCTTTTCTTTTCAACTCAGCTTGGACTTTCAATTCGTGCAACCGGTAACAACGAAGAAATGGTAAAGGCCAGCTCAATCAACACAAAGGCAAACAAGGTAATCGCATTTTCAATCGCAAACGGAATCGTAGGTTTTGCAGGAAGCCTTTACGTTCAGTATCTTCATTCATATTCAGAAGGAATCGGACTTGGAATGCTGGTAACCGCCCTGGCTTCAATCATCATCGGAGAAACACTGTTCGGAAGCCGCCGCCTTTTTGCAGGCTTTACAATCGTAGTAGCAGGTTCATTGATTTACCGAGTAATCTACGCCTTCGCCATCAGAAACGGCGGCGCCAACGGAATCAAGCTGTTCAGTTCAGTAATAGTAGTAGCCTTCATCGCATTTTCCGTAATCAGAAAAAAGTTGAAGGAAAAGAAAGAAAAAAGTAACAGTTAAAATTGACTGTTTACAATTTTATATTCAAACAGTTTTTTGAAAAAGGTGGGACGCAGGGAAAACAAATTAAGGGGGCACCGGCAAGGTCGCAGATTAAATCTACACTTGCATTTGTTTTAATCGGGTGAGTTTTGAAAAAACTCATTAGGTTCGCTAGCGAACCGAGGATTCCTTGATTTTTTTGCCGTCGCTGGGACCCGCCTTTTTCAAAACTAATGGAGTAAATTTAGTTATGTTAAAAATAGAAAATTTAAATGTTACTTTCAATGCGGGAACCGCTATGGAAAAAAAGGCCCTGCAAAATGTAAACCTTACCATAAATGACGGCGACTTTGTAACCATCATCGGTTCAAATGGTGCTGGAAAATCAACGCTCCTGGGTTCCCTTTTTGGTACAACTAAAATCACCAGCGGAAAAATCATCCTTAACGACAGGGACATTACAAATCTTCCAACATACAAAAGAGCAAAACTCATTGGAATTTTGTTCCAGAATCCGCTTTTGGGAACAGCCCCGGACATGACAATTGAAGAAAATCTGGTTCTGGCCAGTGCAAAAGTAAAACACAAACCCTTCAGTCTTGCCTTAACTTCAAAAAACCGTGAACGACTTGTTGAAGAACTCAAAACTCTGGACATTGGCCTTGAAACACGCCTCAAAACAAATGTTGGACTGCTTTCAGGCGGCCAGAGACAGGCACTTACACTTTTAATGGCAACCAGTGCAACTCCACAGCTTTTGCTTCTGGACGAACACACCGCCGCCCTTGACCCTCAGACAGCAATCAAAATAATGGATAAAACAAATACAATAGTCCACGAAAAGAAACTTACCACAATGATGATTACCCACAACGTTCAGAACGCCATTGATTACGGCAACAAGCTACTTTTAATGGACGGCGGTCACATTCTCAAAGTAATCGACGAAGAAGAAAAGAAAAATCTCAAAGTTTCAGACATTATGGCACTGTATCAGAACAATCTCAGCGATAAGATGATTTTGTAACCGCCCCAGAAGCTTTTTGTCAAAGGTTTTTAAGGTCAGATCTTTTCTGATTGCCAGTTCAAGATATGATGCGTCGTAATAGGACAAGTCAAATTCTTGTGCAATTTCACGGATTCTCGTGCGAGTCTCCGAATCTGGCTGCAAATCCGTGTAAATTGGCAATTCTGAAATCAGCTGTTCGATTTTTAAAAGCTGAATTTTTGAAATTCTCGCACTGCTTCCATTTTTTTTAGTTTTTGCAGCATTCAAAATTACGTTTCCAATTTCAAACCAGAAAATCTGAGGAACCACAATCTGTCCGTTTTTGGAAATCAAATCTTCTATATAATTGGCAGCAGCTTTAGATTCATCATCAACAAAATTATTTAAAATTGCACTGATCAGATAAGAAGTATCAATTACGGCAACTGGAAATTCATCTTCAATTTCACCATTGGAGTTTATAATCAGGTGTTCATTTTCTGCCATCATTTTTCCACTCCTGAATTTCTTCCAAAGTTACTTTTTCAGAACCAATTTCTTTTCCAAGTGAACACAATGACTTCCACGCAGCAAGGGCCTTTTTATTTTCTTTAACCATTGGAGACTGAACCGTAGCAATGTCATGACCGTTTCGGGTAATTGTTACAACCGAACCATTTTCAACCATTCGCAAAAGCTCAGCAAAATAAGTCTTGGCCGCAAAGGAACCCACAGCATAGCCATTGTCAGAGCGTTTTTCCAGAGAAAGAGCCATATTTCACCTCATTAATGAAATGATAAGTCCATTTTTCTTTAAAGTCAACCAGTTTATAGACTAGTTTTTGAATAAAGTGTAGAATGAATAATTGGAAATGCCCTTTCAGGCGGTTGTCTCCCACTCTGACAGTCTGGAAACAGATTGATTAACTTAATGGGAGGCTTGTTATGACTTTTAACCAGATTATTGATTTCGTTACTTGCGTAGCAATCGTAGTGGCAACAGTTGTAGCAGTGCTCACCTATCTACACGATAGAAAAGAGTAAAAAAATGGCCGCCAGTCTAGCTGAAGTGCACCCAAGAAATTGGACACTTTACTAGGCTGATTTTAAGGACTGATTCCTGAATTGTAAAGGGGTCAGTCCTTTGAATTTCACCTTTATTCTT
>JAGHUJ010000078.1 GCA_018064905.1 Candidatus Treponema equifaecale
AAGTAATACGAACGCTTTTCCGATGACAAATAATGGATGCCTAGAGTTGTTCTTATGGCAAAAACTGTTCTTGTATGGCTCTTCCAGCTTTCTAAAAAATATAACAGAGAAATTTCCCGACTGGATCAGATTCCGGATGAAGAACTGGATTTGCTCCGTGACCAAGGCTTTACAGGGCTCTGGCTCATTGGTCTTTGGGAACGTTCAACAGCCAGCCGCTCAATCAAACAGATGTGCGGAAACCCGGAAGCAGCGGCTTCAGCATACTCTCTTGAAGATTATGAAATCGCAGGAAATTTAGGCGGTTGGGATGCTTTGGGAAATCTTCGCACAAGACTCTGGCAAAGAGGAATCCGTCTTGCTTCTGACATGGTTCCAAATCACACTGGTATGGACGCAAAATGGGTTGTTGAAAAGCCGGATTTGTTCGTTCAGCGTCGTGATAATCCATTCCCTCAGTACACATTCAATGGTGCAAATCTGAGCCACGATTCCAGAGTTGCAATTTATCTTGAAGACCATTATTACTCAAAAAATGACTGTGCTGTCTGCTTTAAGCGCGTAGATACAACCACAGGTGACACCCGCTATATTTACCACGGAAACGATGGTACAGGTATGCCTTGGAATGACACAGCCCAGATCGACTTTTTAAATCCTGTTGCCCGTGAAGAAGTAATGCAGAAAATTCTTCATGTTGCCCGAAACTTCCCTATCATCCGCTTTGATGCGGCAATGGTTCTGGCAAAAAAACACATCAAGCGACTGTGGTATCCGGAGCCTGGAAAAGGTGGAGACATTGCCACTCGTTCTGAATTTGCCCTTACTGCAAAACAGTTTGAGGATGCTATTCCAAATGAATTCTGGCGCGAAGTTGTAGACCGCGTTGCTAGAGAAGTTCCAGACACATTGCTTCTGGCTGAGGCTTTCTGGATGATGGAAGGATACTTTACAAGAACTTTGGGTATGCATCGTGTTTACAATTCCGCATTCATGAACATGCTCAAAAAAGAAGAAAACTTTAAGTACCGTGCCACAGTCAAGAACACAATCACCTTTGATCCGCAGATTCTCAAGCGCTACGTAAACTTCATGAACAATCCTGATGAAGAAACCGCAGTTGCTCAGTTTGGAAAAGGCGACAAGTATTTTGGTGTTTGTACTCTCATGGCCACAATGCCTGGACTTCCAATGTTCGGTCATGGTCAGATTGAGGGTTACGAAGAAAAATATGGAATGGAATATACAAGGGCCTACAAGGATGAAAATCCGGACGGCTATCTGGTTGACCGCCACTACAAAGAAATTTTCCCGCTTCTCAAAAAGCGATACCTCTTTGCTGGTGTTGAGGACTTCCTCTTCTACGATGTATGGAACAATGGCAGCGTAAACGAGAATATTTTTGCTTACACAAACCGCTGCGGCTCAGAATACACGGCAGTTTTCTACAACAACAAGTACGAATGTGCTGCAGGCTGGATCAAGCAGTCTTGTGAATATGCAGTAAAGACTGGTTCCGGAGAAAATGACAAGAAGCTTGTTTCCCGCTCAATTTCTGAAGGACTTGGTCTTTGGGGTGAAGAAGACTTCTACATGATTTTCCGTGAGCAACGCAGCAACCTCTGGTACATCAGAAGATCAAAGGACATCTGCGACAACGGTATGTTCATTTCTCTTAAGGGATTTGAAACACAGGTATTCATGGATATTCGTCAGGAAAAAGATGTGGACGGAAGCCTTAAGGAAATTTGTGAATTCCTGAACGGAAGCGGAACACCTGATCTTCAGATTGCATGGCAGGAGCTTCACTACAAGGAATTGTATGAAGCTTTTGCAAAGGTAATTACAAAGGAACTCTGCACTGCCCTTGCAACTCTCAAAATGAGCGCAAAGGAACTTAAAGAATACAACAAGGAACATGAAACAAAGTTTAAGCGTGCTACAGCGGCAAGTCTCAAAAAGCTCATTTCTGTTCCACTGACAGAATTCTACAAAATTGCTCAGAAAATTCTTGATGATGAAGCAAAAGCTTTGGCCGTAACAAAGAAATCAAAGAAAGCTCCAAAGGCAAAAGTGCTTAAAGTGCCATCTGTTAAGGCAGCCCTGGTTACAGCAGTTAAAACTCAGGAAGATTTGAACCTGCTCATTTATTCACTTCTTGAACCATTGGCAAAGAACGGATTTGCAGCAAAGACTTCTCTCCACAGAAAGATTTCTGACTTTACTGCCTTTACTTATGCAAATGACGGAAACGTTTACAGCTGGTTTGAAAAGGCCTTCTCATTAGCTCCAAACTGTGCTGTTACAAATGAAAAGGCAATGGCAAAATTCATCGCCACACTTTTTGAAGAAAATTCAGCATGGTCACTTACAGGCATTAACGAATATGACGGAGTTAAGTGGTTCAACAAGGAAAAGACAGATGCTTCTCTTAAGATTGCCAGAGAAATTGCAGTTCTTACAGCCTCTGCAAAGGCGAAGGATGCAATCAAGGCAAGCTTCAGAAAAATTGAGAAGGCACAGGAAAAATCTGAGTTCAAGTATGAGGAGCTTAGAAAGGCACTTAAACTGGACAAGGCAAAACCTGCTAAAAAGATGTCTGCCAAGAAAGCTTCAAAAAAATGACATGAAAATGTCATTTTGAGCGTAACATAGTGAAGTCGAGAAATCTGCACTAAAATATTGTAGATTTCTCCATTCCGCTACGCTCCAGTCGAAATGACTTGTAACAACTTTAGCTGATAAAACCTTTTATCAAATCAACCACTTCAGAGGCCTCTCGCAAGAGAGGCTTCTTTAATTCTACAGGCGCAAGTGCTTCCTTGATTCTTGCAGGCATTTCTGGAGCTTCCCCAATGGCATGGCGAATGTATTCAGAACTTAAGGCAGGATGATCACGCATAACAAGAACAACAGTTGCATCATCTTCTGCAGTCATTTCAGCTTTGGCTTTTGCAGCTGCATAGGCACGGGCTGTGGATTTATCAGCATACACATTGTATTCCATAAAAAGCTCGCGGCAGGACTTTTCAGCTTCCTCATCACTTACTTCAGAAGGGTACACAAAATGTTTCAGCATCATGGAATATGAACTGAAAATTTCTTCAAGACGCTCAAGATTTGAAGGACTTGCAGGATCAGCTGGTTCACGCTTCTCAAATGGCACAATGCTGTCCATAATTTCACAGTTTCCGCTAAGATCCTGCTTAATTTCATCAGTGGAAGGACAGATAAAACCATTCACAGGCAAAGAAAGCCGCCAGCTGTAAAGACCCGCCACCAGATTTGAATAATTTCCACAAGGCATGGCATAAAAAATATCACCGTTCACCTGATTTTTGAGACGGCTGAAGGCATAAGGATAGAAGAAAGTCTGAGGCATGAGACGGCCAATGTTTGCTGTGTTTGCCACTGTAAGATGAAATTTTTGAACCAATTCACGGCTTGCAAAAATTTCACGGACAATTCTCTGGCAGTCAGCTTCAGTTCCATCAATTTCTACAGGAAGAACATTTCCGCCATTCCAGATATAGTCTTCTTCAACAAGTCCACGGATTCTGCCCTTTGGATAAAGCAGTACAGCCTTCAGATTTTTCTTTCCACGAATTGCACGGGCTAAACTTGCTCCCAATTCACCTACCGTATAATCAAGAAAAACCGCATTTCCACCATTCATTGTAAGAACAGTTTCAAGACAGTTTACCAGATATGAAATTCCAAAATCCTTGTGGCTTCCGGTTGGCGTATGAAATAGTTCCAACGTAAAAAGCTTGTCGCTGAGTTTTCTGACCTTTGGTTCAAAAGTAAAGGCACCTGTGGCAATGGCTTCACATATAATCGGAGAAAATTCATCTTTAATCCAGGCAGAAGTCAAAGTACCTGCGATATTTGCAAAAGAGGTGCGTTCATTCATGTAGAGCAAATATTTTCTAAGATCAGACAAATCCTGTGGAATATAAAGCCCGCCGTCACCAGCCATACAATCGAGAACAACACGCTCAAAATCTACAATATTTTCAGAATTTCTTGTGCTTACAAATTTCATATTTATTTCAACTTTAACTTAACAAACACCTTTGCAGTGTTCAAAACCTGACGATAGTTTTCAAATTTGTTGAAGAATGTTTTTTTAGCATAAAGCTCGTCGGAAACACCAAGACGAACAGTTTCAGACAATGGAAGCTCATAGCTGGCCTTTAAATTTCCAAACAATTCCCAGCCTGTATCCATTCCTGAAATCAACTGATTTGAAAAATCATACAATGCATAACCACGGAAATCCAATGCCAGTGTGTGACCAGAATCCGTTGCATATTTGAATTTCAACAAATTCTCAAAACCACTGTTATAGCTGTAAGGACGAGCTGAATATTCCGCAGAATCAGAGTGAGCATCCTTTATGAATTTTCGTTTTTCGTAGTAAGAATCTGCTGTTCCAAGAACTACACCGTCAAAATGTGCCTGCCATTCAATTTTGCTGGAATCCTTTTTGATTCTCTGTTTGATTGCAAATCCAGGTGCCAGAGAAGAAATCTGATAAAATGAATGCCAGTCAAAGTCATATTCAAAAACCAGTCCAAAGCTTGTGTCTGTATTTTCTCCCTGAATGCTGCGTGAAATCAAAGAACCGTTGGTGATAAGCTGAATATCGTAGAAAAGCTTTTCATCCAGATCTTCATACTGACAGTGTGCGCCCATGTCTGAACTTTTTCCAAGACCAACCTGCATAAAGAATTCAAACTGATCATAAGGAGTGTTTGAATCATGGGTGTATGGATCTCTGTAAGCAATATCAACGTCAACAGAACCAAATGCAGGGAAAATTTCATTTCTTTTTGATTTTGGCAGAGAGAAAATTTCTTCATCAAACTTGGAATCTGAAAATTTAGTGTTGGCTCTGGCTGTACCTGCGCCTAAACTGGCTGTCATGGCATAAATATTTCCAGATGAAGGCTTCTGATTGATTCCCCAAAGATATTCAGTCCACAATCTCTGAGGATTCAAAGCAACTCCCAAAATTCTGCTGATTTCATTTGCTTCCTGAGAAAGTCTGTAGAGCATTTCACCCACTGCAAAGGCGCCCAAAGTGGTGTATACCATGTCGTTTTTTGAAGGAGCATTTGTTTCGCAAAGATATTCCCAGATTGAAGAACCAAGCACAGTAACACCAAAGGATTCAAGCTGATTCAAATTTGAACCTCTTGCTGCCATGTAATATAAACCGCCCTGATATGGATGAAGAACAAAATTTGTCCAGTACCAGTCATTGTCCCATTTCAACTCGCGGGTCCAGAATTTATTGTACTCATTGTAACCAGTCTGAGCCCATGGAGCATTACAAACCCATCTATTATAAGAATACAAAAGCTCGCTGAACGCCAGCATTCCTCCAATCGCAACAAGGGGATGCTTTGCCTCATCATATTCTCCAGAAGCTGAACCGAATGAAAGCTTATTCACATCAAACACAATTCCAGATGAATTTTCAGAAAATGCCAAAGTTTCTTTTTCAAATGCAAAACTTTCTGAAGTAAACAGAAGTGAAAACAAAATAAATACAGATAAAAATTTTCTCATAGTCCAAATATCCTAGAATCTCTAAAAATTGCAATTTTTGAGACTTTATATATTATTAAAAAACTTGCGATTTTTCAATTTCCATCAGATAATATAAATGATGAATTTTAAAAAGTTTATGGAGACAAGTACAATGAAAAAAATTCTTGCCACCTTTGCATCAGCATTACTTTCAGCCGCGCTTCTGATATTGGCCACTTCCTGCGGAAACAAACAGACAGTCTTAAAATTAGCCGAAGTTCACATTGACGGATATCCAACCGCTTTGGCAGATGCTGAATTTGCCCGTCTTGTAGAAAAGAAAACAAACGGCAGAATTAAAATTGAAGTCTACACTGGCGGAGCCTTGTATGCTGATGAATCAGATTCCATCAAGGCTTTGATTCGTGGTGATGTTGGTTTTGCCAGAGTTTCCAGCGCACCTTTGGCAGCTTATGTTCCAAAAATCAATCTGGTAAATCTTCCATATATTTTCAGAGACAGAGACCACATGTGGAAGGTTTTGAACAGCAAAATCGGTGATGATATTTTAAAAGAAATTGAAGAATCAGATTCAGGGCTTGTTGCAATCTGTTATTACGATGCTGACAGCCGTTCCTTCTACACCACCCGTCCAATCAGAACTGTTGCAGATATGGCTGGTCTAAAAATCAGAATGCAGAACAGTGAAATGATGAAGGATCTGGTGAATTATCTTGGCGGAACTGGAGTCGGAAACATTGGTTCAACAGAAGTGTATTCGGCAATTCAGAACGGAATCGTTGACGGAGCAGAAAACAACTGGGCCACATACGAAAACATGGGTGACTATCTTGCAGCCAGCTACTACACTCTGGATTCTCATACAAGAATTCCGGAAATGCTTGTTGCTTCAAAAGAAGTTCTTTCAAAGCTCAAGCCAAAGGATGTTGAAATTATCAAATCCTGTGCAAAAGAAGTTCAGAATTTTGAGATCAAAAAAGTAATTGAAAAATCAAAGGAATCAGAAGAAAGAATCAGGGATGCAGGAGTTACAGTAATCGAACTTACTCCTGAAGCAAGAAAAGAATTTGAAGATGCCATGATTCCACTGTACGAAAAATATGCCGCAAACTTTACGGATTTAATAAAAGAAATCAAATCCATGTAAAAAAAATAAGGGGCTGTCCTCAAAGTTCGTAGATGTCACCTCGACCGTAGTGGAGAGGTCTGTAAATCATTGTAATACAAAGAATTATAGATTTCTCCGCTTCGGTCGAAATGACAAATTACTACTTATTGGACATCCCTCTTATTTTTTTTACATGGATTTGATTTCTTTTATTAAATCCGTAAAGTTTGCTGCATATTTTTCGTACAGCGGAACCATGGCATCTTCAAAT
>JAGHUJ010000198.1 GCA_018064905.1 Candidatus Treponema equifaecale
GATATCAAGAAAGCTGCAAAAGGTGCAACAGTCACAAATGGACTTGCTATCAATGGAAGCAGTGTAGACGGTGCAAAAGCAAAAGTTCAGGCTTGGGTATAGCAGATGAGTAGGGTATTTGATAGACAGATTTGAAATTTATAGGTACCGAACTCGCCTATGGCCCGACCCTGAACAATTTCATATCAAGAAATGATTCCATTTAATTTCCGTCCCCTGTATTCCACCTGTAGTTCTGGCCCATCAGAAATTTCACAGAATCAGCGAAATTCCATTCTGACTTCATTTCTGAAAACTTTTTTTCTGCCACTGAAAAAATTTCGTTTTCTGAAATGTGCATTACAAGTTCATCTACACCGGTAACGCTTGCGGCATAAATCTGGGCCAGGTACATCAGTTCCTTGTTTCCGCCAAAAGCACCGCAGCCGAGGTTTCCTGAATGAATTACGGTTTTTAATTTGCCTGCTACTTTTGTCTGTTGAACAGCTGCTGCAAAAGCCGTAATCAGTCCCTGCAAAACATATTCAATCTGGTTTTCGGTGTAAAGGCTGCGGCCACCTTCAGGTGCTGCAATGGCAATTATGTTGTTCTTCAAGTCGTCTTCAAAAGTTTTAATTCCTGCCCTGATTGCTTCCTTGCTTGCATCCCTCATCAATCGGCCGTAGATGTTTTCCCGAGTTCCGTCTGCCAAAAGTGGATTTGTCTTTACTGAAATCCAGTAAGGAACATTTTCAATAAGGTAAGGTGTAGGAAATCGTCGTTTTCTTTCTATATAATAGTTCGGTTCTGCCTCATATACTGTCGATTTGAGTTCAATTGTTTTTGATTCAAGGCCTGGAATTTTTTCTCCGTCAAGGAAAAGCATGCAGCTGGCAAGCAACGGCATCTCAAGAGTCTGGATTTCATCCTGGGCAAAGGCAGATCCGTCGTAGTAGCCGAACAGCATTGGATCCGCAAAATTTACATACCATACTGTTCTGGTTTCATCAGAATTATCTTCCTGATATTTATAGAAGCCTGTCGCGATTCTGGCAATGGAATTTTTCTTTTCCAGCGGAAGATCTTTCTTTGAAACATCAAAATTAACTCGGGTGATAGTGATTTCACCGTCCTTCTTTCCGTGGAATCTTACGGCATTATTATATGCTTCCAGCTTGTTATCATTTGTATATTCTGGCGGATATCTTTTCAAAAGCTCCTGAATGGTAACTTTTGCTTTTCCAAGATAATTCAAAAGTCCATGTGTATTGTTTTTCATTTGCCTGTTCTCCTTTCTTTATTACTCTCTGAAGATAGGGTTTGTTTAAAAAAACGTCAAATTTTCTATTTTCAATCAATAAAACTTTTTGCGAATTATGCTGTTATATATAAGATAGGAGGAAGTTCCGCGTTGTCCGCTTTGCTGTGGAATAATTGTAATCCGTCATTGTATTTTACTCCGCCCAATAGGACGGAGTATTTTCATTAAATCCAGTTTTCATTGAGACAGCATCAGGATTCCTTCAGCAATTTCAATGCTTTTCTTTCAACTTTTCGAATTGCATCAACCGTAATTTTCAAGGTGTTGCAGACTTCATCAAGTGAAAGACTTTCTCCAGACTTGATGCCAAAACGAAGGTCCAGAATTTTGAATTCATCTTCCGTGAATTTCTCCTGCAAATCTGCAATCTGACCTTTCAAGGCGCAAAAAATTTCTTCATTTTTTTCCATAATTTTCCCTCCTATTTCATCCAGTTTGTTGTCTTGATCCAGGCAAGGTTCATAAGGCCCCATTGAACCCAGTCCCTGTCCGTCATTCCGAAAGCAAGCCCCATGTCCTTTACTTTTGTAACCAGTTCTTCCTGCGATTTCTTTCCGAAATTTTTCATCTTCAAGAAGGCTTCCTCGTCCATTCTCGTGAGATCCCTGAGAGTGTGTATCTCGGCTCGTCTCATGCAGTTGGAACACCTTACAGAAAGATCCAGATTTTCGATACTGCTGTTCATTACATCCATGATTGTTTTCATTTGATTTTCTCCTTGTTAAATTGAATATAGGGACAGATGATGCAATCGGCAATGTTCAGAAAAGTGCATTTAAAGAAAAATCATCAATACAAACTTGTAGTAAAATTAACTGTAAATTAGCAAGTCTCCCTTTAAAAAGAACCGCATAGCATTTATATTTAAGAGAACGGAGAAACGATTTTCATGAACCATATTGCCCATAAACTTTGCGGAACAATGGCCAGCAAAAGCTTCAAGTGCAGCGTATTGATTGGAAGCTATGAAGCAGAATTTGAAAACAAGTTGAAAAAGCAGCTCTACGACGAAGCCAGATTTGTTCACAGACACCAGAACGGAATCATAAAGGTTACAAAACTTTGCTGGAAACCATGGAAAGTAATCAAAAAGACCAGATTTTCAAAGTTAGAAGTTGAAGTAAAGACTGCAAGCGGATTCTATGATCCATTGGAAGATCCTTCAACAGAAGAACGCTATGTCTGGTTCATGAACCATGCGGACACAAGGCTGTTCAACTCCTATTCCGGAGACAGTCTTGGAACTGATGACATGCAAGTTCTTCAAATGCCCCTCCTTGCCAGCATTGAAAAATTCATGTCGGAAAACAAGGAAGTGATGGAGGCGAAAACTGTTCGTGACGGGCTTGCAACGCCTTTTTTGTTTGAAGGAATCCCGTTCTGGATTTCGATTGATTACAACAAGCTCAGGAAGGATGGCAGGATAATCCGTTCAATGTACAATCAGGACGAAAAATTTTTGAGGAATGGATTCAAGGTCTATCAGGCAGATTTCAAGGCGAACCTGATTTCAATAAAGGCACCACATGGCGGAGAAGGCGAATATACAGAAGAACAGATTGTATACATTTTCCTGGGACTGATAGTCGGTTACAGTGGACTGGTGAAGCAGACCAGAATAAAGAAAGCGTCAAGATGTGCCTTGCATACGGGAAACTGGGGTGCTGGAAATTTCGGAGGAAACCTTGAGCTGATGTATCTGATCCAGATGTATGCAGCCAGCCTTTGCGGAATAGATGAGATGATTTTCCATGCCGTAAAAAATGAAGTTTTTGAAAAGGCCAGAAATGCTTTTGAGAAGATTCCAGAAGAACTGACCTTTGAAGAAGCCGTTTGGTATTTTTTAAGGCAGAAGTATAAGTGGGCTGAATAACATAGATTTGTCGAATTCAAACAAAATGCCTAGATTAAATCCATAGCAAGGAGAAATCGTTATGGAAATTAAAACTGAAAGACTTGTGATTCGGCCATTGATTGAAAGTGACTTTAAGGATGTATATGCAATTGTTTCAGATGTTGGAACAGTCGGCAAAATGCTCTGCATGCCGTTGAATTCCTTTGATACGGAGGAAATGTTCATATCGTCATTAATGAGCAGCGATGTGGAAGATTACGACGACCTGGTTTATGCAGTGCTTTTGGACGGAAAACTCATCGGCTGTGTTCAACTTACCAATACAAGCTGGTTTGAAGAAACTGAAGAAAAAACCAATGAAATCGGATGGTTCTTCAACAAGGACTTCTGGAACAAGGGATATTGCACGGAGGCTGCAAGTGCCCTCATAAAGTTTCTGAAAGAAAATTACGATTACACAAAACTGACTGCAAACTGCGACTCAACAAACACAGGCTCCTGGAAGGTAATGGAAAAGCTCGGAATGAAAAGGGCAAGGGTTGTAGACCTGCACCGTTCAAACCAGAGTACGCCAGATGTTCCAAGAATCGACTTTTTTTATGAAATGGGATTGTAGCTGGAGGTTGCGAGATGGAATGCGTTTCAGAAAAAAATGAAATTGTTGCCAGCGAAAAAAAAGTAAAAATCAGTCAGCCAAATTTTGCAGAAATGTTGATAAATCAGCTTTATGATTCAGCAGAAGGAAAAGTTGGGCTTTCAGAAATTGAATCCAGAGCTCCAAAAAGTGTGAAGGATAATTACATAAAATTCCTCAAATCAAGCGGACTCATTGAAGTTGAAGAAGCAACTGCATCTATTACAGAGGCAGGCAGAAAATATTGGAAAGAACTCAGTGGCAGATGTCAAAGTGGTAAAATTTTTTCAAAAAGTTTTTTCAATCGCGAAAGAAAAAAGTTGCCGGATTCAGCAAAGGAGGCCATTCTATTAAAAATCAAGGAAAAAGGAGACCTGAGACTGGATGAACTTTTCAGGGAAGTAATGTCGAAGTATGTAGAAGCAACAGACCATAAAATTAAGGTGGACTACAAAGGCTTCAGAAAAGATGTTGCAGAACTTGAAGATGAAGGACAAATTGAAGCAAAAGGAACAATGTTTTTGATTCTGAATGAAAAAGTTCTAAATGAAGCTAGAGAAATTGTGGTACAAGACAAGAGGATTCTGGCTGACAGCCTGAAGGAAAAGCTGATATGGCAGTACAAATACTCAAAAACAGGGAATTATGCCTGCTTTTTGAATACAAAAGAAAACCTGGATCTGGAAAAGGAATTCTTGAAATACGGCCTGACGGAATGTATTTCCAAAACAGTTTATGGAGTGAAAAGATAAATAGATTGACGATTTTTATCTTCAGACGATCAAAGATGATGCTTGTCTATAAATTTTGTTGAAATTGTGATACATTAAGAGAGATAGGGATTTTAAAAAGTTAAGGGTTGAAAACACATGAAAGAATTTAATGTAACCGGGACTTGTTTTCCTGATAAGCATTACATGGTGGACATTTCAGACAGACTGACTCAGATAAAAGGAATGGTAGATAAGGGAAACTATTTCTGCATCAATAAAGGTCGTCAGTATGGAAAGACAACAACTTTCTCTCTTTTGAGTAAAACCTTAGCTTCTGATTACAGTGTATTTTCCATCAGTTTTGAAGGAGCTGATACTCCCTCTTTTGAATCATTGGATTCGATTGGAAGAATGCTTTTTAAAAGTTTGCAGGAAGTTGCAAGAAGAAAGAGTTCCACTGTGAATCTTTCAGACAAAGCTTTTAAATTTCTTGACGGGCTTTTTAAACATTCTATTTTTAAGTTCGAAAAAAATATTTTTGATGTAGCAGAAACAATTTCTGAGTTATGCCGATTAAATGAAAAGCCTATCGTAATTTTAATCGACGAAGTTGACCAGGCCAGCAATTATGATTCTTTCTTGAAGTTTCTGGGACTTCTGCGGGATATGTATCTTAAAAGAGATGGGATTCCTACGTTTCATTCAGTGATTCTTGCCGGAGTTTATGACATAAAGAATCTTAAATTAAAACTCAGACCAGATGAAGAACACAAATATAATTCTCCATGGAATATTGCGGTACAGTTCAAAGTGAGGATGGAATTTGATGCAGCTGATATTGCAACCATGCTCACGGACTATGAAAGTGAACATAATGTAGGATTTGATATTGCTGAAATTTCCAGCCTGCTTGAAGAGTATACGGGGGGTTATCCATTCTTAGTTTCCCGTCTATGCCAGATAATTAATGAAGATGTTGCTAATTTAACGGATTACGATTTGAAAAAAGCATGGACAAAGCAAGGTTTTCTTGAAGCAGTGAAAATTATTCTTCAGGAAAAAAATACTCTCTTTGATGATATGAGCAAAAAGCTCTTTGATTATTCAGAAATGACTGAAATCTTAAAGCAGGTACTCTATAACGGAGAGCATATTCCATTCAATATTGATAACAATCAGATTGATTTGGCTGCAATGTTCGGTTTTATAAAAAATAACAATGGTGCAGTTGCAATTGCAAATCGAATTTTTGAAACACGAATTTATAACAATTTTGCTTTTGAGGCCAGTCTCAACACTAAAATCTATTCAGAAGGATCAAAGGATAAAATTCTCTTCATCAAGAATAATGAGCTGGATATGCCTTTGATTCTTGAAAGATTCATAGTTCATTTCAACGACATTTATGGGGATAAAGGTTCCAAATTTGTGGAGAACGAAGGCCGAAAATATTTTTTGTTCTTTATAAAGCCGATTATCAATGGAACGGGCAACTATTATGTAGAATCACAGACTCGCGATGAACGCAGAACGGATGTAATAATAGACTATCTTGGACATCAGTATGTAGTCGAACTGAAAATCTGGCATGGTGAAAAGTACAATATGAACGGAGAATCTCAGTTAGTAGATTATCTGGATTCTCTTCATCAGGATACTGGCTACATGCTTACATTTAATTTCAATAAAAATAAATCATCAGAAGTTAGAAAAACCGAACTGAATGGCAAAACAATCTACGAAGCATTTATCTAAAACAGAATGTGTTACGGCACAAAACTAGAATTTGCCGAATTTAGCATAACAACCTATCTTTAATCTGAACGACGGAAAACGTTCAGTTAGGGGAATCCGGAAACAGTCTCCTTTCGGGTTCCCCATTTTTTTTACGGTAAAGTGCGTTGCACTTTCAATTTTGCCATCCAGGCAAGCAAGTAAGGAGTGAAAAGATGAATACAAAAAGAATCGCAGAATTGACAGAACAGTTTGAAAATGGAAACAAAGGTGCATTGGCAAGAACAGCAGCCAGATTTCAGATTCCAGGAGCAGTGTTTGATGTGGTTGCAGAAAAGGCAAAAGTTGCAATTCAGATGATGAAGGCCTCAAAAAAAGAAAGAGCATTTTCAAAGCTGGGAGGAAAACCAAATCTTGGAAAGGACTTTGAATGGCCAACTTATCAGGAAAAACCAATGGCATTCATTTGTCAGATTGCGCTTTCAGAAGTACCACCAGCAAAAGAATCAATGTTGCCAGAAAAAGGCTTTTTGTACATCTTCTATGATCAGACAAATTCAGCATGGGGATTCGAAGCAAAGCACAAGGACAGTACAAAAGTCATTTATATAGAAGAAAACGCAACAATTTTGGAAGAAACAGAATTTCCGGAAAACCTTCCAAACAGAGCAAGGTTCCATGAAAAGTTCCTGACATTCCGCAAAACAGTAAGTCTGGACGAATTCAACGACAAGGATTTCAGCGAAGAAATTCAGGAAAACTATGACCTGGACTATGCTGCAGACGGATTCTATATGCTGAAGCAGGCACTTTTTGGCGGCGAAGAAGCAAAGGTTCATCAGCTGGGTGGAAATCCTTCAGTTATACAGAATGACAACATGGAAGAACTGTGTCAGGTCTGTTCAAGGGGAATCGACATTTACGAAAAAGAGAACAGGGAAAAGGTCAAAGAAATTCAGAAAGAGCCAAATGACTGGATCATGCTTTTTCAGTTTGACAGCGACGAGGACTGCGGAATGGGCTGGGGTGATTACGGAAGAATGTATGTTTGGATTCGGGAAGAAGATTTGAAGAAGAAGGAATTTGGAAATATTTGGAGCGTGTTGCAGTGCGGGTGAGAAAAGTTGACAGAATACGGGGGGGGTATAATTGAGAGGAGTTTCTTTTTTTATGATAAATTGTATAGTAAAATAAGAATCTAATCGGAATAATAAAAAAAATCG
>JAGHUJ010000080.1 GCA_018064905.1 Candidatus Treponema equifaecale
AAATAGAAGCCTGCTGTTTTTGGAATTGAACGAAAAAATTCACAAAGAGTTAAAATTATATATAAAAATATAAAATCGCCTAAAATTTACTGATTTCTTCAAAATTCTAACTTATTTTAACAAAAGTAGCATTGTATATTGTATAAAAAGAAAAATGGAGATTTCTATGAAAAAAATTTTAAAGGCAATGGCAGTTTTTGCCGCTTTGGCAATGTTGGGATCAGGATTTGTTTCATGTTCAGATTCAGAAGATGATGAAGGAACAACAAACAATAACAACAACAATAATAACAACAACAATAATAATAACAACAATAATGATGATCCATTTGCAAACTACGATGATTCTAAACTTGCCGCAGCAACATTGTGGGTTGTAGGTGACTCAACTGTTTGTGATTACATGAAAGCAGACGGAACTCACACTGACGCAACTTATTTCTATCCACGCTACGGCTACGGTACACAGCTTGGAAACAACCTTTCTTCAAAAATCACGGTAAAGAACATTGCCCTTTCTGGTCGTTCTTCAAAATCTTTCCTTGCTGAAGATTGCTATAAAACAATGACTTCTGAAATCAAAGCAGGTGACTTCCTCGTAATCGGCTTTGGTCACAACGATGAAAAATCAGACGATGTAGACCGCTTTGCATCTGCTGCTCAGTCAACAGATACAGAAGGCTCATTCAAAAACATTCTTTTCAACAAATATGTAAAACTTGCTCAGGACAAAGGCGCAACTCCAATCCTTTGTTCTCCAATCGTTCGCTGGAGTTCAACAGACGATTATTCAGGAGCGAACGGTCATGTTACAGCTGTTGGTGATTACAGAAAAGCTGTTGAAGATTTGGCAAAAGAAAAATCTGTTCAGTTTGTTGATTTGACAACAATGACTAAGGATAAGTATGTAGAACTTGGACATGATGAAGCAATTTACTTCCACGCAATGGCTCAGGGAAGTTCAGATACAGAACCAAATGTAAAATCTTATGACGGTACTCACATCAACATCTTTGGTGCAAAAATGGTTTCATACTTCTTTGCAAAAACAATTGCTGCATCATCTTCAGCTCTTAAGCCTTATGTAAAATCAGCTTATATGCCAACAAAAGCAGTTGATTTGGTTAAAAACGAAAAATTTGTTTATGTTGCTTATACAGCTGTTGATTTGTCTGCATTGAACACTGCTGAAAACTTGAAATGTACTTCAACTGGCTGGTACGGAACTGGTTTTGGCGATTGTGGTGGTGATCCTTCAGCTGCTTCAAATGGCTACTATGCACAGGAAACTTCAGCAGGTGTATTCAAGGTTGGACAGACTGGAACATCTTCTCCAAAAGGAAAAATCACTTCTACAGCTGACGGTATTGCATTTGCTTTCCAGCAGCTTCCAATCAGCAAGAACTTTACTCTTACAGCAAAAGCAAAGGTTTTGAATGTTGTAGCAAAAAATCAGGCAGGCTTTGGTCTTATGCTTCGTGACGACTGTTACACACCAAACAAAGTTGCAGTTTCTTCAAACTATGTTGTAGCAGGTCTTTATGCAGATTCTGAATCATCTTGTGTTGCAAACTGGAAGCGTGAGACAGGTGCTCAGAAACTTGCTGACCACAAAATTTCAGCTCTTTATGCTGCAAACGATGAAGTTGAATTCTCAATTGAACGCGTTGGCCAGGTTGTAAAAGTTAAGACAATCTACAAAGGCCAGACTTACGAAGATACATATACAGATTTCGATTTCGTAGCAAAAGATTCAGAATACTTCTACGCTGGTATGTTCGGTACTCGTGGAACTTGTGTAGAATTTACAGATGTAGTTCTTACAATCACAGGCGATTCACAGGGTGCTTAATTAGAACAGACTGTAAAAACAAATACTAAAAAGTGGTGACACTTTAAACTAAAAAAGACTGGCGCAATGATTTATTTCCTTGCGCCAGTCTTTTTCTGTTTTTATGACATGCGGAAGGTTGATCCTGTCGAAACCTCACCGCATTAATATTTTAAATTTACAGAATATCGATTACTTCACCGGAAAGGGCTTTGTTCATTGAACGAACTGCACAGAATTTACCGCACATTGAACAGGCTTCACTGTGATTATCTTCCGGTTTGCGGCTGTCACGAATTGCCTTTGCTGTTTCTGGATCCAAAGCATATTTAAACTGCTCGTCCCAGTCCAGCTTGTGTCTTGCATCAGCCATTTTGTCGTCAATGTCTCTGGCTCCTGGAATTCCCTTTGCAATATCAGCTGCGTGGGCTGCAATTTTTGAAGCAATGATTCCCTGCTTAACATCGTCAACATTTGGAAGGGCAAGATGTTCAGCTGGAGTAACATAGCACAGGAATGCAGCACCGCTCATGGCAGCAACTGCACCACCGATTGCAGATGTAATGTGGTCGTATCCTGGAGCAATGTCGGTAACCAGAGGGCCAAGAACATAGAATGGAGCACCCTTACAGATTGTCTGCTGAACCTGCATGTTTGCTGCAATCTGGTTCAATGGTACGTGGCCCGGTCCTTCAACCATAACCTGAACATTGTGTTTCCATGCACGGTCGGTAAGTTCACCAAGGCGAACCAGTTCTTCAATCTGACAAACATCTGTTGCATCTGCAAGACAACCTGGACGACATGCATCACCCAAAGAAACTGTAACATCGTATTCTTCACAAATATCCAGAATTTCGTCGTAATATTCGTAGAATGGGTTTTCGTTTCCAGTCATTACCATCCATGCAAAAACAAGGGAACCGCCGCGGCTTACGATGTTCATTTTTCGGCCAACTTTTTTAATCTGTTCGATTGTTTTGCGAGTAATTCCGCAGTGAACTGTTACAAAGTCAACGCCGTCCTGAGCGTGGAGGCGGACAACGTCGATAAAATCTTTCGCTGTGAGAGTAGCCAAATCTCGCTGATAGTGAATAACGCTGTCATAAACCGGAACAGTTCCGATCATTGCAGGACATTCTGCTGTAAGCTTCTGGCGGAAAGGCTGTGTGTTTCCGTGGCTTGAAAGGTCCATGATGGCTTCTGCACCCATGTTTACGGCACTCATAACCTTCTGCATTTCAATGTTGTAATCCTTGCAGTCGCGGCTAACACCCAGGTTAACGTTGATTTTAGTCTTGAGCATTGAACCGATTCCTTCAGGATTCAGGCATTTGTGGTTTTTGTTTGCAGGAATAGCAACCTTACCTTCGGCAACAAGTTTCATCAGCTTTGACGAATCCATGTTTTCTTTCTTTGCAACAGTTTCCATTTCTGGAGTAAGAATGCCTTTTCGTGCCGCATCCATCTGTGTTGTGTAATTTCTTTCCATATATTTTCTCCTTACTTGTTTGTTTTTTTAGATTTGTCGTCTGTCACCTCGAGCGTAGTCGAGAGATCTCGTTGTAATAGATTTCTCCATTCCGCTGCGCTCCAGTCGAAATGACAGTTAGAGTTTTTGCTTCAGTTGAAATGACAGTAAATATTTTTTTTTGTCATCTCGAGCGTAGTCGAGAGGTCTCTTTGTAATAGATTTCTCCATTCCGCTGCGCTCCAGTCGAAATGACAGGAAGTGTTTTAGCTCCAGTTGAAATGACAGAAAATATTTTAGCTTCAGTTGAAATGACAGTTAGAGTTTTTGCTTCAGTTGAAATGACAGGAAGTGTTTTTTATTATCATCTGTCATTTCGAGCGAAGCCGTAGGCGTAGTCGAGAAATCTATGTTTATAAGCTTTCAGCTAAATCATTCCAACTTGGATTTAAAGACTCAATCAATATATTTTTCTTTTCTCTTCTCCATTTTTTTAATTGTTTTTCTCTTGCAATAGCTGCCGTTGCATCTAGAGTTTTTTCAAAATATACTAGTTTATGTACATTATACTTCTGTGTAAAACCTTCAATCAATCCAGATTTATGCTCTTGAACTCTCCTTGTTAAATCATTTGTCATTCCGATGTATATTACAGAGTTTTCTTTTGATGCCATTATGTATACATAATATTCATTCATAGTTTTCTCCATTTTTATTGTCATCTCGAGCGTAGGTGAGAAGTTTTGTTGTAATAGATTTCTCCATTCCGCTACGCTCCAGTCGAAATGACAGTAAATATTTTTTACTCCAGTCGAAATGACAGAAAACATTTTAGCTTCA
>JAGHUJ010000111.1 GCA_018064905.1 Candidatus Treponema equifaecale
GTATATTACTATTAAGAATTATGTATATACAGTTTTTGTTGAAGTTTCAGGTGCTGTCATTAATGGAACAGAAGAATGGAATCCAGCTTCAAGTGTATTTGTTGCTGATAGAAAGCTCACAATTCCAGACTTGATTGTAAGTGATCATGAAGTAACTCGCGGTGAATATAAAGAACTAATTGGAACAGATCCAAGTACAGCAAAAGCTTATGGTAGTGATGGAAATCTAGTGTCTGGGGATGCTGTATTAAAACATCCTGTAAACTATGTAAGCTGGTATGATGCACTGGTTTATTGTAATAAGCTTTCAATAAAAGAAGACCTTACACCTTGTTATACTATTTCTGGGTTAACGAATCCTGATGAATGGGGAAGCGTTCCTCGTTCAGATAATACTTCTTGGAATGCAGCAACCTGTGATTTTACTGCAAATGGTTATCGTCTTCCAACAGAAGCAGAATGGGAATGGCTTGCAAGAGGCGGCGAAAATTTTACTTATGCAGGAAGCAATACAGTTGATGATGTAGCGTGGTATAAGGATAATTCTACCAGTACAGATGGTTATACTGGCACAAGGGAAGTAAAAACAAAAGCTCCGAATGGTTATGGACTTTATGATATGTCTGGAAACGTTTGGGAATACTGCTGGGACTGGTATGCGGCTACTGTAAACAGTTCGGTGGCAGCTGATGGACCAGAGTCTGGAACAAACCGAGTTGCACGTGGTAGTAGCATTAATGGTGCTGCTTCAACAGTAACTTGTGCAAATCGTGATAACTGTATAACTTACAGTAGAAACTCGGGTTACGGTTTCCGTGTAGTTCGTACCAAAACAGAATAGTCATGTTCTTTTCCCACTCGCCTAAAATCAGCATTTGTATTCCTCTTTTTAATTCGGAGCGGTTTCTTGAAAGCTGTCTGAAGTCTGTAAAAAATCAGGTTGCTCCGGACGGGCTTTCGGAAAAGGAATTCCTTGAAGTTATTGTTGTAAATGATGCTTCTGAATCGGAAATCGATGGGGAAGAAATCGTTAAGAAATTCAGAAAAAGCGTTAAGTTCAAGGTTTCCTATTTTGTTCATGAGGAAAACAAAGGGCTTGTGGAAGCACGCCGAACTGCAATCTATGAGGCCAAGGGAAAATACATTCTGATTCTGGACAGCGACGATGCTCTGACTGAAAATGCTGCAAAAATTCTTTATGAAAAGGCCGAAGAATCTGATGCGGATATTGTTCAGGGCAGGGCAAATGTTTATTTTTCAGAGAATGTGGAAAATTTGCTGGATGATAATGCTGAAAAAGTTGAAAAGTTCAGAAAAAGCCGCTTTGAAAAGGCAAATAAAATGGTTCTGGGTGAGCTGAAGGGTTCAGATATTTTTGACGGTTTTCTTGTGAATAAAAATCACATTGGATTTCTTTGGGGAAAACTGTTCAAGCGGGAGCTTTATCTGGAAGCCTTGAACCATATTCCGCCGATTTTCTGTACTTTTGCTGAGGATTTTGTTCAATATTTCTACCTTTCCTTCCACGCAAAAAAATATGTTGGCATTGATGCAGTTGTGTATAATTATTCGCTGAACACGGGAATTTCTTCCCGAGCCAAGATAAATGATTTGGCCAAATGGGAAAAAATCTGTTCAACAGCAAGCGTTTTCACTTCAATTTACTGCGACATTCAGGAAAATTCTCTGGAGCTTTCAAAAGACCAGAAGGAGAATCTTGCCATTCAGTGCAGAAGCTATCTTGCAAACAATTTGAAGAATCTTGAAACGGCGGTTGTTCCTGAATTAAAGTCGGAAGCCAGAGAAATTCTTGGCAATTACTGGGGCGAAGATTTTGTTCAGGAAATAGAAGAGAAGCTGAAAGGGCTTGTCCAATAAGTGAAAAATTGTCATTTTGAACGAAGTCGAGAAATCTAGTTTTGCTATTGAACTAAAGTATAATTTGATGTAGAATACTTCCTATAAGGTAAAGGTGCCGCAGATGATTTTAAATCGTTTGCGGCTTTTATTTTTTCTACAACAAGGGCGTTGAAATTTCTTGATTTTTCTTGAAATTTCAATGCCTTTTTTTATTCTTGTGGTGGTTTCGAGAGCCTCAACCACCAACATAAACTTGCAGAGCGGAGTTGATTATGGTTGAAGAAAGGGAATTACAGAGACTAAACGGAGTTGTGTCAGAACTTTATTCCAGCGAGGAAATAAAGGGGCTTTCGCGGCATACTCAGGAAATTCTGCAGGAACTGGTTTCCATGACAAAAATTTACCTGGAAAACACATCCGCTTCTCAACATTCCCTGGTTGGTTCTGATAAAAATCCGCTTTCTGATACAGCTTTGATCAAAATTTCCATGGAAGAATGCTTCAACAGGGCTGTAGAAAGGTTTGATTTTTCTGACAGGGAATCTGAAATTCTAAAATTGATTTCTGACGGCTGCAGCAACAGTGAAATTTCAGACCGGCTTCATGTGAGCATTTCAACCGTAAAGAAACATGTCTACAATATTTTCAACAAGGGCGGCGTTAATTCAAGGACTCAGCTTTTAAATCTCGTTTACAGTTTGGCCTAGTGTCTGATATAATTACCAATAGAGGTAATTTATGTTTTTTGACGATGGCGATGCAGACGGTTTCAAGTCTCACGAAAATGATGAATTGGAATACTACTTTGATTTCATTGCTTCTCTTGCAGACTCAGGTGTCTCAAAGCGTGAAATTCTCCAGGAAATGCTGGACGAGTTGGATCTCGAGCAGGACGAAGCTGTAAAAATCATCAAGAAGTATTTTGCGGCAAAAGAAGAAGCCGGTGACGATGATGATGAAGAATCTGACTACGTTGAAGATGATGATTACGGCGACGGTAATTCAGAAAGATAGTGTCTACTAAAACCCAGAACATTTACAAAGCAATTGAGACTCTTGAAGACTTGCAGAAGCAGATTTCCATTATAAATCAGCTGGCAAGGGCTGGTGTTTCCGATTCTGAAGGTGAAGCCGCCGCAGAAAAGGCCCGCCATCTGGAGAACATTGAATTTGAAATGGGACAGGAGCTGAAGGCCCTCAGATTTTGGGTTGGTTCCTTGTACTCAATAAACGGAAAGTCTACCAGCCGAGCCAAGCAGAATGCCAGCAAGGAAAACGGCAAGAAAGGCGGGCGGCCTCCAAAGCAAATTACGGAATTCAGAAGAAGAAAATCCTTGCTGGAAGGGGAGCTGATTCCGGAGCTGCAGCGAAAAAAACGGCTTACTGATGATTTTGATGAAGAAAACAGAATTTCAATTGAGCTGGAGCAGTATGAGGCCGAGGTTGAAAAAATAAATTCGGCCCTGACGGAATGGGAATCTACAAAATAAAATTATGTACGAACAGTTAAAGCTTTCTAATCAGATTTGTTTTCCTCTTTATGTTTGCTCAAAGGAAATTGTAAGAAAATACAAGCCTTATCTTGATGAAATTGACCTTACCTATACTCAGTACATCACCATGATGGTGTTCTGGGAGCGCAAGGAAATGAATGTAAAGGAACTGGGCGAAGTGCTTTTCCTTGATTCTGGAACTTTGACTCCGGTTTTAAAGAAACTGGAAGCTAAAAATTTCATCACAAGACAGCGTTCCAAGGAAGATGAGCGAAATCTGGTAATTAAAATCACGCAGGAAGGCGAGGCTTTGCAGGAAAAATGCGCAGAAATTCCAATGAAAATGGGAAGCTGCATTGACCTTAGCGCTGAAGAAGCCCAGCTTCTGCACAAAATCCTCATAAAATTGGAAAATCAGTTTAAAGAATAAAGATGTGGTTTCGACAGGCTCAACCACCGCAAGTTGAACCTATTGGACCGTGTTAGGCTATGGAGCCCCTTTAGTTCCGGAGCGTAGCGCAGGAATGAGCGGATAGCGAAGGGCGGAACAGCCGACGGCGTAGCCGGAACACCCAAAAAAAAGAGAAAAGAATCAAAAATAAATACATTTTACACAATTTAATTTAATAAAATCTATTGACACTTTTTTAGAAAGGATGTATAACTAAGACATAAATTAAATTGTACACAATCTAATTGCAAATTAAACAAATAAGGAGACGCAAATGAGTATCTATGATTTCAAATTCAACACAAGAAAGGGTGAGGAAGTTTCAATGGCAGACTACAAGGACAAGGTTCTGCTTATCGTAAACACTGCGACAGGATGCGGATTTACACCACAGTACAAGGAACTTCAGGCAATTTATGAGGAATTTAAGGACAGCGGTTTGGAAATTCTGGACTTTCCATGTGATCAGTTTGGACATCAGGCTCCTGGCGACAATGAGGAAATTCACACATTCTGTACCGGTCGTTTTGGAATTACTTTCCCACAGTTTGCAAAAATCGAAGTGAACGGGGAGGGTGCTTTGCCACTTTTTAAATATCTTACGGACAACACAAAATTTGAGGGGTTTGATGATGCTAATCCTTTTACAAAAATTCTGATGACTGTTGTGGCTAAGAAAAAGAAGGATTCTAGTGATATCCGCTGGAACTTTACAAAATTCCTGGTTGATCGTCAGGGTAACATCGTAAAGAGATTTGAGCCAACTGCTGATATGGCAAAAGTACATGATTTTATCAAAGAAGAGCTTGCAAAGTAGATTTTACTTTTCTTTGGTGAGAATTTTCAGTAAATTTATATAGAAGCTGGTGAGATTGATTTTGCTTGATTTCGACAGGCTTAATCGGCGCGGCTTTACACACAAATAACAGGAGGCCCATTATGGCAGAATACACATTTACAACAGAAAATTTTGAAGCAGAGGTTGAAAAATCAACTCTTCCAGTTTTGGTAGATTTTTGGGCTACCTGGTGCGGTCCTTGTATGATGATGGCTCCAATTGTTGAGGAGCTTGCAACTGAACTTGAAGGTAAAGTTAAGGTTGGTAAAGTTAATGTTGATGATGAAGAAGAACTTGCACGCAAATTCGGTATTATGAGCATTCCAACTTTTATCCGCTTTAAGGACGGCAAACAGGAAGCTATGGTTGTTGGTGGCCGCAGTAAGGAAGAACTTAAAGCTTTTGCTTTGGGAGAGAATTAATGGTTGATATTGCAATCATCGGTACTGGTGTTGCAGGTCTTTCCGCCGCAGCTACTGCCGTTGCCAGAAACAAGTCTATTTTGCTTTTTGGTGACGAACAGATCGGCGGAAAGCTTAATTCTGCCCACGAAATCAAGAATTTTCTGGGATTTTTTGGCAAGTCTGAAGAAGAAATTCACAACGAGCTGAAGAATCACATGGATTCGCTGGGTATTTCTGTAACTCCAAAGAAAATTACGAATATTTACAAGATGGGCGATCATTTTTCTTTGATTTCTGGTCGTGATATTTTTGAAGCTAAGAAGGTCATTCTGGCCAGCGGTATCAGTTTTGGTAAACCGCTTGCTGGTGAAATTGAATTTTTGGGCCGTGGTGTAAGCTATTGTGCCACTTGTGACGGTATGCTTTACAAGGGCAAGACTGTTGCTGTCATTTCTTATTCCCAGCATGAGGAAAAAGAAGCGGAATTTTTGAGCGAAATTTGTGAAAAGGTTTTGTATTTTCCAATGTATAAAGAAGCTGTTGGTGAAGTGCTTAGCGGCAAAGCCAATGTTGAGGTTCTGAAGGGTAAGGATTTTGTTATTTCTGGTGGAATGAAGGCGGATAAGCTTGTTTATGATGGAGAAGAAGTTGGTGTGGCTTGTACTTTTATTCTGAGGGAAAACATTCCGCCGGCTCAGCTGATTTCTGGTATTGAAATGGACGGAAATCACATCAAAACTGACCGACAGATGAAGACTAGTGTTGAAGGCCTGTTTGCGGCCGGAGACATTACCGGAACTCCATACCAATATGCAAAAGCTGCTGGTGAAGGAAATGTGGCGGCGTTGAGCGCTTGTTAGTAAAGGTGGACAGAATGCACACTATAAATCCTGTCATTGAAAATCCTATGGTATATTCAAAATAGGGGATTGAATAAATCATATTTTGTGTTATAATTTACTCTAAAGTAAATTACTTTGGAGTAAATTATGTTTAAGGGCAACGAAATCTTTTTAGGTAGAAAGAAAGAAATGGTTCTGCTGGAGTCACTATATGACTCAAATAAATTTGAAATGCTTATTCTCCATGGCAGAAGACGAGTCGGAAAATCATATCTTCTGTCACATTTTGCAAAACTTCATTCAGATAATACTGTTTACTTTACTGGCGATAAAGACTCGGAAAAGAACAATGTTCGGAATTTTTGTGAGGAGCTTAATCGTGTATTAAAAATCGGAGACTTTCTTAATTCTTTCACAACCTGGAATGATGTTTATTCATTTTTAAAAACTACGGAAATTAAAGACAGACTTGTTCTTATAATTGATGAGTTTACATATCTTTATAATTCAAATCC
>JAGHUJ010000095.1 GCA_018064905.1 Candidatus Treponema equifaecale
AAGTGTAACTGGACCGTCTTTGAGCAAGTCAGAGAAAATATCTGCCTGTAATGCCCAAGTTGCACCAGATTTTTTGATGTATTCAACAAATCCATCACCGTCATCATCACCTGCGATTGTACAAACTCCGCTATTCCAAACTGGAGTTTCTGCTGTTGAAACGTGGTCGAGAATCATTGCAGCAGCCACAAATGCTGATTTTGGAGAAGTTGTGAGGTTTTCAGCAACAGTAATTGCGTTTCCGCTTACTTCAGAAATTACATAGTAAACTCCAGAAAGTTTGATAAGGCCGCCCTTTCTGATGAATTTATATGAAGAAATATCAGCAGGACTTGTTACAGTAAATGTTGAACCAGATGTTGTACCTGTAAGATTTACACCGTAAAGTTCGTTTGCATCAGAATCAGCAAGTAATTCAGAATCTGTTTCAGTAAGTTCTCCAACATAAGCAGAAGAAGCATCATTTTCCCAGCCTGAACCATTTGCCTTTGGTGTTGGAAGTTCAATTGTAGTTTCTGAACCTACAGTTCGCTTGAAGTAGAATGCAAGTTTATCAAATCCAGAACCAGTATCAGTTGCAGTTGTACTGAATGAAACTGACTTGTTGCTGTTTCTGATTTTTGTCATTGCAATTTCTTTTGCACCAGAATCGTAAGAATCTTTGAGAGCAGTCATTTCTGGAGCTTTGTTGTCTGTATTTACTTCAAATGCTGGATAAATATAGTTTGGTGTTCCATCACTATCACAAGCAGAGATTGTGTAAGTTTGTGTTGTAGTCATATTTGGATTTATTTTTATCCAAACATAAGCAACATAAGGACCATTCTCACCATCTTTTATATCAGAACCAGCAGACTGCCCGCCACTGTTTCCAGCTTTTTCTGGATATACAAAGTAATCTGTTCCATAAGTCAATTTTGTTGTACCACGCTTAACTTCTGTAACTTTTACAGAACTTTCATCAGTAATTTTTGCGTAAGCATACCACTGACCTTTGAGATACATATCAGGAACATATTCTTTTTGAGCCAAAGCTGAATCATTTGTAGTTGAACTTACGCTAGCCAAATCAGAATTATATCTGAACATTGCTGTAGAGTATTTTGGAATATTTGAGTCAACATGGATTTCATAAACAGAAGACCATCGTCCAACTTTTCCGCCAGTGTTGCTGTCGTTTATATTTGCACTTACGCCACAGAATCGAACCTTGATGTCGTTTGTAACTCCAGTAGCTATTGGATTCAATTCTCCCTGAGCATTTAAACTGAAATACCAAGAAGTTGAATTCTTGGTTACAGGAATTCCCCACCAAGAATTCTTGATAGTATTTGATTTTATTGTATCATTATCAAAATTCAAAGTTGAACTATTTCCATCATAATTCCATGCATTTTGAAGTCCATTTCCATCAAGTACAGTGTATCCGTAACCGCCAGAAGTTTTTGGATTTGAAGCCTTTGTTTTATCAGCATCATTGAAATTTCCATTCTTATCAGCAATCTGCATATAAACTTTCCATGTAGAAGTTGAACCATCAGGAATTTCTACAGTACCAGTTGAACGGATTGTTCCACCGAGGATTGCAAATTTTTCACCTTCTTTGTAATCAGCTTCAGAAGGATAAGTAATAGTTACGAGAGGACGGTCTGCATCCGGGTTATAGAGAATTGCAAAGTCTCTATAAAGCGTTGCATTTCCGTGTTTATCAGTTGATTTAAAGTAAACAGGAATTGAAACAATACCATCATCATTTGCAGAATAATATCCACTTATAGTTCCACCATTTACAAATTCAGAGAATGAAGAGTTGTTGTTTCCGTCAAAGTTGAATGTCCATGCTGAATTTGAAGAAGTTGTAGTAAGTTCTCCAGACCATTTTGAATCAAATGAAGAAGCGAGGAATGTTGAATCAAGAGTAGTAAATGCACCAGCAACCTTCATGTTTTCATCAGCCTTTGGAACATACCACTTGATTGAATCAGTTGTACTTCCACCTGCATCTGTTGCAATTCCAGAAACAGGAATTGTTGAACCAGAAACTTGTTCTGTTGAACTTGGACTTGTAACTTTGATTGTTGGACCTGTCATATCGATTGCGAATGAAAGGTTTCCGTTTCCAGACAAGCCAGAGTTATCGTAAGGAACAACTTTGAGTGTTGCGTTTCCAGTTGCAGCATCCTCAAATGAAATCAAATCTGTTGTCCAAGTTGCGTCAGAAGAATTATTTGTTCCTGTTCCAGTAAAGTCGCCTTTTACCTGTTCTGTTGTAAATGTATCTTCACCCAATTTTTCAGCAGTTGCACGAATGATTTTTTTGTCAGTTCCATCTTTTGCTTTGTAAGAAATTTCAAGTGCCATTCCTGCAATACCGTTGGCATCGCTTGCTTTTATTGTGAATTTTGCCTTTTGTCTTTCAGTTCCACCAATGATGAAGCTTGCATTTACATCTTCAGCCTTATCAAAACTACCAGTTTCTTCATTGTAAGCTGCATTTATTGTTGTTCCATCTGCCTTGTATGCAAGACCTGTTACAGTTCCAACAATAGGTGAAATTGAGTCAGAGAAGTATTTGAATACTTTTGCGTTTTCTGTTTCAGCAATAGCAGTATCATTCAAGAAAATCTTTGGATTCTTGAGATATTTTGCAGCAGCTGCAGCAGTTTCATCAATATAAGCAGTTGTATAGAATACTCCGCCTGCCTTGTCTTTTACATAAATATATACAGTTTTTTCACCGTCAACATTCTTTTTTGCAGTTACATCTGCACTTGGATTAAATGTGAATGAACCGCTGTTTGAAGAATATGTTGAAGTTTCTGGTTTATCGCCAGTTCCTGTAAATGGAGATTCAGAAATATAGAATTCTTCAATTCCGTCATCATCAGTTACAGTACCGCTGATTCTTGAACGAGTTCCCTGTCTGAGATTGTAATTTCCGTTTGAACCAGTAAGATTTGTAATCTTAATCTTTGGTCTGTCTGAATCCTGATCGATTTTTACTTTTACAGGGTCTGAATATCCGATGTTTTCGGCAGTATCAACACCAACCGCACGGAGATAATAATTTCCGTCAGTAAGTTTAGTTGTGTCAAATCCAGTTACAGTAAAGCTGTATTCACCTGTGATTGTAACACCTGTTAAATCCGACCAAGTTGTATCAGAAGTTGGAGCAGTTTCACTCTTAACATACTGAATTTTTTCAATCTTGCTTACTGTGTAATCATCGCTGGCAGTTCCCGCAAGAGAAATTGTTCCGTTGAGTTCAAGTTCATCAGTTGAAGTATCTGCATCAGCAGGTTTGTTCAATACAACTGAAGGAGCTTTGTTATCATAAGTAATAGTGAAGAGGTTTACATCGTTATAATTTCCAGCAACATCATAAATTCTTGCAAATACTGAACCTGATTGTGTAACCTTTGTATTTGGAATTGTGAATTTAAACTTACCTTCAGCTACAACTGCTTTGTCGGTATTTTCATCATAAGAAGTTGAGCCGAATGGAAGAATGATTACTTTATCGATTCCAGAACCGTTTTCTTCATCAGAAATTTCTCCAGAAATGTAAATGTCTTTTTCGCCGTTTGCAAGGAATGAAGCAGTACCAGTTGTAGGATCTTCTTCAAAGCCGACTTTTACAGAACCATCAGTAAGAGTTGGTTTTGTCGAATCAAGTCTTACGTTATAAGAAAGAAGATTAGAAACATTTCCAGCAAAATCAACGGCTACAATTGTAAGAGTATTGAAATTTGCATTTGCAGGAAGCATTTCAGAAGATTTTGCATAGAATCCACTGATTGTCATACTGTATGACCAGTTTCCGCTTCCAAGATTCTTTGCGTTTGCAGAACCTGAAGCTGTAGACAAATTAGTCGTATCTGCAGTCTTATTAAGCCAGTAGTAGACAGTTTCGATTCCACTTCCAGATTCAGTGATTTCACCGTCAATTTTAATTGATTCATCTTTGAACCAAGATGGTGCCACATTATTTTCAGTGTCTCCACTTACAGCAACCATTGTCTTAACGCCACCAACAGATGTATTTTCATTATCAAGAACAGGTGGTTTTCCATCTTTATAGAACATTACATTTGCACTACTGCTCTGTCCCCATCTGTCAGTTGCTGTGTAAGTCAATGTATAGCCACCGTCAGAAGTTTTGTCTGCAAGGTCTTTAACTTTTACGGTGTCAGATAGTGCTTGTGCTGTTGAAGTTCCTGTAAATGTTGTTTTATTTTTTGTAAATCCAGAAACTTCTTTGTCACTTACATTTGAAGCAGTAAGAACAACAGTTCCGCTTCCGTCTGTTACAGTTCCAGCTACAGCGAATGAATTATTGTAATATCCACCGTTATTTGGAGAAGTAATTGCAAGTGTTGGAGCACCATTGTCTGCAGCCACAACAAAGTTTGATTCTATAGAAGAATTTTTTGTTTCATTCTTTGTGTCGGTTACAGAAATATTGATTTCATAAGCACCTTCTGCTGTAATTCCAAGTTCTGAAAGTGTCTTATTAATAGAAACATTTGTTGAAGTTCCATCTTCAACCAGTTTGTAGTTTGTTTCGCTTCCTTTTTCTGGAGTTACAGTTACAACAATGCTGCTGATTCCGTCGTCATCACTTACAGTACCAGTAAGTTTTCCTGAAAGAGCAAGGATATTTGTCTGTCCGTCTTTTTCAGTTCCGTTGATTTCAGAGAATTGTGCGAATTTTTCAGAAGCACTTGTAAGTGCAAGAACAGGTTTGTCCGTTGTCTGATTTACTTTTATTCCCCATTTAAGAGTGTTTGCTGATGAATCAGTTGAATCAGGTTTGTTACCTGCCTTGTCTGCTACAGAAACTTCAATTGTATAATCACTATTGTCAGTGAGTTTTGTTGTATCAACAGTGAAATTCCATGTTGCGTAAGTTCCTGAAACGTCAACAGTTCCTGATGTTCCTTCGTCAGTTCCGCTGCCATCTTTGATTTTCCAGGTAAGAGTTTCACCGAGAGAAGTTTCGTCAGTTGCATTTCCAGAAACTGTGATTTTTCCGTTTACATATACTGTGTCGCCCTGTGTTACTGTTGGACTTACACCAGAAATTTTCAGTGTAGGAGCAGTTACATCAGAACTGATAGTTTTTGAAACGCTGTTGTTTTCATTACCAGCCTTATCTTTTGCATGAACAGTCAATGTGTGAGCACCAGTTGAAAGAACTGTGAGAAGATCAGCTTCTGCAATAGTGTATTTGTAAACAGCACCGTCTTCTGTCATTTTTCCAAGTCTCTCAGAACCGTCATAGAGAACGACACCTTCTGTGTCAGCTATTCCACTTGTTGCATCGCTTACACTTACTGTTACAACAAAGGCAGAATTTTGAGATTCAATATTCACAGATTCAGAAGAAACAGTGAGGTTTTCTACAGCTGGAGCAACTGTATCTATTATAGAAGAAATTGATTTAATAGCTGTTCCTTCATTGTTTCCGTACTGGTCAGTTGCCATAGCCTTGATTGTGTAAGCACCGTCATCAACACCATTCAATGTTACAGACCAAGTGTAATTATCGCCCTGGCCTTTTGTAAGGTTTGCTGAACCTGAGTAAGCTTCGCTGTCATTCTTCATCAATGAAACCTTGAGAGATTCCATATTCTTTTCAACTACAGTTCCCTTTACTGTTACAGTTGAAGAAGAAAGGTAACTGTCTGTTGCAGGACTTGTAATTTCCACAACTGGATTTGTTGTATCACAAGTAATTGATACATTTACATTGTCTGATTTTCTGTTGTTTTCATCTTTTCCGTATACAACAACATTTGTTTCAGTTCCATCGGCTCTCATTCCTGTTATAGGAACATCAAATTTTCCATCAACCAGAGAAACAGATTTCTCATCACCGCCGTTGATTGTGTAATAAACGGTCCTTGGGTTTGTATCTGCAAAGTTTACAGTGAGATTTGTATCAGTTGTTTTAGATTTTATAGAAGTTCCTTCTGCAACAGTAACAACAGGCTTATGAATATCCACATTAAGAGTTCCATAAGTTGTTTCTGTGCTTACAAGACCAGCACCATCCACAGCCTTAATGTGAACATACCATGCAGAATCAGAAGTAATTCCTGAACCACCGTTAAGTTCTGCAAGATTTGCTGTTGCTGTGTAACCGCTGGCTGTTCTTGCCATTACAGACCAGTTATCTCCAGTAGTTCCAGCTGTTGTTGCTTTAAATGCTGGAGCAGTTGTGCTGTTTGTAACCGCATAGTAAACGGCTGCAACTTTGCTTGTTTCGTCAGTTGCATTTGCATTGAGAAGAACATAAGTTGAAGAATCGTAATTTACAACAGTTGCAGTTGTGTATGGAACAGTTGTAACAGTTGGTTTTTCTGTATCAACAGTAATTTCTTTTGTTACACTAGAAGTTCTTCCTGCTATATCTTTTGCGATAATTGTGTAAGTGTGTTTTCCTTCTGTTGCAACACTACCTGTTTCTGGGAATGTGTAAGTCCAGCTGTAATTTGGTTTTGTTCCTGTAATTGAAGAAGAAGGAATTGTTGCAATTATTGTTGAACCTTCTTTAATTACGATTGAATCAGCTGCAGAAAGTCCGTTGTTTTCTGTAATTTTACCTTCCAAAACAAAATCCTTTACAGTTGCATAATCAGCATTGTTTGTCTGAGTTACAACAGGTGCTGCCGAGTCAAAACTGAATTCGCGGGTAAGCTGATCAATTGAGTTTCCAAGTCTGTCTTGTGCATCAATCAAAAGTGTACAAGAACCTTCATCAGAAAGACCAGTAAGAGAAATGTTTGAAGCAGACCATCTTCCGCCACTTACATTTATTGAATTTGTTGCAAGTTGAGTTTCACCTTTTTTGATTGTGTATGTTACAGAAGCAATTCCAACACCGTTGTCAGAAGCAGTACCGCTAATGCTGATTGCCTTAGATTCAACATAATCGTTTTCTGCTGGAGCAGAAATTGCAACTTCTTCAGGAGCAGTCTTATCGTAAACTACATAAACAGTGTAAGTTCCAATGTTTCCAGCAAGGTCAGTTGCTGTAATTGTGTAGAGAACAGATTTTTCTTCGTAAGAAGATGGTGTGAATTCCCATGTTGCTGTTGTTTTATCTACAGGAGTATTGTCTCCAGCTTTTACGGTAACTTTGCTGAAATTTGTTTCAGTTACAGTTCCAGAAAGTGTGTATGTTCCGTTTGTGTAATATGTTTTTCCGTTTTCAACAGCAAATCCGTTTGTAACAGCAGACTGTTCTGCATAAGCTGAGTTCAGAACTTTCTTTTCAGTTTCTGCAAGTTTCAGGTAAACAGGTGAATTTACAACTGGAGCTGTCATATCAACAACATATTTGTAAGAAACAGTTTCAGTTTTTGAGTTTGTGTAAGTATCAGAAGCTACTACAACAATTTTGTATTCGCCATCTGCAATGTTTACAAAATTTGCAGTCCAGTCGTTGACTTTTGTTCCGTCATCTTTTGGTCTAGCACCAACAGTTCTTGCATCAACTTTTCTGTTGTCATCTGCAAGAGTTGATACAGTTTCATCATCTTTCAAGAGGTAAACTTTCACATCTTTAAGATTGTTTTCCTCAACAGAACCTTTGACTGTGACATTGCTTGAGTTTTTGTAAATTGTAGTTGTGGAAGCTGCCGATGCTGGTTCTGCAATATTTACAACAGGAGCTGTAAGGTCACATTTTGCAGTGAGTTTTGCAGTTTTTGATTCTCGTTCATTTGCATCAGTTGCTTTAAGAACTACTACAGATTCGCTACCGTCATTTTTTGCTGTGAATTTAACAGAGTATTCTTTTCCGCCAGTTACATCTTTTACAAAAGTAATTGTAGGTACTGCTCCCAGATTTGATTCATCAGAAACATAAGTCAATGCGATTGCTGTTGAATTTGGTGTTGAATCTTCAAGATTTGTATCTTTTACAACAACAGTCTTAGTAATAGAAGTAACATTTGTCTGAATATTCAAATCACCTTCAACTTCAATTGAAGGAGCAGATTTATCTACTGTAATTGCTGCTGGTTTTGCATAAACAGTTGAATTTCCTGCGTTATCAACAGCTGCAATGTAAACATACAATGTTGCATCAGAATTTACAGGTAAATATGAAAGTTTTGTAATGTCAAAGTTTGCAGAATAAGATGAGGCACCCTTTGCCATTGCAGCCCAATTTGTTCCATTGTATCCAGGTACACTTGCATTTGAGTTTGTTACAATGTAGTAAACACCTGTAAGTCCGCTGGCATATCCGTTAGTACTTTCATCACCAGCTTTTGCAGAAATTGAAACATAGTTTGAAACATCAAGATAAACATTTGCTTTGTCTGTAACAGCAGAAATTTCAGGAGCATTTGTATCAACATTTACTGTTTTTGTAATGATGTTCGAAGCACGCTGTGAGTTTTCTGTTACATCAGTTGCAGTGATTGTATAAATATGAGTTCCGTTTGTTTCATCAGAAACTGTGAGATTGTATTCCCAATCGTAAGTATCAGTTGAACCAGTCTTGAGTCTGAATCCGTTACCAGAAGCAGTTGCAGAAAGTGTAACTGGAGAAGCATTTCCGAAACTGTCTTTGATTGTAATTTCTTTGAGACCGTTTGATTCTACAACTGTTCCAGAAAGCTTGTAATTGCTGTTTACAGTTCTTGTAGTTTCACCAGCTTCTGTAATTGCAGGAGAAGCAGCATCATAATAGAAGATAACAGGTGAACTTGTAGAAGTATTGCCAAGTTTGTCAGTTCCTGTAAATTCAATTGTGAATGTTCCTTCTGAAGAAATTCTAAGGCTTGGAATAGTCCATGAAGAGTTGTCACTGCCGATTGTTACATAACCAGAACCGTCGGAAATTTCAGTTCCATCTTTCTTTATTGAATAAGAAACTTTTTCTACTTCAAAGGCATCTGAAACAGTTCCAGAAATCATGTCGCTGTTACCGATAAGTCCGTTTTCTTTAGGAGTTGCAAGTTTAACTACTGGAGCGGTTGTATCTTTCTGGATTACAACTGAATTTGAGAATGAGTTTCCTGCCTTGTCGATTGCTGTAAATGTATATGTAACAGAACTATCTTCTGCCAGAGTTGGTGTATAATTCCAGGTTCCGTCAGTTCCAACAGCAACATCCGAACCATTAATTTTGAATGACTGCAAAGCGTTTTCTGTCACTTTACCGCCAAGAGTGTAAGTTCCTGTTGAATAGTAAGTTTTTCCGAATGCAAGGTCATTTGTATAAGCAGCAGGAGTTTCATCGTAAATTGCCTTTCCACTTTCTGCCGTTGCCTTTACAGTAACTGCAGGTGCATTTTCATCAGGATAAATATCAATAAATTCAGCTGAATCAGATTCGTTTCCGGCTTTATCAATTGCCTTTACATGAAGTTTGTATGCAGCAGAACCATCCTTTATGCTAAGAGAATCAGAATTCAAATCTGTGAGAGAAACAGTCCAACCGTCATTTGTAAGACTTGCGAGTGACCAGGTTGCAGAAACTTTTCCTTCTGGGACTGTTCCAACACAATAGTAAACAGCTTCAACGCCACTTCCCTCTTTTCCACTTTCATCCTTATCAGAATATGTACCCTTTACAACATAAATATTCTGAGGAATTACATAAAACTTTACTCCAGCTGTTTTGTCAGCTTCAACAACAGGTTTAGAATTGTATGAAGTGATTTCAAGAGTTGGTTTTTTATCATCAACCTGGAATTTAATGCTGGAAGAATCCTTCTGACCATAGGCATCTTCTGAAGTAAATTTAATTGCATAGCTTGCATTGTTCAAAGATGATGCAGAAGGAATTGTGTAAGTCCAGCTAGTTCCATTTATTACAGGCTGAACAGTTGCCGGCTGAGAATCAACTTCTTCAGTTTCTGGATTTATGAATACTGCAGTAATTTTCTTTGCAGAGCTTTCTACTGTACCAGAAATTGTTGGTGTGGCAGAAAGGTAAGCTTTTGTAGTTGTAATTGTTACTTTTGGTGCACCCTTACTAACCGCAATAAAATATTTTTCGGTTGTTGAGAGGCGGTTTTCGTTGAGTTTTTTTACTTCTTCTTCGGTGTTGTTTACAAAGCCGGAACCGTCTTCATATTTCCAGGTACCGTCGGCTTCTTTTTTAAGGTATTTTCCGTCTTTTGCCTGAATTTCAATCTGGTAAACGCCTTCAATTGCAGGAAGAACGTAGTTAAGTGAAGCGGAGGTTTTTCCGGATGGGATTGTCAGAGGATTTGATTCCACGCCTTCACCAAGCTTATCTTCACCAATCTTTTCACCAGCTTCATTATAGATTGTTACAATATACTCTTTAATTGAATCATCATCGGCAAATGAAATTGAAAGCTTGTTGTTTGAGGTTGTTCCGAACAGGTTTCCGTTTATTTCATTTATATTAGAAGCTCCAGAAGCGAACAGTTCTGAATTGCTTGAATTTCCAAGAGTGATTACAGGTTTGTCTGTTTCCTGTTTGATTACGTAATATTCGCCTTCGTTCAGCTGGCTTGTATGGAATTCACCAGAATTTCCACATTCATCCTCTGCATAAATTACAACTTCGAATTCAATTTCTGGATCCGTATTATCTTCCTTAGCAAAGTGCCATGTGATTGCATTTGTTGGAAGCTCAACAGTTTTTGAGAATACTTTTCCAAGATCTCCTTTGTAAATAAGGTAGTCTTCAATGGCCTTAAGTACAGAATCCTTTTCAGAAAGAACTTCTCCATTGCCAGTTCCAACAACTCTTGCCCAAACATCATAGCGAACATTCTTCAGGTTGGTTTCTACAATGTTGCCTGTAATTGAAATATTTCCGTTTACAAATATTTTCTTTGTTCTTGGATCCGACTCAGGTGCACCTGCATAATATTCTGCACCGGAAACAGTTGGAGTAAGTGAAGTGATTGTTACAACTGGAGCAACTGCATCAATCTTAACCATGCTTGAAACAGTGATATTGTGACCGGAAGAAGATTCAGCTGTGATTTCCAATGTGTAGAGATATGATTTTCCACTGTCTTTAGCTGCTGCAATCTTACTGTAGCCTTCAAATTTTTCAGGAACAATAGTCCAGTTTCCGTCTGAATCAATAGCAACAGCATCTGATGAAGTCCATTCACCAGACGGATCATTTCTTGAAATTTTTGCTTCAACAGTTCCAACTTCAGAATTATCTGATTCATCCTTTGCCACAATCTTTACATCAAATTTCTGAGCATAGATACTTTCGGAATTTACATAAACCTTACCGGTGAATTTTAAGTTTTCAGCATCAGAAGCAGAAACAATTGACTGATTTGCAGGAGACTTGATTTCAACAGTTGGAGCAATTCCGGCTTCATTTCCTTCAAAACCAAAGAAAGTGTTCTGTGCATCAATGCTGAAGAAAACATCCTCAACGTCACAACCAGTAACTGCAACAAAGTAATATTTGTTCAATTTAATAGAAGATTCTGGAAGTTTTACGCTGAATGTAGTCTGAGAAACAGAACTTCCGTTATAATCTGCATTATTATAGATAAGTCCCCAGCCTTCAATTACAGTTCCGGTAGGTTTTCCGGCTCCATCATATTCACAAACTTTATATGACTCACCACTTTCCGGATCCAGATCACTTGAATTAACCTGAGTTTCCAGATTCTTTATTTTAGAGCGAATGACATTTGAATCGTATGGACGCTCATCAAGAGAAAGCAGCCAGACTTTTGCAACGGATGGATCAATGTTGTTGCCGTCGAGACCAGCCTGCAAAGTAATAGAAAGAGAATTTCCAGAAGAAGCAGACTGAAGCTGTTTTCCTTCTCCAAAATCATATGCGAAACCGTTGATTGTATAAGTAGGATTTGCAAGAGGATTCAGAGAGAAATAGAGTCGTTCATCTGCTTTTTCAGTATTTCTAGATCGTTTTTTCAGTATTTCAAGGACAGCTTCAGAATTTTTATCAACCAAAGTTCCGTTCTTGATCTGCATAAGTTGAGTATAGCTGTAGCCAAGACCTTTTGTTGGACTTACAAGATCAGAATTTACTTCATCAAAAAGATAGATTTCAGTTGTATGGTTACCAAGATCGTCCTCTGCAGATCTTTCTGTTTCTTTTGGATTTTTAAAAGCTTTGGCAGAGTCATAAAGATCTACAGAACAGTAGTAATTTTTTGTGCCCAATGTGTCTTCAGTACCATATATCTGAGAGAAACGTCTTTTGGCATCTGTATCAGCAGCGTAATTAAAGGCCGCAATGGTAACGTCAGTTCCGCCTGCTGTCTGAATACCTTTTTCAATGTAAACTTCTGAATTGAGTTTTTCGTCAGTATTGCCATCAAAAACATCCAGATTCATTGAAGCAACATCATGGGCTTCTGCAATTCGACCTACGATATTAAAGAAAGAACCGTAAGAAGATGGAGATTTTCCGCTCTTCTTTACGACACCTGGATTCGAAACAACAAAAAGAGGTGCGGAGTTATCAATTTCAAACTGTCGTGAAGCCACACCAGATTTACGTCCGGCAGCATCTGTTCCAATAGCATTAAGCTGGTAGGTACCGTCAATGAGCGAGAAACATTTCTTTTCATCGTCATATCCGTTGATTTCAACCTGCCAGGTTTTGTCCTGATTAATTGTTGCAGGTACATTGAAGGATTCTTTTGAATCGATATTTTCAACAGTAATGTTAATTGATGTTACAGCATTATCATCGGTCCAGGTTCCGGCAAGAATGAAAGAGTCCCTGACAATGGCAGCAGCCGGAGGGTATGTGATATCAACAGTCGGTGCAATTGTATCAACAGCATGTCCAAGACCAACGTCAGAACAGGCAGCCACAGCAAACAAAGTGGCAAAACCGGCTGCAGCAACAGCAATTTTTTTTGTGATTTTGTTAAACTTTCTCATATATACTCCCCCATTCGAATAAAAACAATCCGAGCAGAAT
>JAGHUJ010000065.1 GCA_018064905.1 Candidatus Treponema equifaecale
GGATATCTTCGTGGCAGGCGTTGGTACTGGCGGTACAATTACAGGCGTTGGTACATATTTAAAAGAGAAGAATCCAAATGTAAAGATCGTAGCTGTAGAACCAGCTTCTTCAGCAGTACTTTCAACAGGTGTTGCAGGCCCACATAAAATTCAGGGAATCGGCGCAGGTTTTGTTCCTGAAGTTCTGGACTCAAAAGTTTACGATGAAATAATTCCAGTAGAAAACGAGGACGCATTTGCAACAGGCCGCCTCATCGGTAAAAAAGAAGGTGTTCTGGTGGGAATTTCTTCAGGAGCCGCAGCATGGGCCGCAATTGAGCTTGCAAAACGTCCAGAAAACAAAGGCAAAAACATTGTAGTTCTCCTCCCGGACACAGGTGACAGATATCTGAGCACACCGTTGTTTTCGGAATAGATTTTTGAAGAGGTGGTTGAGCTTGTCGAAACCACCTCATTTAATGTAATGATTGCTTTGGCAGACTCAATTGTTGTTATCATTACATTCTTCCCCTCCAATTTTTTTCACTTGAATTCTCACATTCTCCATGATACTATAAATAGAAACAAAATTACCCAAATTTGGAGGAAAAAATGAAAAAAGTTGTTGCTTTAGCTTTGGCGGCTGGCGTTCTTTTGGCTGGCTGTAATAAAAAATCAGAAAACGGGGCTTCGGCTCAGAAAACTAAAATCGGTATTGCAAAGATTGTTCAGCATGTTGCACTGGATGCAGTTGAGCAGGGTGTTGTTGACGCTGTGAAGGCTGCCGGAATTGATGCTGAATTTGATCTTCAGAATGCAAACGGTGATGTAAATACGGCAAACCAGATTGCTTCTCAATTTAAAGATGAAAATGTGGCAGTTGCTGTTGGTATTGCCACACCTGTTGCAATCGCATTGGCAAACACACTCAGAGAAACACCAGTTGTTTTTGGTACAGTAACAGATCCTCTTGGAGCAGGTTTGGTTCGTTCATTGGATCACGGCGAAGGAAATGTTACAGGTATGAGTGATGAACTTCCTTCAGTTGAACACATCAAGCTTTTTGCTAAACTTACAGGAATCAAAACTTTGGGCTACATCTACACAGCCAGCGAAGACAATTCAGTTTCTTCATTGGAACTGGTAAAGAAAGGTTGTGCAGAAGCCGGGCTTGATCTTGTAACTCAGTCAATTTCAAATTCTTCAGAAGTAAAGCAGGCTGCAGAAGCAATCGTTGACCGTGTTGACGGAATCTATCTTACAACAGACAACACAGTATTCAGTGCCCTTCCAAGCTTGGTTGGCGTATTCAACAAGGCCAAAAAGCCAATCTTCTCTGGTGATGTTACTGGAGCAAAAAATGGCGGTTGTTTTATGGCACAGGGCTTCAACTATTACAAGGCTGGTTATGCAACTGGCGAAATGGTTGTTCAGATTTTGAACGGTGCAAAGCCTTATGAAATTCCTGTTCGTTTTATGACAAAGCCTGAAGATTCAGACCTCCTCTTTGATTTGGATGCAGCTGAAACTTGCGGAATCACAATCCCACAGGAATATCTGGATCAGGCAACATTCATCATTAAAGACGGAAAACTTACAGAAAAATAAAAAGGGAAGGGGGAAAGCCTTCCCCCTACTCAGAGCCGCTTCGCGTCTCTTTCGATACCCCTATCTCCTGGGGCTTCGCAGCCCCAAACCCCGCAGATAAATTGGATCAATATGATAGAAACAATTCTTATAGAGGGAATCATCTATGGAATAATGGTTCTTGGACTTTTTATTTCATACAGAAC
>JAGHUJ010000001.1 GCA_018064905.1 Candidatus Treponema equifaecale
AGTTCAAATCCGAAAAGCGACATTGAAGATTCATTAAAAAAACTCGGTGTTGAATACATTGATTTATGCCTTCTTCATCAAAGCGGCGGAAGTGCCAGCGATGACAGAGTTTACAGAGCAATGATTGACGCTCAAAAACAAGGAAAAATCCGTTCAATTGGAATTTCAAACTTTTACACAGAAAATTCAGTCCGACATTTTTTCGATTTTGAAATAAAGCCAGCAGTTGTTCAAAACGAAAATCACATTTTTAATCAGGAAGAAGAATTAAAATCGTTCTGTCAGAAAAACAACATTTACATAGAAAGCTATTACCCTTTTGGCGGAAGAGGAAACACAAAGGAAAGTCTTGAAAATCCTGTAATTCAAAAAAATTGCAAAAACTCACGGAAAAACTTCTGCACAAATCCTTGTTCGCTGGCATTTACAATCGGGATTTATTGCTATTCCAGGTTCTTCAAATCCAAAGCACATTCTTGAAAATTTTGGTGTGTGGGATTTTGAATTGAGCGCTGATGAAATGAAAGAAATTAAGGCTTTGGATAAAAAAAGCAGATACGAGAATTGGTAGGAGAAAATTATGAAAAAAATCATCAATATTTTTCTATTATTTACATTCTTTTTCTGTTCAGCGTGTGCCAACGAAAATTCATATTCAGCATCAAAAGGGGAAAATATGTCTGTTTCAAAAATCAAAGTAACGATAAATGGCGTGACAAAAACTGCAACTTTGGAAGAAAATGCGGCGACAAAAGCGTTGGCGGAAAAACTTCAAAAAGGAAACATCACTTACAACGCCCACGATTACGGCGGTTTTGAAAAAGTCGGTGATTTAGGATTCAATCTTCCAACCGAAGACCGACAAATGACTTCTCAATGTGGCGACATTTTTTTGTATGTTGGTTCAAGCCTTGTGATTTTCTACGGCGAAAATTCCTGGAGCTATACAAAAATCGGCACTCTTGAAGGAATGACAAAATCCGAAGTAAAAGAATTTTTGCGGGGCGGAATGGGAAATGTTTCCGTTACTTTGAGTTTGGAATAAAGGGAGTGTTTTCTCAATTTCTTTGATGTGTGCTATAATTAAAAGCAAGAAAAGCTAAATAGGTTCACATTATGGCAGTTAAAAAATCACAACTTTACAGTTCACTTTGGGCAAGCTGCGACAAACTTCGTGGCGGTATGGATGCCTCTCAGTATAAAGACTACATCCTTACACTTTTATTCGTAAAATATGTTTCAGACAAATATAAAGATGACCCTTACGGAGCTATTGCAATTCCAGAAGGTGCCAGTTTTGAAGACCTTGTTGCATTGAAAGGTGACAAAAACATTGGTGAAAAAATCGACATCCTTATTGCAAAACTTGCAGAAGCAAATAACCTTACTGGAATCATCAATAATGCTCACTTTAACGATGAAGCAAAAATCGGAAAAGGTGATGAAATGGTTGAAAAGCTTACTGGCCTTATTGCTATTTTCCAGAAAAAAGAACTTGATTTCAAAAACAATAGAGCTGAAGACGACGATCTTATTGGTGATGCCTACGAATATCTTATGCGCAATTTTGCAACTGCCAGCGGAAAAAGCAAAGGACAGTTCTACACACCAGCCGAAGTGAGCCGCATTCTTGCAAAGGTAATCAACATTTCTGAATGTAAAGATTCCAATGCCACAATTTACGACCCAGCCTGCGGTTCAGGATCGCTCTTGGTTCGTGCCTCAAACGAAGCACCTTATTCCCTTGCAATTTACGGTCAGGAAAAAGACATTTCTACAGCCGGTCTTGCAAAAATGAATCTTGTACTTCACAACAAAGCATCCGGCGAAATCCATTCCGATAATACTTTTTCTGACCCATGGTATAAAGAAGACGGCGATGACACAAAACTCCGCAAGTTTGACTACATCGTTGCAAATCCACC
>JAGHUJ010000051.1 GCA_018064905.1 Candidatus Treponema equifaecale
TTTTCTCCGTAAAATTTGGCAGGAGTGCCACAGTTTGAATAAAGTTTTTAGTTGAATTTACGGAGATTTTACCAACTTTTCCAATTTTCTCCGTAAAATCTGACAGTATACATTCATCCTATTCTGTTTTTAGCAGAAACTGGGCTATTTCCTTTATCATTGAGATTCTTCTGCCCAAAAGACCGTGCTCGGTGGGATATTCTACCAGCCGTTGCAGGGAATTGGTTTTGTTTGACTGCAAAAGCTGCCACAACGGCTGAACCATTTTCTGGTTGTCGGAAACAGAGTCGTATTTTCCGGTAAAAATCAGGATGTTCTTGTCTTTTACCTGCGAAAAAGCATTTGGAAAGGCCAGTTTATCCTGATTTTCAACAATGTCATCGTAGATTGAATCTATTCCGTCGGAATTCAGGATTTTGCCTTCATTCAGCAAAGCTTCAATGTAACCGGCTTTACCCCTTGCCAAAAAACAGGTAGGGTCAAACGGAGCCAGCATTATAATTCCACGAAGCCATTCCAGCTGCCGCCCGGCATTCAAAGCAGAGTTTCCGCCCATGCTGTGACCAAGCAAATAGATTCTTTGTGGATCCACATTGTATTTTTCTGAAAATTCCTTTGAATGAGCGTTTTCAGCCAGATTTTTGGCATCTTCAACACAGTGAGTCACCAGATATTTTCCCTGACTGCCCCAGGCTCCACGATGATGTGGCACCAGAACCACGCAGCCGATTCTGCACAGGGCATGGGAAATATCGTCATTGCGGGCTGAACCAGGAAATCCGTGAAGCATTATTACACATGGATGAGGCTTCGGAAAATTTTTTGAAGGCCACATTATTTCGCCGTAAATATGGCTTCCTGAACTTACAAAATCCAGGCTGGTATAGTCCGGGAGCGAGTCCTGTTCCAATGTTTCCGGGTCTTCAAAAAGATAATCTAAATTTAAGCTGCTCATGGAAATTTACTCCACCTTAAGGATTGATAGCCTGACCAAATAAAAAAATCTACAAAGCCAAAGCCTTCTGATAATTTGCGTCCATTGTTGCACAACTTGCGGCAAATTTTTTCTGCTCTTCTTCTGTCATTCTAAGCTCAATCACCTCTGCCACACCTGTATTGTTCAAGCGGCTTGGAACCGAAGCATAGACACCATTCTGTCCGTACTGACCAGAAAGCAATGTAGAAACCGGAAGAATCCTGTCCTCATCACCGTAAACAGCCTGAACCACCTGAGCAATGCTGGCTCCGATTCCAAACTCAGTAGAACCTTTTCCACCAAGAATGATCCAGCCTGCACCCTTGCCTTTTGCGGCGATTTCATCAAGATTAAGTTTTCCAAAACGCTCCGGCTGCTCTTCAATAAGTTCAAGAAGCGGTTTTCCGGCAATTGTAACAGTGCTCCATGGAACCATCTGACTTTCTCCATGCTCACCAAGTGCATAGGCCACCACTGATTTCTGATCATAGCCAGTTGCCTCGCTGATTGCTCTTCTGAGACGGGCACTATCCAAAGTTGTGGATGTGGAGAAAATTCTGTTTGGTGCCCATTCCAGTTTTGTCTGAAGATAATGTGTAACAACGTCAGCCGGATTTGAAATATTCACGATGATTCCGCTGAAACCGCTAGCCTTAATTTTTGGAACAATATCCTTCATTATTTCGATTGTTGCTGGAAGTGTCTGCTGACGGTCTGTCTGTCCACCGGCCATATCTGGAAGAGGTCCTGCCGCTACTACAAGAATGTCTGCGTCCTTGATGTCGTCATAGGTCCCTGCGTAAACGTTCACGTGTTTTGTAAGGTATGTTGAAGAATCATAAAGGTCCAGAGCCTGTGCTGCAGCTTTTTTTTCATCAACATCAATGTATACAATTTCTTCCACCAGCCCCTGACTGATCAGAGCATATCCTGCATGACTTCCAACGTGTCCAGCACCAATAATTCCAACTTTTCTTCTATTTAAATTCATTTTTGTTTCTCCTAATGTTTACTTTTCTTTACGATTTTGTTTCCGGCCCATTGAATCAGGTTTACTACAATTACCAGCACAGCGATTGTTACCCAGGTTACGTCCAGCTGGTTTCTGTCATGGCCGTACATAATTGCATAATTTCCAAGACCGCCGGCACCAACAGCACCTGCCATTGCCGTAAGTCCAATAAGGCTTACTGTGGTGATCATTGTTCCACGCACGATTGGACCTACACTTTCCTTTAAATACACCCTGAAAATGATGTCAAAAGGAGCCAGTCCCATGCTCAATGCTGCTTCAACCAATCCGCCGTCAACTTCTGCCAGAGCTGCTTCAACCTGTCTGCTGAAGAAAGGCACAGTTCCAAAAATCAACGGAACAATTGCGCCCTGAACACCAATAGCAGTTCCCATTATGAGTCGGCTCAGAGGCATTACACCAGTAAGCAGAATGATGAACGGAACTGAACGGAACAAGTTGATCAGTTTGTCCAGCACCTGAAACACAGGTTTATTTTCAAGGATTGCGCCTTTTTTTGTTACAGTGATTGCAACTCCAATGAGCAATCCCAGAACAAAACTGATTGCACCGGCCCAGATTGTCATTATAAATGTTTCCAGAAGTCCATTAAAAAATCGCTCAGGATGAGCCGCTACATTTGGTATTATTTTCTCCAGCATATTTTCTACTCCTTAGTTGATTGCCACTCTGAATCACGCCTCTTTCAGCACTTCCACGCTGACATTTTCTTGGCGGATGTGTTCCAGCGCCCTGCTGATAGCTTCCGGCTGACCACTGATAATTGCCACAGTTCCACCAATTGGGGCATCCTGAACAATTTCAATTTCAGCAAAAACTATGTTCATGGTTACATCATAAATTCTTGAAGTTGCGGAAATCAGCGGCTCGGACACGTTCTTTTGAATGTATCTGAAGCGAACCAGCTTTTCAC
>JAGHUJ010000126.1 GCA_018064905.1 Candidatus Treponema equifaecale
TTCTGTTGCTTTTTGTAACTCTGGCCTTTAATTTTTTTGGAGATGCCCTTCGCGATTACTACGACCCATATTTCAAAGGTAAAATCAAAAAAAATAAATCAAATAAAAATAAATCAAATAAAAATAGGGTGGGGGAAAGCCCTGCGAGCACAGCTCTTGGGAGACTCACTAAAAACAGTCCACAGGACTGTTTTTGCACTGATAGTGCCGTTCCCTATCCCCTCGCTACAACTGCGGTAGTTTCGACAGGCTCAACCACCGCATTTTTCGCTACCCCTTCTAGCGGGAGCACCCCGCAACGCCCCGATGTATTGCTTTCAGTTGAAAATCTTCATGTTTCCTTTGGCATTCGTCGTGGAAACAAGAACATAACTGTAAATTCAGTGCGGGGAGTTTCATTCCAGATGCAAAGGGGAGAAATCCTGGGCATTGTAGGTGAGTCCGGCTCTGGAAAAACCGTAACTACAACAGCAATTCCAGGCCTTCATGGTGAAAATGCAACTGTCACAGGAAACATATGGTACAACAATTCTTCTTCAGAATCAGCTGAAAGCGCATCTTTTATAAACCTTGCAGAACTTTCCCAGTCTGAGCTGCGGCAGTACAGAGGCAAAAAAATCGGAATGATTTTTCAGGAGCCAGGCCGCAGCTTTGATCCGCTTCAGAACATGGAAAGCGTATTCTTTGAGGCCTTCAGAAATTCTGATCCAGAAATCACAAAGGAAGAAGCCTTTGCAAAAGCCGCAAGACTTATGGAGGAGGTTGGACTTCCAGATCCGGAAAAACGACTTAAGAATTTTCCGCACCAGTTTTCAGGTGGACAACTTCAGAGAATCGGAATTGCCTTGTCACTGGCACAGGGCTGCGAGCTTTTGATTGCAGATGAGCCAACAACTGCTCTGGATGTAACAATTCAGGCACAGATTGTAGAACTTTTGCGGGAACTCAATAAAAAACGAAATCTTTCTATTATATTCATCAGTCACAACATAAATCTGGTGGCAGACCTTTGTCAGAACATCATCGTAATGTACGGCGGAATTGTAATGGACAAGCTTACTTCTCAGGAAGTCAGAAATTACATGGATTCAGCAGAAACTGAATTCACCACCCATTCTCCGTACACATCGGCACTGCTGGCTTCCACACCAAAATTTGGAACTCATTACACAGCTCAAAAGATGATTTCAATTCCAGGCCGTGTAACAGATCCAAGTCATCCGGAACCTGGCTGCCCATTTGCTCCCCGCTGTAGTTATGCCAAAGAGGAATGCAAGTGCAACCTTACTTCTGAAGGAGCTTTGACTTGCTGGAAAATGAACTTAAATCAGGAGGAAGAAAATGTCTGATTTTGTAATTCAAGCAAAGAATCTCACAAAGACCTTCTCCCTTGATGCAGGCTTTTTTGCCAGAAACGACAAGAAGGTTTATGCAGTAAATGATGTTTCCTTCAATATTGAGCGCGGTAAAACCTACGGACTTGTAGGGGAATCAGGCTGCGGAAAATCCACAACAGCCCGCCTCATCGTTGGAATGTATAAAATGGATTCAGGTGAAGTTGTGTTCACTCCAACTGCAGAAAACAAAGATGCGGAAACTTCCAGACTTGTAAAATATGTGTTTCAGGATCCTTCCCGCTCGTTGAATCCGAGAATGACCATATATTCAATTCTTACAGATGCGCTCAAGCATTCAAAGAACTGGCCTGGAAAAAAACTTGCCCGGGAAGAAGCCGCAAAACTTTTGGAAGAAGTTGGACTTGATCCAAGTGATTTGGACAGAAGACCAAGTGAATTTTCTGGAGGTCAGAGACAGCGTATTTCCATTGCCAGAGGACTCTTGATGAAGCCTGAGGTTCTGATTTGTGATGAGATAGTTTCTGCACTGGATGTAAGCGTTCAGGGGCAGATTCTGAATCTTCTGCTGGATTTAAAAAAAGCGCGGAATCTTTCATTTTTGTTCATTGCCCATGACCTTCGTGTAAGCTGCTATTTCTGCGACACCATCGGCGTAATGTATTCAGGAATGATAATGGAAGAAGCACCTGCGGCAGACCTTTACAAGACGGCACTTCATCCATACACAAAACTGTTGTTTGCAGGAAGTCAGGGTGAAAATCTTGCGGCAAAATCCAATACTGAAATCAAAACAGTTCTGGAAAATTTAAAAGGCTGTCCGTTTGCCCACCGCTGTCCACAAGCCAGTGAAAAGTGCAGGAGCGAAATCCCGGAATTTAAAACAGTGGAAGAAAATCACAAGGTCCGCTGCCACAACATATAATTAAAAGAGGTATAAAAAATGACAGAAGCAAAAAAAGTTGAAGCTGAAAGAAACGAACTTCTCGCAGCTCATGTAATCAAAAATCTTGAAAAGCGCAATTTTGAAGCCTGCTACTGTGCTACAGCAAAAGAAGCAGTTGAAAAAATCATATCGATGATTTCTGAAACTGCAACCGTAAGCTGGGGCGGTTCCTACAGTCTTACAGACACAGGTCTTTTGGATTCAGTTAAGCAGAAATTTTCTGTAATTGACCGTGACACAGCCAAAACACCGGAAGAACGCACTGAACTTATGCGAAAATCCCTTTGCAGCGATGTTTTTCTCACAAGCTTCAATGCAGTCAGCGAAGATGGTGTTGTAATCAACATTGACGGAAACGGAAACCGTGTTGCAGCCATCACTTACGGTCCAACTTCAGTAATTGCAATGGTTGGAATGAATAAAATCTCAAAGACACAGGAAACAGCCCTTGTTCGCGCTAGAACAGTGGCAGCACCTTTGAATGTGCACCGTTTTGGAAGAAAAACTACAGGATGTGCCCTTACCGGCAGCTGTCAGGATTGTCTTTCTCAGGAGTGCATTTGCAACGTAATTCAGACCCTCAGAAGAAATCCAGGACCAAAGGGCAGAATCAAGGTTGTGCTCGTTGGTGAAGAACTCGGTTTCTAATGAAAGCACATACAATTGTCTCAAATGTGAAAATTTCTCTCAATGAGCTTTTGCGAAAGGAGCTTCCTGCAATTTTGGAGCAGGAGGTTTCCAATTCAAAGGTCAGAAGACTTATTGTGGCCGGCAGTGTAAGCGTAAATGGGAAACAGATTAGAATTCCGGCCTATTCTGTTTTTCCAAAATCCCAGGTTACAGTGCTTCTTGATGAAGAAAAGCTGTTCTATGAAAAACAACCTGATGACATTGACTATGAGCTTACACAAAAGGATATTTTATTTGAGGATGATTCAATTATCGTTGTGAACAAGCCCACCCATTTTCCAACTGAAGCCGGAATGGTTGGAAGCCGTGACAATCTTCACGACGCAATAGTAAGATTTCTTTTTGAACGACAAAAAATCACTGCGCCAAATGCCAAAAACCCTCCCTATGTGGGCATAATGCACCGTCTTGATCGGGACACTTCCGGAGTGATTCTCTTTACAAAAACAAGAGCTGCAAATGCTCCCTGCCACGAAATGTTTGAAAAGCATACTGCAAGAAAAGAATATGTTGCAGTTGTTACTGCTTCTCCAAAATCAAAGAAATTCATAGTGGATTTTCCAATGGGCAGAATCAGCCAGAAAAGTCAGGCAGCAAAGTGGGGAAAACTTTCAGAAAAAGATGGCGGCTTGCATTCCCTGACCGAATTTGAATTGATAGAAGGTAAAACATTGGTTCAGTCGCACCCAATGGAAAAAAGTTCCTCTTCTGATTTTCAGCATCAGCTTATTATTGCAAGGCCTCATACTGGTCGCACCCATCAGATTCGTGTTCACCTGGCTTCTGCTGGCTGTCCGATTCTTGGAGACACACTTTACGGCGGCAAATCCTATGACAGAATCATGCTCCATGCAAAAAAATTGACATTCCCTCACCCTGTTACAGGCAAAGAAATGTCAGTAGAAGCTCCAGTTCCGGAAGAATTTATCTAGGAAGATAAAAATGCACAAGGTGGTTTTGCGTAGCAAAACCGAATCCGTGTGGCACCTCCCTTTATCTAACCTTAAATCGATTTATCATCTGAACAACATTCTGTGTTGCATCTCCAGAAATTTCAGTTGCATCGCTGGCTTCAACGGCGGCAGACTTAACCTCATTGATTGCAGAAGAAACTGAAGTAGAATTGCTTGAAGTTCTTTCTGCGATTGCCTTGAGCTCAGAAATTTCATTGAATACATCCCTGCTGGCCTGCTTCATGTTTTGTGAAGCTTCGGTAATTGCCTTTCTTGAGCTGTCCAAAGCTGTCATTGTCTGAAGAATGTTTTCAACACCGATTGTTTCTTCCCTCATTCCAGACTGAATTTCCCTCATTCTTGAATCCATCTGTGCAATTTTTGAACCAACTTTTTCGAATGATTGAGAAGATTCCTGAGAAGACTGTACGATTTCCTGAATTGCTTCTGAAATGCTGTTCAAAAGATCCTTGATTGCCAGGGACTGTGTTGCAGAAGTTTCAGCAAGGGCGCGGATTTCATCAGCAACAACCGAGAAGCCCTTTCCAACATCACCAGCATGTGCTGCTTCAATTGCGGCATTCATGGCAAGAAGGTTTGTCTGTTCTGCAATTGCTGCAATGGAAGCGTTTGCTTCGTTGAGGTTTTCAGACTGCTTTGCAATTTCTTCAATCTGAGCTGAAACTTCGCTCTGAATTCTTGCACCGTTTCTGGCTTCGTCAGTAAGGTTTTCGTATTCTGAAGTAATCGTTTCAACGCTTCTGTTTACAGACTGAATGTTTGCAGAAATTTCCTCGATTGCACTTGAAGACTGTGCAATTGCATTTGACTGGTCGTTGATTTTGTCGTCAAGGTCGGAAATTTCCCTTTCAACGGAATTGATTCCATGAGAAATGTTTTCAATTTTTTCTGCCTGTGAGGAAATCTGTGAGTTGATGTCCATAACGCCTTCTGCCGCATTTGAAATCTGTCGCATTGAGCTTGTCATCTTGTCACTTACCCTTGAGCTTGATTCTGCAAGTACAGATGATTCTTCCTGAAGGTTTGCAATAAGGTCACAAAGACTCTGGATAACTTTGTTGCAGTTTTTTGCCAGCTGTGTAAGCTCGTTGTTTCCTTTTTCTGGAATTCTCTGCGTAAGGTCTGCTTCACCTTCTGAAATTTCCTGCATTGCATCAGAAATCCTTTTCATTGAACCGAAGATTACATTTGAGAAAAGGTAGAGGATTACTGCTCCAAGAACGATGAATGCAATTCCAAAAATTCCAATCTGGATGATTTTTCCCTTCATTATGGCAATTACGTCAGTTGTGTCAAAGTCGCAGCCAACCATTCCCACTGTTTTTCCCTTTGAATTTTTAATTGCCTTGAATGTAGAAATTTTCCAGCCCCATCCGTCCTGATATGCAAGTCCAGAGCAGGTGAGTTCGCCAGTCTGCATTGTTTTCACTGGAGCGCCTCCCCATGTAGAAACATCTTCGTCAGTTCCCATTGGAGAATAGTTTTCTTCGTCTGAAGGATCGCAGCTTCCGTCGATTACATATTTAAAGTCTGTGCCGCTTACCTGAACCATCGTAAAAAGATACTGGCAGCCAACTATTTCCTTTATTTCAAGCAGGGCAAGTCTTGTTTCTTCTGCCCATTCGTCATTTTCATCAAGCGTTTTGCAAAGCTCTTCATATTTATCGCCGTCAATCAGTGAAATTGCCTTTTCAACAACAGGTGCTCCCTGTGCAGCCGCAAGCTGTTCACCAGTCCTGATGATGCTGAAGCTTGCCATAACAGAAATTACCGCAAAAGCAACCAGAATGAATGCAGCAAAGCCTGCGATAAATTTAAACTTAAGTGATTTAAGCATGGTAAAAATTCCCCTTTAAAACTAAAAACAGTCTTTAAA
>JAGHUJ010000041.1 GCA_018064905.1 Candidatus Treponema equifaecale
ATATACAGGCAAATATAGATAATTGTCAATGTTTATTTTATGATTGGCTACCTTTCCGTCTCTTTATTTTTGGTTTTACAAGATTCCAGCTTTCATCTATAAGTTTTCTCAGTGCATTCTCTGTAACAAGTTCAAGTCTGATACTCACCCAGTATTTTTTGCTCATATGATATGCCGGAAGAAAACCCTCCTCATGTAGCAAGTCTTCAATTAGAATTGGATCCGCTTTAACGTTCATAACGTCTTCAGTTTCATCACTATTTTCATAGCCTGCAATGTGAAGATTTCTCTTCTTCACCTCCATGATTATTCCAAACCATTTATTGCTTCCAGGATGTCTGAAAACCGCATGAGTTTCACCGTCCCAAAGATATTCGGCTTCCACTGAGTATGTTTCCTTTATGATTTCTATAACTTTATTTCTTTTCATTTTTGATTTTATTTTCGGGTGCATGTGGATGAAGCGGAGCGCTGTGTCGGCAAGGCAACACGATTTCCATACATAGCCTAAAGATTTACTGTAATTGCCATAGTGATTTTCCCCTACTCTTCATCCGGTTTCTGGCCGTCATGGGCAAGCCATTTGCATTCCGTGATTTCCATATTTGTAAAGGTTGCCCTAAAAGAAGAATCTTCCGGACTGCAGGCATATATTCCAAACTGAATTTCACCAGCTGCCTTGTACATGTGGCAGATTCTCATCTGCTTAAATTTGATTCCGTCTTCCGAACATTCGATGCAATAATCATCTTCACGACGACTGAACCTGTACCACATCGATTTGATGTCTGCAGGAATTTCTGTTGTTGCCCAGTCTGAATATCCGTTGTTAGTTGCAACGCTTCCAAGATGCTGGAACTCTTCGTTTTCAAATTCAATACTACCTTTAAGCCAATTTTCACTGTCAAGGTACATGACAACACCGCACTGATCAAAACGCTGCTTGCTTTCAAACTCAGTCTTTACGATGAATGAAAAATATTTCTCCGAAGTTTTCATCTGAAGAACAGGTGCATTATCGTTCCTGAAGTGGTAATAAGTTCTCTGCCAAAGGTCCGTGTGTGGAGCTGTGATGATTTCAATCTTGTCGTCTGTGATTTTGTAATCTGCCGGCTCACGAGTCCAGTTCCATTTTGTTGATTCAATTTTCATAATGCCTCCTGTTTCAATAATTCATCAAGCTTTGATTTTAGAAATTCATATCTCAACTTTTTTTCTTCTTTTGAAAAATGTACTTCCCTGCTCTGAACCGGATTGTCTTCGTAACTTAATTTTTCGTTTCCAAACTGTTCGCTTGTAAGGTCAAATATACAGTTACCGATTACATTATAGCAGTGGTAGTTGCCTCCGTCACGAAGGATGCCGTACACTTCCCCACCGAAAATATCCTGAACAAGAAAGGCCGTAATGGAACACTGGCCGTAAGTTGGATGTGAATTTTTCCAGTTATCCCGCATCCGAGGGGCACAGGTTTCTGCACACCAGAGTTTTAATAGAAGGTCATAAAGTTCACGAGGATTTTTGATTGATTTGTATTTTTCATCTGCAGGAGAAACATCCGCAGTCTTCCAGCCATAGAAGTTGTAAGTTTTCTCACCCTCAAATCTTTTTTTTAGAACTTCATAATGATTCCTGTTGCTTTTATCTCCACCGTTATCAGGGAAAAGACAGAAAGGAAGACTGTCGGTGGTGCGGTGCTTTATAACGCAGTCACAGCATTTTCCGTGATTGGGGCAAGTTGTTTTTGGACACATACATTCTTTTACATTTGAACATGGCATGGTTGGATTCCTTATGTTTATAGTTCCGCCGGTATCAATTTCAACAACCGACTTATTTCATTGCAAAGCTTCTGATACTTTCTTTGAACATTCAATGTATTGGTTCTTTTTCTTCAGCCTTTGGAAATTATATCACATATATTAAAAAAAGAGCGTCCATTCTCAAGTCCAAAATAATCAGGTATTATAGTTAGTATTAACTAACCCCTTTACACAGAGTTAATATTTTTCTAAAGTGTTAGCTATAGCTAACTACAACAATGATATGAAAGAGGCATCCCATGCAGGCATTATCTCAATTTCATGATTTTATTTTATGCATCATTTCAACTCTGGAAGCAAGGGTTTCTCATACGAGCCACCACTCATCAAGGGTTGCCGAAATGACGGAAAAAATCTGCGATTTGCTAGGACTGCCTGAAGACGAAAAAGAAATATACCACATTGCTGCCCATCTTCACGACATCGGAAAAATTGGAATCCGCGATGCAGTACCTTTAATTCAATAGATGCAATGATATCCGACAGACCTTACAGAAAAGGAATGGCCACTGATGTCTGCAAAGAACAAATAATAAAGAATATCGGAACCATGTACGATCCTTTGGTAGCACAGTGCGTAATTGAAAACTGGAGCGGAGTATTAAAAAGCCGGGAAGATTATTAATCCTTCCCTACTGCCAGCTGCCTATTATGCTTTCCAATTCCCGAAGCTTGTCTATGATGACAGTTCTTTTGCTGGAATCATAATTGCGGGCAAGTTTTTCCAGTTCCGTGAAAAAAGGAACCAGCGGCTTAAGCTTGTCCACCGGAACTTTTTCAAGATCATACTCCAAAAGAATGCTGCCCGTATTGCAGTTGCTTGAAATGTTTTTCACTGCGTCAGAGCACTTCAAAATCCTTGAACATTCCTGCACTATCAGGGAATCCTTGAACACGGCTTCCCTGAGTCTTATCCTTCCCGGGAAAAAACTTGTTACCATCATTCGATGCCTCCTTCAGGCAATATGGGTCTCATTGAAGAAAGAGAAATGCCTATGGTTGTTGTGTTATGTAAAATAGCTGCAAGTGTCGGAGAAATCAATCCCAGAACGCCTCCTGCCAGCAAAAATGAATTTACACCGATGATTGTCCGCTCGTTGAAATACATTCTTTCAAGCAAACCTCGTCCAAGCTTTCTGACTGTAACTAGACTTTGCAGTCCGTCATGGCTCAGATTGATGTCCGCTGTATCACCGGCAATTGGAGATGCGCCATCTATTGAAATTCCAATATCCGCAGCCGAAAGTGCAGGCGCATCATTGATTCCGTCGCCGATCATTACAACCTTGTGTCTGTTTCTTTTTTCTTCTTCTACGAAATGAACTTTATCTTCCGGCAATGCCTGGGCATGATATTTATCAATTCCAGTTTGATCTGCAATTTTTCTTGCAGCACCTTCAGTATCGCCTGTAATCATTATTGTCTGGGAGATTCCCAGTTTCTTTAAGTTCTCAACAGCGTTTTTTGCATCAGACCGTACAGGATCGCCGATTCCGATGATTCCCACCAGTTTTCCATCATAGGAAAGGTATAAAAGTGAATTGCCGGTCTGAACTTCCTTTTCCTTGATTTCCCTGGCTTCACCTGAAACAGGTATGCCTTCATCATCAAAAATGAAATGAGCGCTTCCAATACAGGTTTTCTTGCCGCCTAAAGTCGATGCAATTCCATGGGCAACAATGTAATCAACTTTTGTATGAAGTTCCGGGTGAATGAGATTCTTCTGTGTTGCAGCGTTGACAACGGCTCGGCCAAGTGGATGAGGAAAATGTTCTTCAAGACATGCCGCCAATGTAAGGACCTTTTCTTCCGTGTATCCCTCAAAGGCATATATTTTATTGACTGTTGGAGATGCATAAGTAAGAGTTCCTGTCTTGTCAAAAATGATCGTATCAGCTTCTGCAACTGCTTCAAGATATTTTCCGCCCTTTATGCTTATTCCAGATTCTGCGGCTTCACGCATGGCTGAAAGTACAGAAATAGGAGCCGAAAGTTTCAGTGCGCAGGAATAATCAACCATAAGAGTGGAGACTGTCTTTTTAATGTCTTTTGTAATGAACCAGGTAAGACCCGTCAAAAGGAAATTGAACGGGACAATTTTCTGTGCAAAATCTTCAGACCGTTTTTGTGCCGCAGCCTTAAGATTCTGTGAATTATCAATCATGCGGATAATGTTGTTTACTTTTGTTTCGTTTCCAGTGAACTGAACGACAACATAGATTTCCCCTTCTTCAACAATGGTTCCGGCAAACACAGGAGCACCTTCTTTCTTTTCAACCGGAAGTGATTCTCCTGTAATGCTTGCCTGATTGACCAGCCCTTCTCCATGATGAACGATTCCATCTGCCAGAATCTGGTTTCCCGCCCTGAATACGACCATGTCGCCTTTTTTAACTGAGGAGACAGAAACTGTTTCTTCACTGTTTCCTTCAACCTTCTGAACCTGATCATCCATGGACAAAAGCTGCTGTGCAAGATTGTCGTAGGATCTCTGTTTTGTAACTTCCTCTATGTCTTCACCAAGTCCCAGCAGCATGTTTATGTTTGAAGCGGTCTGATAATCTCCTGTAAGAAATGAAACCGTAAGGGCTGTTGCGTCGAGCAAGTCCGTGTTGAACAAATCCTCTGTGAGGCACGAATAAAATGCTCTGAATATTCTTGGCAGCAGATGTATCGCCAGCAGGAAATTTTTTATCGGAACAGGCAGGAACCATTTCTTCAAATAATGAACTGCAAAAGTTTCTGCAATAAGACCGAAAATACTTTCACTCTCTGGAATATCTTTAATCCGATCAAGCAACTGTTTGTCTTCAAGATACTTTCCTGTCAGAGCTTTGAATAGACTAATCAAATCATTCTTTGAAAGAACGCTTTCATCAAAATAAATAAGAAATGATCCGATTTTAGTGTTTACGTCTATGTCCAACACTCCTTCCTGAACTGCAATAAGGGTAGTCGCAAGAATTGCCTGCCTGGAACTATATTGCAACCTGTCATAGTGAAGTCTGATTCTACCCGGTAAATAATGATGTATCTGTATATTCATAAATCAACCATTGAAAATGAAAGACAGCGGCTACAGATTCATTGCAACCGCCGTCTTTGCATCATGCATTCTGCTTGTTGAACTTTGCTTCAGCAATAATGTCCTGAGCATCTTCCTTTACTGATTCAGCAAAAGCTGCAGCATCGTCCTTAAGCTGCATTCCTTTACCAATTACAGATGCGCAGGCTTTTTTGAAGCCTGGAGTCTTAACAAGCTGAACAGCAGCAATACCTGCCACTGCTCCAATTGCAAATGCACCCCATTTAGTCATATATTAGCCTCCATAAACTAATGTTAGATTAATCTAATTATAACACACTATTGGTTAGCTGTCACTAACTTTTCTTGTAAAATGGGAACTTAAACTACAGGCACAGAATTTGAGTTTGACTTATTTTAAAACCCCATCAAACCGCTGGATGATTTTAATTTACAACTATTCCTGAATAAGGGAGATTATATCAGACGGATTGGTTCAATCTCATCTGCGTGGAAAAGGTTATCAGAATCCACTGGATGCAGCCCTCACCCTAAAAGAATTGTTTACCCGACTCAAGAACCCAAAAGACTTTCCCCATGAAATTGGATTTTTTCTCGGCTATCCAT
>JAGHUJ010000132.1 GCA_018064905.1 Candidatus Treponema equifaecale
ACAAATTTATAACTAAAGTACAATACTATAACCGAAGTACATTTAAACTTTTTTATATTTTTTGTACTTTAGTTATTGTAAGAATTTCAGAAGAAGAAAAATCATTTGATTTTCAGCCCTTTTTCAATCATCTATAACCAAAGTACAGTTCTATAATCAGATTCTCTAAGTCTATATAATACAATGAATTATAACTTCAAATATAACCAAGGTACAGCAAAATCGAATTTTAAGTATAACCAGAGTACAATATATAGAAGAAACTATAACCAAAGTACAGTTTTTATCTGAGCCTTGTAAGCTCGTTTTCCCTGATGCCGGATTTTGTGAAGATCAGGTTTTCTGCTTTGTCGTTGTAGTGGATGTAGTCCAGGCACATTCTTAAACCCATGGACATTGAGAGTCCTTTTGAGCCGAACCATGCCTTGTACTTTTCGTAATCTTCTGCCGGAAGGTTGAAGGTGCAAAGTCTGTCCTTGCGTCCGTCTGTTCTGGAATTTTCTGAGGATTCTGTTTTTTTGTTTTCGTGCTCGGCGATTGTGTTCAGCGCCTGGAACTGTGATGCGAGGGCTTGGGTTGCCTTTGCTGTTTCTGTCTTTTTTTCAGTGAGCTTGGCCATTATTTTCCCTCCATCAAGTCAGCTGCGATTTCTGAAAGCACTTTCTGAGTTTCTGTTTTTGTTCCGTTCATGGCCTGAATCAGCTGTCTGCTGGCCTTTGATTTTTCAAAGATTGTGTCAGTTGGAACTATGTATTTTTTGAAGTTGATGTTCTCAATCTGCTCAAGAAGAGTGCGCTGCATTGAGGTTCTCAGGTCCTTGCAGTTGAAAATATATTTTTTGAATTCAGGCTTTGAGTCGCCGTCCTTAAGTTTTTCCAGAAGCAGGTAGAAGTCCTTGATTCCTTCAACAGAGAATGTGTCGATTTTGAGGATTGGAATTACCTCGTCGCTGGCAAGAAGAATTTCCTTGTCCAGTTCAGAATAGCTTGGAGGCATGTCGATAAGCACGAAATCAATTTTGCAGCTCTCAATCATTTTCATCAGGTTTGGAATAACATTTCTGTTTTCCTTGGAACCGGCTCCTGAGCGTGCCCATTCGTCGATTCTACCGCCGGCAGAAAGTTTCTTGTTTGGAATGATGTAAAGATTGTCGTATTTTGTTTCACGAATGATTTTTGAGAGAAGGGCTGTATCCTTGCTGTTGAACAGGTAGTCTGCCAGCTCATACTGAATGTCACCTTCACAAAAAAGAGAAGTAAGGTTTGCCTGAGAGTCTGTGTCCAGGAGCAGAACCTTCTGGCCTTCAGAGATGAGTTCACCGGCAATGGCAGCAGTCAAAGTGGTTTTGCCAACGCCTCCCTTGTGATTGTAAAAACAGATTGTCTTCATAAAAAAAATCCTCCCGGAAATTCAATGTGGCTGGTTGCTGCATCGAAAATTGATTGCGGTGGCTGAGGCTCTCGAAACTTGTCACCTCGAGCGAAGTCGAGAGGTCTTAAAACGAACTTAACAACGAACGTATTTGTCCGCCATGTTTGGTGTTTTAAAACCACCACTTGAATCAAGTATAAATGCAAATGGGAATTTGTTCAATATTCGTTGTATTAAAATATATTAAAGTTATATAAGATATATATAAGTATTTATATAAAAGTTATATAAAAATATAATAAAATAATATAATTTATATAAAAATTATATAGAAAAAATTACTCGCACGAGAAAGGCCGTATACGCGTCGTTTGAATTTTCTGGAGTAATTTGTTGATTTGAGTAAAAATCGCCTCTCTGCGGAATTTTTTAAAGTTGTCTCTAAAAATTGCAGGGCGTGTTATAATAGTCCTATGAAGAAATTTGTTACAGCTGTTTATGCGGCGATTTTTACAATATGTTCGGTTTTTGCGCTTCCTGAAAATGTTGACGGAAATTTGACTCCCGGTCCAAAGCCTAAAGACCGTCCTTCAGTTGCCCTTGTACTTGCCGGTGGTGGTGCCAAAGGTTTTGCTCATCTTCCCGTAATGGATTTGCTGGAAGAAATGGACATTCCTGTTGATATGATTGTTGGTACCAGCATTGGTTCCATTGTTGGAGGTGTCTACGCGGCCGGATATTCAACAACAGAAATTTTGAATTATTTTGACCAGGTAAACTGGACTCCTATTTTTTCTGATACAGCCCGTTCTCCCTACGAGGCCACCTTGGAAAAGCACAGCTTGAACAGTAATCTTTTCAGCCTGAATTTTGGTTCTGATCTTCATCTTAAGCTTGGAAACGGTCTTTCCAATGGTCAAAATGTGTATGAAATGCTGAAAAGTCTTACGCTGAAATATCCTTCATACATGGATTTCAACACACTTCCCATACCGTTCAGGGCTGTTGTTACGAATATGCTTACAGGTGAAGCTGAGGTTATTTCTGATGGTGACATTGCTGAAGCCATTCGTGCAAGTATGAGTTTGCCTTCAATCTTTCAGGCTATGGAAATTGACGGCAAGTACTATATGGACGGCGGAATCCGCTACAACCTTGCAATCAATGTTGCCAGGAACATGGGCTATGACATCATTATTGCCGTGGATATTTCCCAGAAGGTTCGTGACAATCCTGAAGTCTATTCTTCAAATCCTGCTGTTGCCATGCTGAACACAATTACAATTTCTCAATACACCACAACTCAGGCAATGTATAAGGATGCCGCCCTTGTGATTGTTCCAGAACTGAAAAATTACGGAACTCTGGATTTTATGCGGGCAAAGGAAATTTATGCTGAAGGTGCCAGAGTTCTTCCTGAGTATGAAGGAAAGCTGGAGGAAATCCGAAAGCAGATTTATCCGAATGACTATGATGAAAACGGCAAACGAATTTCTTCCCGAAAAGAAAAGAAGAGAAGGGGAACTTATCGTTTCCGTGGAAATATGATTCCAACTAAACTTGAAGTTGAAGGTGCCCTTGAAGCTGATGTTAAACTTTTCAACCATGCATTTACTCATCTGTACGACAAGGAACTTACTCCAGATAATTTCAGCAAATTTATGGATGAAATCTACATTACAGGAAATTATGTAAGCATTTATCCGAGAGTGTATGAGGAAGGTGAGGAAACTGTTGTAAAGCTTTTGCTGAAGCAGAAGGAAAAAAAGGAAATCAAGCTGGTGACTGGTCTGGAATTTCAGCAGACTGTCTCACCTGAAAGCATGACTTCCTTTACTTTAAGTGAAGATGTTCAGTTCAGAGGCTTTACAGGTCCAGGTTCCTGTCTGGCAGTAGGGGGAAGGGGAATCAACAATAATGGCCTGTGGCTTTTCTATATACAGCCTTTGACTTCTAATTTTTTCCTGCGGCTTGATGTGGATTATTCAGAATCACGGTATTCAGTAGTGCCTTTCACCGATGCCAGAAGTTTTGGCGTGGCAAATGTTTATTCCTTCAAGGTTTTGGACAGCAACTGCTTTGTTGGTTTCAGAACTGATAATGGAAACCTTTTAAATATTGGCGGATATTATAATTCAAAGAGTACGCCGGTAATTGGTGCAATCAGGCCTTTTGCTGATGTTCTGCTTGAGCAGTTTCAGGACGAATACTCCGAATTTGCAGAAATTATCGATGAAAATTTCATTGCCAGAACCTTTGGCGGCTATCTGAACTATACCTTGGATAAATTGGACCGAGATTGCTTTCCACATTCGGGTATATATCTTGATACAGAGTTAGATCTTTTGTTTCCGTTCAAGGACGAAATTTTTGATCCTTCTTTTATAACTACTCTGAATTTAAAAAGTGCAGTTCCTCTTGGAAAAAAATTGAGCATCAATACGGGATTGTATTTTGCAACTGATATGCTGGGAACCATGAACAAGAATGCCTACAGTCTTCTTGCTGGTGGATTTCACGATTACGACAGAAGATTTTTTCCTCAGTGCACTAGTGAAGGCAAATACGGTTCCATAAAAGCCTGTGCTGAACTTACACTGCAGTTTGAACCGTGGAAGCAGCTTACTATTTTTGGTGGGGATGCGGTTTTAAGGCTTACTGGTACGGTTGGAAATATTTCCACAAAATGGGATCGGCTTGTTCCTGTTACAAGTGAGGCTGCTGATGAAAATCCGCTTATGTGGAGCACTTCTGCAGGCTTTGGAATAAATGTGAAGGGTAACTACAGCATTTATCTGAGGCTTGGAGCTGCATCTTCAACCTGGGATTATTCGAAATTGACGAATTATGGAAATTTCACAAAGGTCATGCCATTCTTTTCTATAGATATTGGTTGTATAAATTTTTAGAAAAGTTTTTGAATCAAATCCGACAATGGCATTTTGCTGGTAAAATTGATAAAAAGAGGTTTATACTATAAGAATGAATTTTCTTGAAGAACGAATTTGTAAAGACGGAATTGTAAAACCTGGCAATGTGCTTAAGGTTGACAGCTTTTTGAATCATCAGATTGATATTGATCTGCTTGATATGATGGGCAAAGAATTTAAGGAACGCTTTTCCAACGAGAAGATTACCAAGATTCTCACTATTGAGGCTTCTGGTATTGGTATGGCCTGTATGACAGCACGGTATTTTGGAGTGCCGGTGGTTTTTGCAAAGAAAAGCCAGACTGTTGTTCAGGATGATGATAAATACATAGCTGATGTTGCTTCCTATACGCACAAGGTTACAAATCATGTGTTTGTCTCAAAAAAATACATCTGTCCTGAAGACAAGGTTCTGATTATTGATGACTTTATGGCTCACGGTCAGGCGGCTCTTGGTCTTATTGATATTGTAAAGCAGGCCGGCGGCAGTGTTGTTGGTGTTGGAATTGCCATTGAAAAAGGATTCCAGCAGGGTGGTCAGATTTTGAGAGATCGTGGTTACAAACTGGAATCCATTGCCATTGTTGAAAGCATGGATCCAGAAACAGGTAAAATAGAATTTAGAAAACAGTAAAAAAGTGAGGTTAAAATGACAAATTCTAATGCAGAAAACATTTACAAGCTTGAAGGACGCGTTCCTCTTGCTAAGGCTGTTCCACTTGGACTTCAGCACATCCTGGCCATGTTTGTGGCAAACATTACGCCAATTATGATTCTTGCCAGCGTGCTTGGACTGGATTCTTCTCTTTCTGGACGAATCATTCAGAATGCGATGATTGTTGCCGGTATTGGTACACTTATTCAGCTTAATCCGCTCTGGAAAATCGGTTCTGGACTTCCTATCGTAATGGGAATCAGCTTTACCTTCCTTAATACAGCCATTTTCATTGGTACAAACTACAGCATTGGAACCGTAATCGGATGTGTAATTGCCGGCGGTATTATAGAAGGACTTTTAGGACTTTTTGCAAAATACTGGATGAAGATAATTTCACCAATCGTTGCGGCTACAGTAGTTACAGCCATTGGTTTTTCACTTCTTACAGTAGGTGCTGCTTCTTTTGGTGGCGGTCAGGGTGCTGCAGGTTTTGGTTCTGTAAACAACTGGATTGTAGGAACTGTAACACTTGTAAGCTGTCTGTGCTTTTCAATCTTCTTAAGAGGCTATCTCAAAGTAATTTCTGTTCTTTTTGGTCTCATAATCGGATACATTCTTTCTGTTTGTCTGGGAATGGTTGATTTTTCTGTATTAAAAGGAACTTCAATTGTTTCTGTACCGGCAATTCTTCCATTTAAACCTGAATTCAACATTGGTGCGATTCTTTCTATGGTTGTGATTTATCTTGTTTCTGCAACTGAAACAATCGGTGATTCAACAGCCGTGGCAGAAACTGGCTTGAACAGATCCATTTCAGAAAAAGAGCTTTCAGGTTCTCTTGCTGTAGACGGATTTATAAGCGCTCTTGCAGGTGTATTTGGATGTACACCAATCACATCATTCAGCCAGAACATTGGTCTTGTAGCAATGACAAAGGTTGTGAACCGATTTGTTATCGGAACTGGTGCAGTGATTATGATTATTGCTGGAATTTTCCCTGCTGTGGGAGCTTTCCTTACAACTGTTCCACAGGCTGTTCTTGGCGGCTGTACAATCATGATGTTCGGAAACATTGTTGTGGCCGGATTCCAGATGCTTGGAAAATGCGGCTATTCATCAAGAAACATTACAATTTCTGCACTTTCTCTCAGTGTTGGTTTGGGCTTCACACAGATTAAGGATCTTTTTGGAATTTTCCCACCAATCGTTCAGAGCGTGTTTGCTGAAAACTGCGTTGCTGTAGTATTTGTTCTTTCAATTATTCTTAATCTTGTTCTTCCAAAGGATGAAAATCCGGAAACAAACAACTAAAGCTTAGACTATTTTTGTTTTGGTGAATATGAAAAAGTATTTAAAATATTTTCTGATTACGGTTTTATGTTGCGCGATATTCTTCTTTCTTGGTGAACCTTTCCGTAATTTTCTGAAGCTTTCAGAAACTACAGAGGTTCGTCCAACCAGTGCTTTTCCGCTGGTGTTTGGAATTGCCTTTGGCATCTGGGGAACTCTTGGCTGTGCAATTGGAAACTTGATTGCCGATATAAGCAGCGGTTATCCACCAATAGTATTTATTCCCGGATTTTTCATTCAGATTTTGTACGGATACCTGCCGGCTCTTCTCTACAGGTATCTTCGAAGGCATGACAACAACAAACTTCAACTGGATCGTGTTTACAAGATTATTCAGTTTCTTCTTCTGAGCCTTGTGGATTCGCTTTTCTGTGCCTTTATGATCTGGGGACTGACTCATCTTATTTTTGGTTCACCGGTATTTGGTCTGGGCTTCTGGAACACCTTCTTTAACCAGATGATTTTCTTCATCGTAATCGGAATCCCATTTATGTGCTTTGTTTCGGTAAAGAAGCAGAACCGTGAGAACAGAATATTAAAGGACAAAACCTATATTTTCTTTTCTATAAATGAAAAGATGATTCTGTTCTTTCTTGGTTTTTCAATCATCATTTCTGTTATGGCCTCAGTTGCGGGCTACTATATTTTCTATCCAAAGTATGGTTCTGATCCAATAACGCTCTGGAGCTATGTTTATTTTGTCTGCGGTTCGGCGCTTTTCCTTTGTCTCTGTCCTTCTTTGATTTTTCTTCATTATGTTGAAAAAAATGTATCTACTCCGCTTGAACGTCTTTCTACAACGGCAAAGAATTTTGGCAGGGAAAGTGACATTCATCTTGAAATCGAAAAAATTCTGATGAAGTGCAGTAAATATCTGATGTTCTCAACGGAAATTGGAGATCTGTCCCGCTCCTACAGCATAATGGCTACTGAGCTGGGTGAATATGTGGACAATCTTTCTGCTGCAACTGCGGAAAAAGAAAAGAATGCTACTCAGCTTAAAATTGCCACAGAAATTCAGCTTGGTGCTCTTCCTGCGCCTCTGGTTTTTGCGGATCTTGATCTTTATGCAACAATGAAGCCGGCTCTTGAAGTGGGCGGTGATTTCTACGATTTCTTTATGATTGATGACAGGCATCTGGCGGTTGTGGTGGCTGATGTTTCTGGAAAAGGTGTTCCTGCGGCTCTGTTTATGATGGTTTCAAAAATCATTCTCAAAAAGAACCTGAAAATGGGACTTTCACCAGCAGAAGCTTTGACTACGACTAATCAGGAATTGTGTGAAAAAAATCCTGCTGAAATGTTTGTCACCTGTTTTTGTGGTGTTCTTGATCTGGATTCAAAGCTGTTCACTTATGCAAATGCCGGTCATGAAAAACCTGCAATTGCCAGAAATGGCGGAGTCTTTGAGCTTGAAAAAATCAATTCAGGATTTGTTCTTGGCGGAATGGACGGAATTAAGTACAAGCAGGGGGAGATTCAGCTGGAAAAGGGTGACATAATGTTCAACTACACCGACGGAATTCCAGAAGCCATGAGTCCAAGAAATGAAGAATTTGGAAATGACAGATTGCTTCAGACGCTGAATGCTTCCAGGGACAAAACTCTGTCTGAAATTGCTGAGGATATGTTCAAGGCAATTGAAACGTTCAACGACACTGCACCACAGTTCGACGATATTACAATGCTTATGTTCAAAATTAAGTGAGGCTGATTAAAATATGGACTACATGGATGAAGCTCTAAAAGAAGCTTATGACGGAATCAATCAGGGGCACGGCGGACCATTTGGATCGGTTATTGTGAAGGATGGAAAAATTGTAGGCCGTGGACACAACCGTGTAATTTTGAACAAGGATCCTACCTGCCATGGTGAAATGGAAGCAATTCGGGATGCCTGCAAAAATCTGAATACCCATGATTTGAGCGGCTGCCAGTTGTATACCACTGCTGAACCTTGTCCAATGTGTTTTGGCGGAATTCTGTGGGCAAACATCAGAAAAGTTTTTTACGGCTGCAATATTAAGGACACGGACAAAATCGGTTTTCGCGATGATGAATTCTATAAGTGCTTTGAAGGCAAGACAGATGCATATTCTGCACAGGAACTGGAGAGAGAAAAATGCCTGAAGCTTTTTGAAGATTACAATTTAAAAAACGCCCAGCGGTACTAGTGTAAAATAGAATTAGTTTACAAAAACTCGGTATTCAGTCTAAATCGAAAAATTCTTTCTGATTGTGAGAACATTCTGACCGTTTTCGTAGGCGTAGGTCATTTCGTCCATGGATTTTTTTACCATGAAGATTCCCAGGCCTCCCAGTTCCCGATCTTCTGCACTGGTTGTTATGTCTGGATCTGATTTTTCAAGGGGATTGTATGGAAATCCGTTGTCCCTGAATGTGATTGTGCAGGATTTAGGCTCGTCAAAAACATTCAGAACAACAGTCATGTCACCCTTTGTGTCTTTGTAGGCGTAGAACGCAATATTGCTCAGGATTTCATCAAGGGCGATGTCTATCTTGATTATGTCCTTCATTGGACAGCCTGCTTCCTGGAGATTTTCTTCTATATAATTGGTGACTGTTGAAATATTGCTTGTTTCTGCAGCCACCGTCAATTCTTTTGTAAGTGCCATTTGCTACTCGATTGTAAGAATATCAATGAATCCGGTAACTTCAAAAACTTCTTTTACCGTGTCATTTATGTTTTTGACTGTCATTTTTCCCTGTTTGTTCATAATTTTCTGTATGGAAAGAAGAACACGAAGCCCTGCTGATGAGATATATTCAAGTGCGGCCATATCGATTGTAAGGCTTGTGATTCCATTCAGGGCCTTAAGTTCTGCTTCAAGCTGAGGTGCGGTTGTTGTGTCGAGCCTGCCTTCAAGAGAAAGCAGAAGTGTTTCGCCTTCGATTTTTTTGTCTATTGTCATTTCTTTTGTCTCCTAAAATTCTGGTTTTATTCGTTTCCTGTGGCAATCCAGGTCTGGTCGTCGCCGTGAAAATAAATGAGTTCAGGAATGTTCTTGTTGCAGCAAGGACATTTGTCATCGGAAAAATTAATCTGACTGTAGCAGTACGGGCAGAAGGCCACTGAATCGTTTCCTTCCTGAACTGCAAATGTCTTGTTTCCAAAAATTTTGAAGAGATAACCTTCTTTTGTGTCTACGATTTCCATATATTTACCTTTTCTGAATTGTTGAATCTATCTATATTATACCATGTTTTGCTGCTGGTTTGTGGGAATTTTGTGGTCTCATCGGGTAGAACAGCGTGAAATGCTTGTGAAGACGGGTGGGGGAGATTTGTGATTTACGTACCCACCTGAACCATTCCATTCTTCAAATCTTCTGCCAGCAAAAAGACTGCGTAATGTGGAATTGTCAGAATGTCATTTTCCTTGTTGTAGCCGAAATTGTTGGCTGAAATTTTTATGGCGGTGCATTTTCCGTTGGAGTGGCGGAATTCTTCCAGAGAGCCCAGACTTCCTTTTTCTTTTTTGGCATCGATAGGGTAAAGCTTTCCACCTGAATAGATTATGAATTCAAACTCGTGGGTTTGTTTGCCTGTCCAGTAGAAAAGCGGGAGTTCCTTTGCTGCAAATTCGCAGGCTACATAATTTTCATAAAAAACTCCAGCTAACGTGTTTCTTCTGTCCTTTACAAAAAAGTCAGCCTGATTTGTCTGGCTCTGGTAAGCAAAAATCCCTACATCAGCAAGATACAATCTGAAAAGCCCTGCAGATTCTTCCTGAATAGGTAAATTCACATGGCCTTTGATGTTTTTGCAGCGATAAATTACATGTGCCAGTTCCAGCCATTCATAAGCATTAAAGTAGTCGCGGTTGGATTTTCCTCTTTCTACAAGTGATACCTTAAAATTTTTGTTTTCTTTATTCAGCTGAGAGAAAATATTTTTGTACACATTTCGGGTTTTTAAAATCGTTTCAGTTGAAACATTGTAGGTATCCATGTCCCCCAGATAATTCTCGTAAACTTCCTTTAGTGTTGCAGTTGCTTCAACATAGGATTTTTCCTGAATGAAAATATCCAGGGCTTCTGGAAGTCCGCCAATTGAAAGGTATTCATGCAGAAGATCCATTGCCATATCGTGATAAGGTTTTTGGAGTGCTGATTTTGATGAATAAGATTCCTGAATCATTTTGAGGAGAACTGGATTTACATTCATCAAATATTCTTCAAAAGAAACAGGATAAACTGTCATGGAATCAATTTTTCCCACAGGAAACAGAAATTCATCTGCTGAATCTTTTTTTTCCTGTTGTTTGATTGAAAGTCGAACGAGGGAACCTGTTGCAATTACCGGCAATTCCCGATGATCCTGACAAAAATATTTTAATGAAGACAATACCTGATGGCACTGTTGAACTTCGTCAAAAATTAAAAGAGTTTCCGGTGTAAGTTTTTTCCCGAATCTTGCTTCTATGTAAGTCAGATACTCGTCGGCATTTGAAGTTGTGGAGAAATATGAACGGGCCTGATTGTCTTTTTTTAAATCGATGTAAACAAAATCCTTGAAATATCGTTTTGCAAAAAGTTCCTTTACTAGATAAGTTTTTCCAACCTGTCTGGCACCCCAAACTACAAGGGGTTTTCTTCTAGGCGATTTTAACCATTGTTCAAGATTTGTGATTTTTTTTCGTTCCATAATCAATTCCTGAAACTAAGATACAAGTTTTATAACGAATTTTCAATGCGCATTTACAAGTTTTATAACGAATTTAGGTGCATGAAATACAAGTTTTATAAAGAAATTTGGGGTTAAAAATACAAGTTTTATGATTTTATTTAAATTTAAAAAGCTTGCTTTACGATTTTCTTTGGATGCGCAATAATATAGAAGAATATTTAGGCGATTAAATTGCAAATTAATTACATAATCCAGAAATCCCGGCGGCGAAGCATGAGCATTCATATTGGCAGTGACAAACAGGTTGTCGTAAAGGTGCCGGTTGGAACTCCTGATTCTGTTTCCATTGCATTTATAAAGGAAAAAAGAACCTGGATTTTAAAACAGATTGAAAAAGTTGAGAGGCAGGCTGAACTTGCCAGAGAAATGGGTGCGCTTTCTGCAGATGACATTAAGGAAATCAGAAAAAAGGCGAAAGTTCTGATTCCGCAGCGGGTGGCGTATTATGCTGAGTTAAGTGGAATTTCTTATAACCGCATTTTTATTCGGCTGCAAAAATCTCGGTGGGGAAGCTGTTCCAGAGAAGGAAATTTGAACTTCAACTGTCTTCTGGTTCTGATGCCTCTTGAAATTCTGGACAGCGTTGTGGTTCATGAACTTTGCCATCGGCGGCATATGGATCATTCAAAGGCATTTTATGCTGAAGTGCTTAGTATTTTCCCTGACTATAAACGGTGTGACAAATGGCTCAAACAAAATGGCGGCGTTTATTTTAAGCGAATTGAAAATGCTGGGGAACAATTTTTAGGATAATTTTAAGAATTTTTTCGCTAAAAAAATGGACTTTTGTTTAATTAGGGTATACCATGAAGGGATAACAGTATGTTATAGGAGATAATATGAAAAAAGCCTCTATACTATATATATATATAGTAGTTTCACTTTTTCTTGCGGGATGTTCTCATATGATTGAGGATTTTAAGAGAGCAGATTCCGTTAAGAAGGCTGTTGGATATTCAATCATTGAAGAATTTGAATCTCTGGATAATGATGAGGTTGATCCTGGCCTTACAAAAGTCACTTTCTCAGAAACGAGCCCTGAACATTTTGAACCAACAATTCCAGAAGGTTTTGAGCTTCTTTCTGAAAATAAAACATTAAAAAACAATGTTCTTTCTATTAAATACACTCGTAAACGCATAACTCTTACATTTGATCCAAATGGCGGTGAGTGGGATCTTACTGAAGGTGTTCACGAGCTTAAGGGTAAATATGGTGAACGACTTCCATTAATTGATATTACTCAAATTGAAAAAATTGATGAAAAATTCGTAGGTTGGACAGAAGATTTAAATGCTGAAACTGTTACAACTGTGCGAATTCCTGAAACTTATCCTGCAGAAGACCACACTTATTATTCTGTTTGGGATGCTGTTAATTCAAACTACATTGTAAAGGTTTATGAAGAAAATCTTGATTATGCAGAAGATGCAACTATAGACCAGAAATATACTCTTGTTGCCATGAATGCTGCTAGCGGTGTTCCAGGTGAAAGATCAAATTACAAGGCAATTTCAAGATACGGTTTTGAAACAGAACCTTTTGAACAGGTAGAAATAAAAGAAATAGATGAAGCGTCTGCTGTTCTTGAAATTTTCTATAACAGACGAATTTTTACTTATAGTTTTGATCTTGATGCGGCTTATGCAAAATGGAAGAATGTTGATGACAATGAGCATAATGATTACCATTCTGAACGCTATATTTCCGGCAAATATGAAGCTGATTTTACCGAATTCGGCTGCATTGAATGTTCTCGTGACGAAAGAGATTACATCAATAATAATGGTGAACAAGTTTACGGAGATTTATGGAACTTTGAAGGCTGGAATGAAGTTGGCGGAAAAGTCGACATTAAATTTACACAGGACAGACATTACTCTGCAGTCTGGGATAAAGGACCTCCTGAATACACTATCAAACATCTTTTTGAACAGAAAGACGGAACTTACATTTCTGATGCAAGATTCCCTGACGAAAAGTATTCTGCAGGTTCAGAAATTATCACAAAGGCAAAAGCTTATGACGGCGTTCCTGGCTACTATGCTCTTCCATTTGATCAGCAGAATGTAAATGTTGACAATTCTACAGTAGTTGAAATCAAATACAATCGCGCTACAGTTACCGTAACAATGAATGCAAACGGCGGTAACTTTAACCGAGGCGAGCAGATTTTTAAGATTAGCGGAAAATACGGTGATCCGATTTTACAGTTGCCACCATCTCCATCAAAGGAACATCATGAATTTGTTAAGTGGCAGTCAGTTCACGGTGATTTACCTGAAAATCCAACATTTCCTGCTAAGAACATCCGTTACGAAGCTGTTTATAAACGTACAGGTGCTCTTTATGGTGTTGAATATTATCTTGAGAATGTTGAAGATGATAATTACACAATACATAGAGATGACTCAGATACTAAAGTCGGTGATTTCCCTGGTGCTGTAACATTTGACATTAAAAATCACAAAGGCTTTGAATTCGATCATGCTTATCTTGGAAAAGTCGGAGAAATTTCAGAAGGTCTTACAATTTCCGGCGACAAATCTTCTATTACAATTGATGGTGGAATTGCTCATGATGATTCTACAGTTGTAAGAGTTTATCTGAACCGAAAACTCTTTGACGTAACCTTTGATCCAAACGGCTTGATCTGGAATTCTGCCGGAACATGGAACGGGCAGGATAATGGTTTTGGTGAAGATGTAAAAGAACGCACATTAACAAATCTCAAATATGGAACTCTTATTGAGGCTGTTCGTACAGACTTCCATTCTAAAGATAAACGCGAAGTATTTGATTACTGGTCACCAGACTTTACAGGCGTTGTAACTGATGAAGCAGAACAGAAATACACTGCTCAAACAAAATCAATGACAGTTCAGTATACAGTGCGATACCTTTTTGAAACTCTTGATTGTCCTAGAGATGCCCGTGAGTATGAACAGAATCCTGCTTTCCCAGATGACACAACTGGCCGTGAACTTCCAGGTTTTAGAACAGAGGTTGTAATTCCTGCAACTGATTTTGAAAAGGGCGGAAGATTCTACGGTTTCAGAATGAACAATGTTAACGGAGAACACGACATTATTGTTGATGAAGATATTTCTAAAAACATTGTTGAAATCAAACTTGACCGCAGAGAAATCGAACTTGAATTCGTTGCAAACCGTGACAATGCAGAAGATGCTGAATGGCCAAATGGTGATAAATTTGACGACAAACTGGATAGAGAAGTAAAGGGCAAATTTGGTGCTCCTGTTACACTTCCTGCAGACTTGAACGATGTTAAGTGGATTGCAAAAGGCAGTCTTAAGAAGTTTGTCGGTTGGGAAACTAAAGGTGATGGTGTAACAGGTGAAGCACTTGATCTTTCTTCCCTTACAACATTCCCAGCAGAAAACATGAAGTATTTTGCAAAGTGGGAACTGATTGATTCCAGCGAAGCTACAAATAATAACGGAAGCGGTATTGTTGACAGTGCAGAAAAAGACATTGAACTTTCATCTGTTAAGGACGCAAAAAATACTTACACAGTTACTGTTGATCTCCCATTTGAAAAGACAGGCGAAGGTCTTAAGAAGTGGAAAGTTTCCTTTATGCAGAAAAATGTGGATTCAGATTTTGTTAAAGTCGTTCCTACAGAAACTGGTGTTATTTCAAAACAGTTCGATATTGATTACTTCAAGAACACCATTTATGTAATGGCGGAATATGAAGGTCTGGCGGTTCCTTTCAATAAAGAAATCACATTTAAGGTTGAAAAATAAGGGAGGAGAGGAAAATGACAAAGAAACTTTTTAGAAATGCAATTTTGTTTTTTACATTTGTTCTCGGCGGAATTTTTCTTAATTCCTGCGCTAATTTGAGTTCAGATAAAATAGAAGAAACTGTGACGGCAAAAATCGCAACTGTAAGTTTTGCAATTTCTGACTTAAGTTCAGATACAGAAGCAAGAACTGTTCTTCCAAATTCAGATGACCATGATTTAAAGAAATATCTTTATCTCTATAACTATACTCTCACTTATGTTAATGAAAATGGAGAGGAAGAAGAGGGTGAAGAAAACATAATCTGCAATGACTTCAGTTATGATAAATTCATTAAAGAATCTACAATTCGTCTTGCTACAGGTAAAAAATATAAATTCTCTCTCAAAGCAAAAGACGGTGAAGTTACAAGAATGGAAGGTTCTACAATCATAACATTGAGCGAAAAACCAGAACAGAAAGTAACAATCGTTCTTATGCCAGCTGGTGAAGAATATGGCCAAAAACTTAGAGTTGACTGGGTTGTTCCAGATGACGGCGTTATTACAACAATGAAGGCCGGTATTTCTCCAGAAAGAGGTTATGCAGAATCCCAGACAGAGGATGAAATACGCGATCTTTTACAGAAAGCCTTAAATAAAGACAGAAAAGAAGAAGAACTTTCTGAACTTGTAGAAAAATTCAAATTCCACGAATATTCTTTCTCTATTATTGATAATCCTTTTGCAGCAGATGATCCTCGTAAAGCAGAATACGGAAGCACAGTAAAACGAATCGGTGTAACTTATGATGATGTAAAGACTGGTGTTGCCCGCTGGCTTGATTACAAATTCTATGATGCCAACGGAGTTCTTGTTTACGAAAGCTCAGAAAGCGTTTACATGATTGGTGGAAAAACTTCCAGTTCTGTAATTTACATTACTCCAGATCATTACTATAGAAGACCAGTAACTATTCCTGTAAACAAGGATGGAAATCTTTGGGCAAATAATCCTGATCTTGAAGTTAAGCTTGTTGATAAAAATGGCAACGAATATATCTTAAAGCCTGTTCTTGATGAACATGGAAATCCAACAGGTGAATTTGAAGGACTCTTGCCTGGAAAATCTTCTGGAGACGGCTCAACAGAAGCAACAGACGGTATTTTTGACATTTATGTTGGGCTTGATGGAAATGAAGGTTCTGGTAATGCTGAATTTATAAAGACTGGTGCAGAATATGATGCCAATACTGGAACTATTACTGGAAACGGTGGAGAAGGCATTGGTTCGGGTAGCACCGATACAGTTGAACTTGTAACTGTTCCTGTTCCACAACCAGAAGACGGTGTAAATCTTACTCCAACTGGCGGCGTTGTTGGTACAAATGGAACTGTTGGCGATGGTTCTGGAAACGGTGGATTTATTGTTCCAGCTGGTCAGGACTTTACTGTTAAGGTTGAAGTTGAAACAGGATACGGTGCCGACGGTGGTGATGGTACAATTACTGTTGGTGGAAAACCAGCTAAAGACGGGGAAGAAATAACTCTCAATACAAAAGACAATGATCTCACAGGCGGTATTAAGACTGAAGGTGTTAAGAAAATCGTTTACGGAATTGTTTACAAGACTCAGAACGAGCTTATTAAATGGAAAAACGGCTATGCACCATCTGAAGCTGAAAGAACTTTCACTATTGAAAGCGATGATATTACACTTCCTCCTAAAGATAAAGTTGCAGAAGCAAAACAGATTTCAGGAATGAAATGTAACGGCTGGTGGTTCGGAAACGGAGAAGCAGAAAATAACCTTGATAACATTGTTCAGAAGCTCAACAAAGAAAAAGCACTTCGAGAAAAAGTCATTTCATATGCTGTTTCAAAAGAAGAAGCTTACAGCGAACTTGATTCTTCTAGTGCTGCAACTGCAGATAAGTATGTTATTCTCAATGTTTACTGGATTCCTTCTGATTATGTTGAATACAGAATTGAGTACAAATTTGAAAATCTTGAAGTTCCTAGTGAATACGTTACAGATAATACAGTTGTAGATGAACACGGAAACAAAGTAGTTTCATTCCATAACGTTGCACTCGAAGAAAATAAACCAGCTACAATTCCTAACGATAAGATTAAGATTCCTGAGGTTCCAGGATTTACTCACCCAGATTCAATTACAATTGATGTTGGAACAGTAGACGGAACACAGGTAATCAATTACACACGCAAGGATATTTCTATTACTCTTGATGTTAATGGCGGTAACTGGACAGACGGAACATCAACAGATACAAAAATTCTCAACGGAAAATTTGGTAAAGCTCATGCACATGTGGACGATCCTGTTCGTGAAGATTATAAATTCCTTGGCTGGTACGTTAAGGGCGATTCAACACAGACTCCAATCAAGCATGTTGATAATCATACTTTCCCTGCTGAATCTATAGAATATATGGCTAAGTGGGAACAGACTCATGCTAACTACACAGTTGAATTCTATTATGAAAAAGTTGATTCAACATATGAAAAGAAATCAACTCATACTGTAAAGGGTGTTATTGGTACATTCCCTGCATTCAATACAACTCCACAGCCTGGCTTTACTTTCAATGACCATAAGCGTTCTATTACTGCTGGTGGAGCAAATGTTACTGCTATTAGAGCTGAAGGTGATACTTTAGTTAAACTTTACTTTGACAGAAAAACTGTAACATTCACCCTTAAATCAAACGGTGGAAAATTCACAGACGGAAATGGAAATACAACAGAAGAAATCGTTCTTGAAGGAAAATATGGTTCATCATTGCCAACTGCTGATTCAAGAGGATTTAATGTTGCAATTCCACAGCCACCTGTTCTTGAAGGAATTAATGACGATTCAATTAATGATGGAGACCCTGACTTTACATTCAACGCATGGCATGTAAGAACAGAATCAGATCTTGAAGCTGCATTGCCTTCAACATTCCCTGCAGAAAATTCAATTTATGCTGCACGCTGGAATCAGATCAACGGCATTTACAAGATTGTTCACTGGGCAGAAAGCATGGATAGGTATGCAGACGGAAGTTACAAGCTTCTTGCTCCAAAAGCAATCGACGGATTTAATGACCAGATGCTGGAAGGTTCTGTAACAAAGAAGGGTAAGATTGGTTCTACAATGGTTTATTATCATCAAACTGGAGTAAAAGGATTTAAAGATCCAACTGTAGAAATCAGAAATTCTACAGGAACAATTACTGGAAATGCAGATGCAGACAAAATTACAGCTGATGAAAAAACAGAAATAATTGTTACATACCTTAGAAAAGATTATACAATCAGATTCCACTTGAATGCAGGCGGTGACACAAATGCAAAATGGTGTGGAGTTGATGCAGGATCGGGAAGTTCAGAAACTGTAGCAAGAACTGGAAAATACAGAATTGACTTTACACAGCCAGAAAATCCTGTTCGTGAACACTTCATCTTCCGCGGTTGGGTAACAACTCCTGCTGGAACTCTTGCAGACCGTGTTGATGTTGTTCCTTCATACACAGAAGAAGCACCAAAAGATTATTATGCAGTATGGTACTCAAAGGCCAGTGGTGGACTTGAAACAGATACTTCAGATATTGGACTTACATGTTCTGTAACTGGAAATGTAATTACTGCAAATGTTCATATTCCAGAAGATGCAGGCGAATGGATCTATAGCTGGAGCGTAAACAATTATGATGGGGGAGAACACGGAAAAGTTCTCACAGTTTCTGACTGTCTCAAGAAAGATTATGAAATTACCGTTGTAGCTACACACAATGGCAAGATTTACACAAAAACAGAAACTGTAACTGTAAGATAAGAATAGAGGAGGCGTTGAAATGACTATGAAAAATATTTCAAAATACATTGCCGGTCTTTTTGGACTTATGACAGTTTTTTCTGGATGTCACTTTTCAGAAATCCAGGAAGAAAAATTGATTCCAGCTGGTGAAAAAGTAAAAGTATATTTTAACTGTATTACTTCAGAAGAAGCATCTGGTGCAAGAAAAGCTTTTGCCAGCATCGACTTCAATTCCTACAGCTATGATCTTTATGCAAAGGAATCAGGAGCAGAAAATTTCAGTAAACTGAATGACGCAAAAGTTGATTATAAGACAATTTATTCTGGAACTGAGATTTCTCCAAAAACCTATTCTTTCCAGTTAAAGGCTTATGACGGCAATAATATGGTATTGGCAGGAAGTACAGAAGCCATTGATCTTGCAACTGGCTACAAGCATGTTAACTTTGTAATGCGTCCACAGACTGGTTTTAAAGGTTCAGCAAAACTCACAATAGATTTTCCTAATGATTCGTTAGTGGCAAAAGCTGAAGCTTGTCTTACAACACTTGCGGATCCGTTTTCAACCACAGATGCTCAAACTTTTACAGCATTTACAGATTCTCCAGATTACAATAGATTCAAACGATTTGTTTTGAATTATGAAGGTCTTCCAAGCGGTGAAGAGTTTTTTGCTTACATCAGAATCTTGGACAGTGCAAATAAAGTAATTTCTAGCAGACTTGAAGCCATTGAAATTACTGGTGGTGCTGTATCAGAAAGTAAAATTCTTATTGAAAAACTCAGAACTTATGCAATCAGTCTTCCATTGAAAAAGGATGGTATTTCTGGAGCTTTCCCTGGAAAAGAAATTGTTCTTAAAGATAAAGACGGAAATGAATATGTTCTCCATGATGATGGAACCGGAAATTTTATTGGTTCTGTTGCTGATGGGGAATATGATATTTTCATGCGTGATAAAGGTAATGAAAATTCTTCGATAGACACAGGTCTTGATTTTATTGTTGGAAGCGATGCAAATCAGGATTCAATCAACTTTATTACAGTAACTTTGCCAGGCAATGAAGGTCTTCACTACACACCAGTTGAAGGCGGTGGTATTCCAATTCCTGTTGATTCAAATGGCAAGCACGAAAAGAATGATGACGGAAATTATGAATTCCTTGTTCCAGCTGGCGGAAATCTTGTAGTAAATGTTGGTTATGAAGAAGGATTTGAAGGAAATGGCGAAGGCGTAAAAATCGGTGGCAAAGATGTTACTCCTGCAGCTCCTGGTGTAACTCCAAAAAATCCTGATAATACTTTGACAATTCCAGTTACTACTGGTACTTCACCAAACACTACAGTTAGCGGTGTTAAGGCTATTACTTATACAATCAGTTATGCAACTGGACAGTATGAATTTAAAGATAGATATACAAAACCTACTACATATACAGCTAAAGAAGGTGCAACACTTCCAAAATATTCTGATGTGGAATATACAGGAACAGATGGTCTTCTCCTTGACGGCTGGAAAGATACTTCTGGAAAAGTGTATGCTGACATTCCAAAAGGTACTACTGGTAATATTGAACTTACACCAGTCTGGAAAAAAGGTGTAGATGTTACTCAACCTGACGGTTGGAACGAAGAACCACCTGAAATTCCAGGAAATTTTACAGTTGCACCTTCCGTATTTGCCTGTGGTTATTCCCTCATTATTAAATGGAGTGATGACGTAAACGGAACAGGTGAAACAAACATTTACATTGACTACAACAGTAACGGAGTTATCGATACAGAAGATTCTAAGGTAATTGGTTCCTATAACAAGTCTAAAACAGACTTTACTGGTTACAAGTTGGAGGCTAAAAATCGTGATGGTTCAAAACCTGCTTCAAACTTTACTTATACGGTTCTTGGTGGAAAACTTGCTTCAATGACAGGTCTTGGTCACGATGCTCAGAACACTTCTATTGTAAACATCAGCGGTAAAAATACTGTAATCGGTAATGGTGTAAATGTTGGTGTTGATTTGCCTTCTCTCACAAACGAGTGGGTAAACATCGACAAGCAGATGAGCGGCGATTACCACATTACTCTTGAAACCCGCCATGAATTCAACAAAAACGAAAAAATTCACAAGGTTGCCTATATTCATGACGCAACTTATGCCCAGACTTCAAAATTTACATGTATCAAGCAGGACACAAAGAATGAACTTGGACTTGGTTTCTCTAATGTAACAGAAGGTGGAACCAAAAAAATCATCATCTACCTTAAAGACCCTTCTCCAATTCATCTGCCTTCACATGAAGAAGTTCAGGACGGCGGACTTGAGGTAATAGTTTGGGACGATAAAGATGATACAATTCCAATGGAATTCAGGCTTGGAACTACAGCATTGATTAACGAAAAATGTTCTGTATTCTCAATTTCTGTAAAGAACGGTAAGTTCCAGCTTAAAGAAACAGCAATGAAGAAAGAAGATGGAACTGCTCTTTCAACTTTGAATCTTGGACAGACAGGTCCTGTATCTTATTCAGAAACTCTGAAAACAAAAACCAATTATACATATCTTCACATGTTCTCTCAGGAAAACATGATTACGCCTGCCAGAGCAACTGAATTCTTAAGGACAATTTATTTCATCAAGGATTCTTCTGACAAAGAGATTGAAATCAACATCAATCTTGAATCAGTTCCTTATGAACAGATTGATGCTATGCAGAAAAAATATGATAAAACAAAATTCAACTATTTTGACGGAAGCTTCTATCTTGGTATAAAACTTCCTAGTGGTTCAATCAAATGGCATGATGCTTATAACCTGGCAAAGCAGCAGGTATTCAACGGAATGACTGGATATCTCATTAATATTACTTCAGAAGTTGAAAACAATTACATCTTTAAACGAATGAGTCTTGGCCAGTGCTGGACAGGTGGTGCTCGTCTTGATGGAAGAGAGGTTTTTGATACAGCTTCAATCGCTGCACCTTCTACCGTAACTCTTGATACTCCTTTTAAGTGGCAGTCGGGACCGGAAGCTGGTGTAATATATACTGATGGTACTATTCCAGAAAAAGTCAGCGGAAAAGAGGTTAAGAGTGGAGTTTATTCAAGCGGAAATTACACTTCTAAGAACAAGAGTTATTACATGACTGTTACTCAGGATGTTTCTGCTCTTGAAAACAGCAGTGTAAATTTCTACAACAGTTCGTTGACTCTTATTGGTACTGGTACTGCGGGTAGCTATGATTCATCTACTAACCGGTTAAATCTTACTAAGGCTCCATCAATGAAAAATTATAATTCTACATCATCAATTGCTTATGTAGGAGCTGCAGACGTAGTGGTTGGAGATAGATATATTCAGGATTCTGGTAGAGGAAAATATAGTGCAAATTATTGGGCTGAATACACAAACTGGGACGGTGGAGAACCAAACGACAGCTGTAGTGGAAAATCTGAACAGTGCATGCACTTCCTTAGTTCTGGTAAGTGGAATGATTACGCTGCAGATTACGGTTCTGTTTATGGATACATTGTTGAGTTCACTCCTTATGAAAATCAGTGGAATACGGAAAAGGCAAACTATCCTTCGATGAAAGCAACGATGAGTTACTAGTTTTTGAGGCAAATTATGAAAAAGATTTTAGCATTGATTCTTACATTTTCAATTTTTCTTGGATTTGGTTTTGCTCAGGAAACACAGGGCACAACTGCAGCAAAGTCAGAAAGCAACGGAAAATATCTTGGTCTTATAAAAGACATGAGGGCTGGAGCTTTCTTTAACTTTGAACCTGCCGCAGGTGATTTACGGGAATTTGTTTCTTCAACAATCGGTGGCGGAGCTTCTTTTGAAGCAGGAATTCCTTTGCCTTTGTTTGGTGAAATTCCATTTGTTCATGGGCTTCTGGAAAATTTTGGTGCATCTTTTAGAATGGCATTTGACGGTGGAATCATGAAGGATACTCATATTGATTCCATTTTCAGCATGCGATATACGCTGGGGGCTTATACAAGAATTCCTCTTCCTGGAAATTTGTTTACAATTGTTCCAGAATTTGATTATGGTTTTGCTGTTAATCTTCCAAAAGCTTCTGGGGACGGTTCAAAATATGTAAATAGTGTTTATGTGGATCAGATTATGCAGTTTGGAGCCGGTGTAAGATTCTCTCATCCAAGAATGGTAAATGGAGATCTTGAATTTGAATTTACTCCAACATATTCTCTCAGCCCTGAATCGACTTCTTCAGTTCACTATATTGGATTCAGACTCGGTGCATTGTATAAATTCGCTGATAAAGATCGCGTTTTGCCAGTTGCAGTTGAAGAAATTTTGAATAACACAGAAGAGCCAGAACATACAGAGATTTCAGAGGTTCCTGAGATTACAGAACCAGAACCTGTTCAGCTGACTCCAGAATTGACAGAAAAGAAAGATGGTTTGAGTGAAAGAGCAGAAAAACTGAAAAAAGAATTTGCAAGCCTTGCTGAAGATGCGGAAGAAAATCACCTTAAAAAGCTTGCAAAAAAATACAAAGGCTATGAAAAACAGGTTGAAAAGCTTATTGAAGAAATCAATTCTGTAGATTCACTGGAATCTCTTGCTGCAGTAGAAGAAAAACTTGCTCAGCTGGAAGAAAAACTTGGAAATCTTGAAGAAGTTGAAGAAGAAGCTGAAATTGAGCTTGATATTGCAGTTACTGAAAGAGCAGCAAAAACAGGTCATGCTGCACTTATTCACCATCCAGATGATACTTACACAATTGCAATTCCACCTTTGACTTTTGAAGCAAATGCAACAGGACTTATACTCAGTAGTCAGAATATAAAATCACTGACTACATTGGTTGAAGTCCTTACAACAGATGAAAGAATCGAAGGTATGATTGTTTCAGTTTACGGTTACATAAACCCTGACAGCCGTTCTGCGTTCTGGACAGAAGAAGAAAAGGAACTTGCAAAGGGTCGTGCAGAAACAATTGCCAATTATCTTTTGGAAAATGGCTGTAACCACAAGGTTGACTTCCATGCAGGAGAAGGCTATACGAATAATGCTGTGTTCAACAGACGTGTAGAATTCCTTGTGCATCATTAAACTACAAGTTTAATGATTTCAGATTCATTTTGTGATATGCTGATAATACACAAATCAAATTAAAGTCGCTGGCCCCAAGAAGCCGAGCGCCGTGTCTCAGAGGAATGACAGGCCATGAGACAAAAACCCGAGAAGCGCCGTTGGCGTGGAGATTATCTTTTTATCAGGAGTGCGTATGGGCACAGGAATTTTTGACATTACAAAATTATCTGCTGCGATGATTGATATAAACAGATGCAATCAAATTATCCATCGCACATTCGGGCTTGATGCAGCCGGAATAAAAGATTCAAAAGATAATGGAGTTTTTGTTAAAGAAAAATGGAGTCAAAACTATGAGAACCGTAACCTTTCTAAAGCCGGTTGTTGATTTAAAAGCAACCGGAAACAAAATCAAATCACTCAGAATTGAGAATGGATACACTGTCCGTGATCTTCAGGACATTTTTGGATTTGATTATCCTCAAGCTGTGTATTCATGGGAACAGGGAAAGAACATCCCTGCAATCGACAACTTGCTGGTGCTTGCCCGCTTGTTTGGCGTAGCAATTGATGAAATTGTTATGAGCAGAGAAATTGAAGTAGAAATTCTCTGTCGTTCAGACAAGGTCGAGCAGCTGTGCAACAAGAACTGTGACGTTTGCAAATACAAACTGAGTGCATAGTCAAAATTTCTGTCTGTTAATTGCCATTTTTTGAATTAACAGACAGATTTTCAAAATCAATCTGCAATTTTAAAAAATCATCACTACAGAAAACCACTTTTGCCACTTGAAAAACAAGTAAGGAGAAGCCGAAATGAACAAAAAACTTTTTCTCTTGATTCTAGGCATGGCTTTGTCGCTTTTTGTTTCCTGTACCATTGATTATGACAAAGGAACCCATTGGACCACGGGAAAGGGCTGGAGAATTTCAGACAGTCTGTTTTGACGGAAACGGCGTTTTTGTTGAAAGGTGATGCCGTAGTTTGTTTTCAATGGGAATATAAAAATGAAAATATCAGCAAATGCAACAATTTTTCTGGATATTGACGGTGTTCTGAATACTCGGGACAGCTGGAAAACTCCTTTTCAACTGAACGACAGGTGCATTCAGGAATTCTGCTCATTTTTATTGAAGAATTGTGACTGTCCCAACATTATTCTTACTTCTTCCTGGAAAAATGGATATTCAAGTCTTCCAGAAA
>JAGHUJ010000043.1 GCA_018064905.1 Candidatus Treponema equifaecale
ACCTTTTTCCATTCTTCCTGGACATTTTTTGTTTTCTTTCCAAGGCGTGAAAGGTATTTGACCGCCGTTCCAAGATTGAATGCAATTCCACCTGAAACTCCACTGCAGAAAAGTTCTATTATATCAATCGCTTCGATTCCTGATTTGTTCATATATCGTTTTGGATGGTTTGTTACAGCTTTGTCTTCTTCATCTTCCATCTCAAATTTTTCAGAAGGGTTTTTGGCTTCCTGGTCTATCACAGCATAGATTTCATTTCCTTCCCTTTTACAAAAATCGCAAAGCTTTCCATCAATGAACACAACTTTTGCCATGTCATTCAAAACCTTGGCTGCAATTTTTGATGGCATCTCTTCGCTATATTTTTCTACAAGTTCAACTGCCTCTTTGGCACTCATTTTCTTTTCCATGTTTTCCTCCAAACTTCAATTCCATGTCTTCCATGTTTCCGGATCGTAACCAACAGTCGCAGCGTCCTTTCCGTTCCTTACAATGGGCTGAACCAGAAGCATGGGATTTTCTAAAAGTTTTCCTTCCTTGTCTGCATCATCAAGATAGGCAAAAAGTGAATAGTCCTTATTCCTTTTATCAGCCAAAAGCTCGATGGCCTCATTTCTTCCACCTGTTTTTTTTGACAGGCATGCAATGACACTTTCAAGTTCACCCTTTGAAATTCCCTTTTCCTTTAGATCAATTTTCTGAACGGCTATTCTTCTTTCCGCAAAATATCTTTCAGCTTTTTTTACATCAAAAGATTTTGAAGTTCCAAAAATTTGTATTGCCATAAATCCCTCCAAAAAATCTGTCTGTTCTACAATATTTTTATCAGTATATATTACTTAAATCCTTGCCAAATTGCAAAGAATCTGTGCTATACTGAACCTATGAAAGCAACAGATACATTTAGAAATCCTCAGTTCGGTCACAACTGCGCCCAAGCCGTAGCCAATAAATACAGTTCCATGTACAACGAAAATGACATCGTTTCTTCATATGCTCCCTATGTTGGTGGCCGCGCTCCTGATGGCCTTTGTGGAGCACTTTTTGCCGCAAAGGAAGCTGTTCCAGAACATGCTCAGGAAATCGAAGCAGAATTCATCAAAATCTGCGGTGCTTCAACATGTCGTCAGATAAAGGCGGAATCAAAAACTTCCTGCCATGTCTGCGTTGATACAGCCGATCAGCTTGTTGAAAAATATTCACGCTGAATTCTGTCTTTTCATTTTTCTTTTTAAAATCAAGAAGACCCAAAAGCAGATTGCCGCACTTAAAGCTGATCCTGTCATTGCCGCAAATCCCAATGGATAGATGGTATCCACAAAATAAAGCGACAGAAAGTATGCTCCCGGAATTCTTACCAAAAGGATGGAGATTGTGTTGTGCATGAATGAGATCCATGATTTTCCCAAGGCACAGAAATATCCTGAAAAACAAAAATGCAATCCGGCAAACATTGTATCGACTATATAAGAACGAAGATATTCGCCTCCAGCTTTTATGACAGATGGATTTCCGTCAAAAAGTGCAACAACCGGTTCTGCAATAAACTGAAACACTATTGCCACACTAAGGCCAAATACGAAACAGATGGAAGCTGCATATATCAGTGTCTTTTCCGCCCTATCAATTTTTCCCGCTCCAAAATTCTGTGCCGCCAGTGCAGAAACCGCGGAAAGCATTGAAGATGGAACCAGGAATATGAAGCATATTATCTTTTCAACAATTCCAACTGCCGCCGCATCCGAAAGTCCCCGTTTATTTACAATAATTGTGATGATAATGAACGCAACCTGAATGAACCCATCCTGAAGGGCCACAGGTATCCCCACTTTTAAAAGGGGAGCATATATTTTTCGCCTTAGTTTAAAATCCCCTTTTTTTGGTGATATGTCTTTCCATGACTTTTTTATGAAGCAAAGAGAAAAAACAACGCTGAATATCTGAGCTGCCACTGTTGAAATAGCCGCTCCAGAAGCTCCAAGTCCAAAACATCCAAGAAAAATGTAATCAAGCACAATATTCAAAAGACATGCCGTTGAAACAAAAATCATCGGTGTTTTTGAATCCCCAAGACCACGGAATATGGCGGAAATAATATTACATCCTGTTATAAAAGGAATTCCCAGAAAACAAATTCTCAGGTAATTTCCAGTACTTTTACATGCTTCTTTTGGCGTCGAGATCAATTCCACTATTTCATCTGTAAATAAAGACAGAACAAAGGCTGCCAGCACCGACAATATGAAGAAGAGGGTAAAGGAATTGCCTGCCGCAGCTGAAATTCTTCCATTGTTTTTCTCACCGACGGATTGTCCCACAATGACCGTTGTTCCCATGGCTAATCCCACAATAATGACGGTCAACATGTGCATTACCTGGCTTCCGATAGAAACAGCTGTTATTTCGGCCGTTGAATTAAACTGACCAGTAATATAAAGATCTGCCATTCCATAGAGAGTCTGAAGAAAATAAGAAAGAAGATATGGAAGTACATATAACAAAATATTCTTCATTACACTTCCAGTAGTTCTATTGAAAGACATGTTATATTTATTCCTTATTTAAAAACCTGTTAACTAACAAATTTTTAAATTTTTCTCAACTAACGTTAGTTATTAATCCCATAAGCAAGAAAATTGTCCTGAACGACTGAGTTTGTCATTTTTTCTAGACAAGTTGAGAATCTTTTTAAGTTACCGCTCCGTACATTGTATCGTAATGTAATAAAATGTTATAAAAAGTCGGAAATTTCCTCATTTTTATTGGAGATGATGCATTATATCTCACATTTTTATGTATAGGAACTATATTTTTTACAACTATACATATGCCCTTTATGGCTGTATGGTGCTATACTTCTATTCTACTACCGTTGGTTAGCCTATCTTTGGGTCTTGGGTTTTCTTTCCGTGGAACCTTCCGGAGCTTTTTTCTACTGCCCCACTTTTATCGCCTTTATGATATTTTATTCATGGTGGGTTATAACAAATTGTTACTAATTAAGCCCGATTTACCGCTTGTTCTTACTTCTATTTCCCTTTTTTCATTTCTTCATCAGGCTTTTTATGGTAAAATTTTATCAATCTGTTATCACTCTTATATTTGTATTATTA
>JAGHUJ010000117.1 GCA_018064905.1 Candidatus Treponema equifaecale
CCTGTCCATTCGTCAACAGAAGCAGGAATGAGAAGGCCTTCTTTTTCATAGAATCTAAGAGCCTTTACAGTCATCTGACTCAGCTTTGAAAACTCACCAATTTTCAGCATTTTGTTCGTCTCCAATTCGTTTTTTTCCGGCAATTTTTTTTAAGCGCATGGAAGCGCTTTTTTTGTGCAGTTTGTAGATGCGACATATTTACAAACTGCACTTATAAGAATTACACGGATGTAATTTATATAACGTATGCCCTTAGGGGAGAGTCAAGAAAAATTTTTAATTTTTTACAAACTCCACATACTTCTCTTTCATGTGAATCTTCTTCACCTGCCAGCCGTAGTCCAGGAGTTCTTTTTTGTAGGTCAGAAAAGAATGGTCCAGGGGAACGCCGGTAATGTTTTCGATTTCATCGTATGTGAGTTTGAGAGTATTACTACTCTGCTCTTTTATATATTCCGAAAGCTTTTGGTATTTACTCATCATCATCTTCTTCTTCATATTTATCTTTATGCTGAAAATATCTGTGAAGGTATTCATGGCCTCCGTCTACAGAAACATTTCCACAAGAACAGGTTACAAAATCATGAGTAGTTTTTGATTTAAGGTTTAATAAAACCTTAAAAACGACGAAGTCATGACTTTAAGCGTCAGCGTGTCTTGACTCGGCGTATTCAATCACGTCGCCACAGATTTTACATCTGGCAGCATTTCTTATAATTTTCTGCATTTAAACCCTTTCTCTATTTTCTCAGCAATTTCACTGGCCTGGGCAAAACCTTTTTCTTCCAACTCTCCTGCACTTTTCTTTAATGCTTCAAGCAATCCATCCTGAATTTCATCAAAAATCTTCATGGCAGGTTTAGTTCCAAGTCCAATTGATTTAGCTTCAAGTTCAAAATCTGATCTTGTGACTTCATCCATATTGAGTTTTCCGTTAATGCTGAGGGACATTTCATTTATATCATTTTTATAAACACATGTAGCAACAACATCATAACAAGGAGCAAGTCTTACTGTACGTAAATCTTTTTTATATAGAAGAGAATAGTTTTTGATGTGATTGTCAGTATTACCAATGAGAAAATTGAATACTGCTATTCGCCATAGTTTAAGCTGATCTTCGATTGGATTTGCAGAATATGCACGGATGATATTGAACATCTGCTTCAAATAATGCTCATTGTTTTTTTCATACTTCTGTGAAGAATTGATTCCAAGAGCCTGGGCAAAATCTTCCTGATGAAGTCTGTATGGAACTGGTAAACCATTAAGTTTTTTTGAATCATCATTTATAAACCGGTCAAACCGTTTTGTTGCAAACAAGATGTCCGCATCTTCAGTTTTGTTTTTTCCTGTCTGGATGATGAAACTTTCAGGTATATCAATTCCAAGTTTTTTTGCAGTCAGAAGACATAGCTGTTCATTTACAACAATGTTGCTTAATCTGACATGGGTTTGTTTTACAATATAATTGCTTGGAGCGGAACCAACTGGCTGATACCATTTCTTCTTTTTTTCATCATAGTATAAGCCGGTTTTTCCAGAAGCTCCTGTAAGAGAAAGATGAGACTGGATTACAAGATTTGCTGCAAGACTTGCACCTTCTTCTGCCAGAGCTTTTACTTCCTTTTTTGTAAGTTCCCTGTAATCTGCTTCAATATTCTGATCAGATTCATCCACAATCTGAATTGCACCAAGGCATTCGCGGCCAAGTTCTCTTAAAATTGAAATATAGTCATCAGGATCTGAATGCATGAAATCAGCAATGCTTTTACGAGTGAAACCTTCAGGAAGAAGTCCTTCAAAATAATTTCTTGTTGATTCTGGTGAAAATAGTTTTTCAGTAAGAGGAAGACTGATGGAGATTGGTCGATGCGTTTTATCTGCAATATAGGCTTCATCGTAGGTAAATACTGCATCCTTATAATCAGTACCCGTGATTGTACCGGCTTTTGTCATTGTTCCGTTTATTTCAATCAGGACAGTTAAAGAAAAGTTACTCATCTCCCCTGGCCTCCACTAAAATATCAAGCCCAAGAAGATTGATTACTTCGATTGTTTTTCCGATTTCGGCAGTTGGTTTTCCGTTTTCAAGATCTGATAAAAAGCTTACGCTTAAGCCTGTGATTTCGGAAATATAACCTTGAGTGTATTTAAGTTCTTTTCGTCGCGAACGAATTGCATTTCCTAATGATGCTGCATCGGTAATTTTCATAATTTCCACCTGAAAGATGAATATTAGTCGTTCGGCGAATATTGGTTGATAAATACATTATTTAGGCGAACGACTAATTTTTTACGATTACATTATAATTTAGCCGTTCGGCTTTGGTCAAGGATTATTTCTTCAGCTGCCTGTAAGTA
>JAGHUJ010000104.1 GCA_018064905.1 Candidatus Treponema equifaecale
ATTTAATATTTATATCGGATTATAACAAAAATTACCTTGTATATTATTGTCGTAAGGTTAAGGCTAGAGCCGTTTCCCCCTTTTGTCGCAAGACACCGGCTTTAGTCTTAAATCCATACATAAAAATGTGAGGTAAATATGAAAAAGGCAATCAGATCAAGATTGGTAAAGGGCATTGCTCTTCTTTCTGCAGTTTTTGCACTTGGATTTATGGGCTGTGCTGATTCTGGCGATGATGATAATGGTGGTGATTCAAATCCGTCCAAAAAAGATGAAGGATCAAAAATCAATCTTTCAGAAACACCAACAATCTTCCTTGCTGGTGACTCAACTGTAAAAACTTACGATGAAGAACAGTGGATTGGAGGATGGGGACAGTATCTTTCCCGCTTCCTCGATTCTTCTGTAGTTGTAAAAAACTGCGCTCAGGGCGGACGCTCTTCACGCTCATTTATCAATGAAGGTCGTCTCTACAAATTCGGTAACTATACATTCTCTGAAAACGAAGGTATTCCAATCGGAGAACAGATTAAAGAAGGCGATTATCTTTTTGTTCAGTTCGGTCATAACGATGATGATACAAAAGATTATCCAACAACTCTTGCCGACAGACAGGTTGGTCTTGGAAAACCTGATGCAAACGGAAAGTATCCTGTAACACCTGGCGTTCTTGTTCCAACAACATATATTCCAGCTGGTGCTCAGCCAAAAGCTGGAGAAATTGAAAAATATGGTGACAAATATTATTCATACAACAATGCAGACGGTTCCCTCAACGGAACTTACAAATGGTACCTCAAACAGTACATTGACTTTGCTCGTTCAAAGAAAGCTGTTCCAGTTCTCGTAACTCCAGTTTGCCGTGTAAGTTTTGATTCAGACGGAAAAATCAAAGGCGGTCCTGGTCTTCACGGTGATAACTTTGCTTATGTTCAGGCTGTTCGTCAGCTTGCAGAAGAAGAAAACTGTCTTTTGATTGACCTTTTTGCAGAAACTGTAAAAATGCAGGAAACAGCAACTCCAGCTTATTCAGACGGACTTATGGCAATCGTTCCAAATGATTTGAAAGGTGAATGGCCAGCTGCTTACGATGCTGCTTACAAAAATGCAGACCTCGGTTATCAGAAAATGGAAGGAACACACTACAACAAATACGGTGCATTCATCACTTGTGCAAAACTTGTTGAAAACATTATGGCAAAGAAAGATGAAACACACAAAAACGGTGAAAAGTTCAGTTTTGTTTCAAAAATCAACAAAACACCAGAAGTTGTAGTTCATCCAAACATCATGTCAAAAGCAACAGCTGCAAAAATTGAAGCTCTTTGTACAGAAATTACAGTAAGCCCAGCTTCAAGAGACTATCCACAGGCAAGTGCAGTTGTAACACTCATTGGAGCAATCGGCGAAGTTACCCAGGAAAACTACACAGCAAAGAAAGCTGAATGTGAAGCTGCAAGAAAAGCTTACAACGGACTTAACGCTGATGACAGAAGCGGTGTAACAAACCTTTCAACTCTTGAAGCAGCTGAAGCAAAAGTTGCAGAATTTATTGAAGCAAACCGTGCAAAAGCTTCAAAGACTGTAATCTTCAACTTTGAAAAAGTGGAAGCAAAGGCTTATGAAAATGCAATTACAGTTGCTGCAACAGAAGGAACAGAAACAATTTCTGTAGTTGGTGCATCTGGCAAAGCTGTAACAGCAATGGCAAAAGCTTCAACATTCAAATATGCAGGTGTAGATTACAACCTTGCACAGGCTATGAGCATGGGTGGTTCTGCAGGCTTTGGTGCTAACCGCTACATCGAGTTCACACTTGATAAGGCTGCTACAGTAACAGTTATTGCCCAGTCTTCAAGTTCAACTGCTGACCGTGTCGTAAATATGGTTAAAAAAGGTTCAACAACACCTGTAATTGCAACATTCGATGCAAAAGGTTCTTTGAGCGTTACATCAAAAGAAATTGCAGAAGCTGGAACTTATCAGATTGGTTCAGCTGGAAGCGGAATGTATATCGTTCAGATTATCATCGAATACTTCAACTAATCGTTAATTAATTGCCCCTTAGGTTCCTGTCCTCCATTTCAGGGATCTTTGGGGTATTTTTTTGGGTTTTCTGGACTGTTTGATTTATTCGTCGGTTTAAATTTAATGGGAGGAAAAGTGCAGGATGGAAGACCTTTTATAAAAAAACAAACGCTTAAATCTTGGAAAAATGGTTATAAAATCTGACAAATTTATCAAAATATAACTTTCAAACTTGAAGAAAATGTTTAAATAAAATTAAACAAGGAGATATTTTATATAGGATATGCGGTTATTTTAAAGAAAAGTGAATGCAATTTTGTGAAATATCGTTTTTTGTCTAAAATACATAAGA
>JAGHUJ010000220.1 GCA_018064905.1 Candidatus Treponema equifaecale
AGCTTACTCAGGAAGAAGAAAAGTTCCGTCTTACTCTCAAGAAGGGTGAAGCAGAATTCCAGAAGCTTCTTCCAAACCTTATGAAAAATCCTAAAAAGGTTATTTCTGGTAAGGTTGCTTACAATCTTTATGAAACTTACGGTTATCCGCTTGAGCTTACTCAGGAATTGGGCGCAGAGAACGGATTCACTGTTGATGTCGATGGTTTCAAAGAAGCTGAACGTAAACATCAGGAAGCTTCAAAGACAGCTGAAGCCGGAGCAGCTAAAGGTGGTCTTGCAGAACAGTCTGATGTTACGACTAAATATCACACAGCAACTCATTTGTTGCAGCAGGCGCTCGTCAACGTTCTTGGCGATCAGGTTGCACAGAAAGGTTCTAACATCAACAACGAACGCATGCGCTTTGACTTTACTTTTGAGCGTCCGATGACAAAAGAAGAAATTCAGAAAGTTCAGGACATCGTAAATGAACAGATCAAGGCCGACCTTCCTGTTGATATGAGAATCATGACATTGGATGAAGCTAAGGCAGAAGGCGCCCGGGCTTTGTTTGCAAACAAATACGGTGAATCTGTAAAGGTTTACACAATCGGCCGTGATGTAAAGAATGACTGGTTCAGCAAAGAAGTTTGTGGTGGACCTCATGTTCAGCACACTGCTCAGATCGGTGACTTCAAGATCGAAAAAGAGCAGTCGTCGTCAGCCGGTGTTCGCCGTATCCGCGCAACAATCAGCGGTGGTCTTCCCCTTGACCCACAGTAATTCACCGGATTGCTGAAAAAACAATTTAAAAATGTAACAAGTTTTGTTTTTGCTTGTTTAAATATTCGATAACCCAAAAAAGCGGTGGATGACCGCAGAAAGGATGAAAAAATGAAACGATTGGCCCTTGCAGCAGCAATGTTTATGATGGTTGTAACCGGAGCATTTGCACAGGCAGATTTGCAGCCTCTGGCTATTGTAAAACTCAACAAGTCTGAGACTATCACATTGAAACAGCTTAAGACTCGTGTTGAAACATACAGAAAACAGCAGGGAATTTCATCTTTCACAATAGAACAGAAGAAAGAAATTCTCGAAGCCATGATCGATGAAAAACTTGTTGTTCAGGCTGCACAGAAAGCAGGACTTAATATTACTGACACTCAGGTAAATCAGTATTTCCTTCAGAATCTTAGCCAGCAGGTAGGTCGCCCGGTTACAGAAGCTGAGTTTGCAGACCTTATCAAGCAGAGCACAAATCTTTCACTTGATGACTTTATGAGGGATCAGGTTGGAATGAATGTTGCAGAATTCAAGGCATACCTCAAAAATGAACTTATTGCACAGCAGTATGTAATGCAGTCAAAACAGGATATGATTGCAAAAATCGCACCTGCTGATGGTGATATCCGTTCATTCTATGAAATGAACAAAGCTTCGTTTGTTCAGAGCGATATGCTCAAACTTTTCCTTGTGGTTGTGCCAAAAGCTGCAGATGCTGCTGCTGCAAAAGCAAAGGCAAATGCGCTTTATACGGATGCTAAAAACAAGAAAACTTCTATCGATTCCATCAAGGCAAACCTCGCAAAAGACTCTTCTTATCAGGGTGGAGACATTTTCGTAAGCAAGACAGCAGTAAATGCACAGCAGCTTGGAATTTCATTCAATGAACTGATTGATTTGTTCAACAGGGAATTGGGATTCTTCTCAGAACTGAATGAAACCGAAAATGATTATCAGTTCTATACTATCAGGGCAAAGTATCCTCAGAAGATGCTTGCTTTGAGCGATTTGATTCAGCCTGAAACTACGATTACAGTTTATGACTACATCAAGCAGAATCTTACACAGCAGCTTCAGAGTGAAGCTTTGATACGGGCAGTGCAGGACATCACCGGAGAACTTAACACACCTACAAATGTAGACAGAAAGAAGACCGGAACTGCACTTGAAAAACTTTTGGATTGGTAATTAGAATGTCGAGAAGAAAAAGTAGAATTACAGCATTTCAGGGATTGTATTCATGGGATGTCGGTGGAATGGATGAAAAAGACGTTCTTGAACTTTCATGGCTTGCCAAAGATGACAATTCCCCTGGTTTGGACGATGAAGGTGCAGCTTTTTCAAGAATGCTGATTGCAGGAACAATTGAGCATTGCAATGAAATTGACGGGCATATCAAAGCTCATCTTACAAATTGGGACTTTGAGCGTGTAAACAAAGTTACGATTGCCATTCTTAGAATGAGCGTGTATTCTTTGTTGTTCCATCAGGAAACTGAAGCTTCTATCGTAATCGATGAAGCCATTGATATTGCAAAACATTATGGACCTGATGATTCATACAAGTTCGTAAATGCAATTCTTGATAACATAAATAAAGACTTAAAAAAATAAAGTAAAAGCTTATGAAAATCCCTTTGAAAAGAATATTCCTTATTTTGAGCGCAAAATCAATTCTTTTTCTGGGGATTTTTTTTGTCTCTTGTTCAAATGACAGGTCTTCGCAGTCGTTCATGAAGATGATGGAACTTTCAGATTCCTACATAAAAAACGGCGAGATGACCGAAGCTGTCAAAATCCTGAAAAAATCTGAAAAAAAAGCTGTCACTCCGATTTCAAGAATGGGAATCTATAAAAGATATCTTGTTTTGGGAGAGGAAAAGCAGGCTGAAAAAATAATTCAGAATGCACTTAAGAAATATCCTGAAAATCTTGAGCTTAATGCTGTTTATGGAATTTATCTTCTTCGGAAGGATCGCCTGGATGAAGCTGTAAAAACGTCAGCGATTCTTGAAGGAACAAAATACGGTTGTGTTCATTCTGAGGCTGTCCTTAAAAAACTTCTTGCAGCGAAAGAAAGTGAGATTTCTGATGCTCTTTATTCGCGCCAGATATCGCCAGTATATTTTGACATTTATGCTGCCACCGATGATGTTCGCTGGCTTCGAAATTGTGCGATGACTTATCTTCTACGTGGAGAATACACGCGGGCTTCGGATTTACAGCCTGAAACATTTGCGGATTCTGAAGATGCCTTGTTCTGGAGTTATGTTCAATACGATTCCGGGAACTATGATATAGCAGTACGAAATCTTCCGGAAGTAAAGTCTGATTTGCTGAGAGGAGCTGCGGCTTTGCTTGCTTCTGATGCATACATGATGATGGATGATTCTGATGGGGCTGAGACTGCCCGTGCAGAATATATGAACAGGGCAAAATCATTCGTTAAGATCGGTCCGTCTCTTTCTGTTAACAGTGCGCTGTGGGCATATAACCATGGAGAATTTAAGCGTGCGTATGATTTGCTTTTGGATTCGCTGATTGAAAAACCTGATTTCATTCCGGGGCTTATAACATACGGACGTCTTGCTTGGGAAGATTCTTTGCCGAGGGAAATTACAGCCCTTGAAAAAGCTGTTCGAGAAACAGAGCTCAGGACTCGTGCGATGCGTGAGTATGATGAGCGTCCTAAATTTACCATAAGCGATGCAATCTACAGGATGGATCAGCTGATAGAGTCTGACCTCGGAAATGGTAAAACTGCAAATGGCGACCTGATAGTTGAACGTCTTTCGTTATATCTGAAGAACAATGAATCTCTGCCTTTGAAAAGCAAAACCGCTTTGATATGGTCTGTCCTTGAAAAAAATCAGGAAGGCACGAACCTTTATCCTGCCCATCTTGTTCAGTTTGCAGTGCAGAAGCTTCTTTCTTTCGGCTTGTTCGACGACGCACGTAATCTTTTTACAAATTACATTACCGCCAAGTTTTTTGCTGAAAAGACAGAAGAGAAGCAGCTTATGGCAAAAAAAATCGAAACAGACATTTTTGGCGGAGAAAAATTGGTTCGTATGCCTGTTATCCCAGAATCTATTGCAAAACTTGCCTTTGGGGACAAGGCTGCTGATTGTGCAGAAA
>JAGHUJ010000175.1 GCA_018064905.1 Candidatus Treponema equifaecale
TAGTCTGCGCATTATCGACAAAATTAAAATTAAATACTCTGCGTACTATTGAAAAAAAATAGTTTTATTACTATGCTCATTGTATGGAAATCAAAAGAAATATTTATCAGAAGCTTTTGGACTGGAAAAATGAATGCAATGGCTCCAAGGCACTTATGATTGAAGGCGCCAGACGAATTGGTAAGTCAACGATTGCAGAAAAATTTGCGAAAGAAAATTACCAGTCATACATTCTCATAGATTTCAACAATGCATCTAAGAAAGTAAAAGACAATTTCGAAAATCTGATCAATCTTGATCTGTTCTATCAGACTTTATCTTTGGAATACAATAAAAAACTTTATCCTCGACATTCTCTTATCATCTTTGATGAAATCCAGAAATTTCCACGGGCTCGGGAAGCAATAAAATATCTGGTACAAGATGGACGCTATGACTTTATAGAAACTGGTTCTTTGATTTCAATAAAGGAAAATGTAAAGGATATTACAGTTCCTTCCGAAGAACGTAAGATTAAAATGTATCCTGTAACTTTCGAAGAATTCTTGTGTGCGAAAGGTGAGGAAATCCTTCTGGAATACATTGAAAATTGCTGGAAAAATAAAACTCCTCTTGACCAGAAATCTCATGCTAAGGCTATGCATGTTTTTAGGGAATATATGCTGGTCGGTGGAATGCCAAAAAGTATTGTGGCATATCTTGAAAATTCTCTGGATTTTGAAAAAAGCGATATTGAAAAGCGGGACATTCTTAATCTGTATAGGGATGATATCAAAAAGGCTGCAAGAAGATACAATTCAAAAGTCTCGGCCCTGTTTGAAAATATTCCAGCTTATCTTTCGACTCATGAAAAGAAGGTTGTTCTGAGTAAAATTGATGAAGGTGCGGTTTTTGACCGTTATGATGAACCTTTGTTCTGGCTGGATGATTCTATGATTTGCAATCTCTGCTATAAGTGCAATGATCCTTGTGTCGGTTTTGCCCTGAATAAAAATGACTCCGCAGTAAAATGCTATATGGGTGACACTGGTCTTTTGGTGAGTCTTGCCTTCAGTGAAAATGAGATTGCAGGTGAACAGCTTTACAAATCCATAATGGACGGTAAGCTTTCTTTGAATGAAGGAATGATTTATGAAAACGCCATTTCCCAGATGATTTCTGCAAGCGGCCATAAATTGTATTTTTACACCCATTACAGCGAAGAAAAGCGCAGAAATGATATTGAAATTGATTTTTTACTTTCCAATGAAAGCAAACTGAACTTTAAGGTGTTTCCACTGGAAGTAAAGTCTTCAAAAAATTACACAACTTCATCGCTTAAGTCGTTTAAGGAAAAGTTTGGAAAAAAAATCGACACATCATTTATCATTCATCCAAAAAACCTAAGTATTGAAGAAAATGTTGTGAAAATTCCACCCTATATGTTCGGATGTGTTTTTAAATAGAATATCTGCAAAAAATCCGTGTTAATCCCATTAAGCTATGAAAAACAAAACCTTATAGAACAATTCTTCATTTTCCTGTATAATAGTTTGATTATTTTTGTAAAAATTTTCTCATAAGGGGAATAAAAATGTATAAATCTTTGGATTCAAAACCAGACTTTCCTAAGCAGGAAGAAGAAATCTTAAAATACTGGGAAGAAAACAACACTTTCAAAAAATCTATTGAACAGCGCTCTAAGGCTGAAGAATTTGTTTTCTTTGATGGACCACCGTTTGCTACTGGTCTTCCACACTTTGGTCATTTTATTCCATCTACAATTAAAGATATCATCCCTCGTTACCAGACAATGAAGGGCAAGAAGGTTGAACGCCGCTTTGGCTGGGACTGTCATGGTCTTCCAGTTGAAAACCTCATTGAAAAAGAACTTGGAATCAACTCTAAGCACGAAATCGAAGAGCTCGGCATCGACAAGTTCAATGACAAGTGTAAGGCTTCCGTTCTTAAATATACTTCTGAATGGCGCAAGACAATTACCCGTATGGGTCGCTGGGTTGATTTTGACAATGACTACAAGACAATGAATCCTGACTTCATGGAATCTATCTGGTGGGTTGCAAAATCTCTCTGGGACAAAGGTCTTATTTACGAAGGTCAGTATATTCTTCCTTACTGTCCACGCTGTGCTACAGTTCTTTCTACTCACGAACTTGCTCAGGGGTATAAAGATGTAAACGACCAGACTGTAACTGTTCGCTTTAAGATTACAAAGGCTCCAGCAGGTGTAAATGATCCTGAAATGGCTGACGGCAAAACATACTTTATGGCTTGGACTACAACTCCTTGGACTTTGCCTTCAAACCTTGGGCTTTGTATGGGACCAGAAATCGACTATGTAAAGATTCTCGACAAGGCTTCTGGCGACAAATACATTTTTGCAAAGGCTCGCCTTTCTGCTTACTATAAAGAAGAATCTGAATACGAAATCATTTACACAGCAAAAGGTAAGGACTTCCTTGATGCTGAATACGAACCACTTTTCCCATATTTTGCTGAACTTAAGGATGCTGCTAAATGTGCAGAAATTTCTAAGCAGAAGTGTGAAAAGGGTGCTTTCCGCATGTTCAATGCTGAATATGTTACTACTGAAGACGGTACTGGTATCGTTCATATCGCTCCTTCTTTTGGTGAAGACGATAACAAGATTTTCCGCGGCAGCGGTGTACCAAACGTTCAGCCGATTGATGCAGAATGTAAATTTACAAAAGAAGTTCCGGAATACGAAGGTCTTTTTGTAAAGGATGCTGACAAAGCAATTATCGAACGCCTTAAGAACGAAGGAAAACTGATTAAAAAGGCTCAGGTGCTTCACACTTATCCACACTGCTGGAGATGTTCTTCACCTCTTATTTACCGCGGAATCGGTTCATGGTTCGTAAAAGTTGCTGATCATCACGAAGCTCTTCTCCGTGCAAATTCTCAGATTAAATGGCAGCCAAACCACATTAAGGAAGGCCGCTTTGGTAAATGGCTGGCAGGTTCCCGTGACTGGGCTGTAAGCCGCAACCGTTACTGGGGTAATCCAATTCCTATCTGGAAGTGTGATGATGCTGACTGTAAGCACGTTCTTTGTGTTGGTTCTCGTCAGGAACTTAAGGATCTTTCTGGAGTTTATCCTGAAGATCTCCACAAGCAGTATGTTGATAAAATTACCTTCACTTGTCCAAAATGTAAAAAAGGCACAATGAAGCGTATTCCAGAAGTATTTGACTGCTGGTTTGAATCTGGTTCTATGCCATACGCTCAGCAGCATTATCCTTTTGAAAACAAGGAATATTTTGAACAGCACTTCCCAGCTAACTTCATTTCTGAAGGTTTGGACCAGACTCGCGGATGGTTCTACACACTTACAATTCTTGCTTCCCACCTGTTCGACAAGCCTGCATTCAAGAACTGTATCGTAAACGGTCTTGTTCTTGCTGAAGACGGACGCAAAATGTCTAAGTCTCTTCGCAACTATACTGACCCTGTTGATGCAATCAATCAGTTTGGTGCTGATGCCCTTCGTCTCTTCCTTACACATTCTGCTGTCGTAAAGGCTGATGACCTCCGCTATTCAGACAACGGTGTTCGTGAAGTTATCAAGAATATCCTCATTCCACTTTGGTCTGGATATTCATTCTTCATTACTTATGCAAATATTGACGGCTACACTTGTACCGGCCACATGTTCGACAACAAAAAGCCATCTAATCCTCTGGATGCATGGATTGTTTCTGTTGCTCAGAAGATGATTCAGGACATTACAGTTGCCCTTGATGACTATGACTTGAGTGCAGCAATTGATCCTCTCATCAACTTCATCGACCAGATCAATAACTGGTACATCCGCCGTAACCGCCGCCGTTTCTGGAAATCTGAAAACGATACAGACAAGGCAGAAGCTTACGAAGCACTTTACTACGCACTCAAAACCTTTGCTCTTTGTGCTGCACCATTTGTTCCATTTATTTCAGAACAGATCTGGCAGAACCTTAAGACAAAGGATGATGCAGAATCTGTACACCTGGCTGATTTCCCTGTTTACAATGCTGCTTTGCGTGATGAAGCTCTTGAATTCCGTATGGCAACTGTTCAGAAGGCAGTTTCTATGGGACGAAGCCTCCGCAACAAGTACGAACTTAAAAACCGTCAGCCATTGGCTAAGACTGAGCTTGTTACCCGCAATGCAGAGGAACGCAAGGTTCTTGAAGACATGAAGGATACAATTGCCGAAGAACTTAATGTTAAGGCTGTTGAATTCCATGACCAGGAATCTGATTTGGTTCAGTACAGCGCAAAAGCAAACTTCAAGGTGCTTGGAAAGATTCTTGGACCAAAGATGAAACTTGCTGCCAGCGAAATCGTTAAGCTTACAAACGACGAAATTGCAAAAATCGTAGACGGTGCCAAGGTTACAATCAAGGTTGACGGTGAAGACGTGGCACTTGATGCTGAATCTGTAATCGTTGAAAGAACAGAAAAGGAAAATCTCCGCGTAATCAACGAAGGTACTTTGACTGTTGCCCTTGATACACTCATCACAGACGACCTTAAGAAAGAAGGTTATGTTCGTGACCTTATCCGCGGTATTCAGAACCTCCGCAAGGAATCTGGTTTTGAAGTAACAGACCGCATAAACCTCACTTTGAATGGTGACGACGTGCTTAAATCAAGCTACGAAATGTTCAAGGATTTGATTTCTTCTGAAACTCTTGCCGTAAGTATTGAATGGAATGCTTCTGCAAAAACAGAAATCGAATCAGAAGACAAGAAATGGAGTGCTTCTGTTGTTAAAGCATAAATTGACCAGGCTTGCTGCAGTGTGTATGGCTGTGGCAGGCCTGTTCTTAAATTCCTGTAAATCCGCACCTGTTGAAGCTCCAGTAGATCCAGTTGAACTTCTGGATGACAATGGTGCTATCTATCTTACTGTTCCTGTTCAGCCAAATCTGGATTTTGTCACAAAGGCCATCGTAAAAATTGCGAAATGTAATTCTGCTGATGCTGAGAAAATTTCCAAAAGAATCAACAATCTTTACATTGAAATTGGAACAAATGGGGAAGCACAGATTTCCGGTGATGGAGATTTTCCTTCAAAAATGCTGGGACTTGTGCTTACAGAAAAAAACGGCTGGCTAAAGTCTCCTTTTCAGACTTACTCTTACTACACAAACAAAAAATCTCTTCACCAGCTGAGCATTCCTTCTTCTTCTGTGGCCTGTATTTCCAGAAATGCGGAAAAAATGCTTTCACGCTATGACAATATTGCAAAGGATGACCTGCATTCTGTTCAGATGGAAGGGCAGATTTACGAGTTCCTGAAATCCAACAATTCAAAAGCAATTCAGGTTTATGCACCGGTCCCAGGTGCCTTTATCAAGACTTTTATTGGTGCAAATGTGAACACACCTGTTGAGTCAATCAGCGGTGTATTTACAAAGCTTCCTGAAGGAAATGAGTTCGGACTAAAAATTATTCTTCAGATGAAGGATCCTCGTACCGTAAAGGCCGCTTGTGCCGCATTGAAAATTGCTTTGTTTCCTGTTCCTGCAAAAATTGTTCAGACTGGTTCAACACAAATAACCGTTACTGACATTACATTGACTTACAATGAGCTTCTGGCTTTCTTAAAATAAGGATTGATTTTGAAAAGATTTTTTTTCCCTGGCTTAATACTTGCTTCTTCTCTTTTTTTCAGTTGTGCTTCCGCTGGTCTTGGTATTCCCGGGGAATCAAAAATCATTCTGAAGAATCTTGCCGTTGAATATAACACAATTGCAGACGGATATTTTGACAATAAGCGTTATGACAAGGCCATTGAATACTATAAACTGGCCATGAGAAATGAGGAACTTTATCTTCCTGTTTATTATAAGCTTGCCCGTTCCTATGCTTTGGCCAAAAACTGGGAGCCTGCGCTTGAAAGCTACAATTTTTTGTTGAATCGTGATCCGGACAATATTATGCTTAAAACTTCACTTGCTTATATCAAGGCTATGAAAGGTGATGTTGATGAAGCAATTCTAAATTATAAAACATTGTATGATGAAAACCCGAATAATGAGTCACTTCTTGAAAATTATGTTGCTTTGCTTATAAATGTTGGCCGTGGTGAAGATGCTGAAGAAAATTATTTTCTGCTGAAGGAAAAATTTCCCGACAATGCTCAGCTTTCTTCATTCACACAAAAACTCAACGATATGATAGACAACTTTGATCCAGACAAAAAAAAGGCAGAGCCAGCTGAAAAAAATCCAGCAACCGACTCTGCTTCAGAAAAGAAATAAATCTTTTTACTGGTTTTCCATGAATTCCTTGAATTTTTCTGGATTTGCACGGAATGCGATGATTGGTGAATCTGGATCTTCATCTGCGTGAACCAATGCCAGCGCAGCCTCTGAAAGAAGTCTCTCAGAATCCACATTTCTTCCATTTACAGAAGAAATACCGATTGTAACCTCATTTGCCGCATTGTTTGTTTTAAGGAAATCTGTAACTTCCTGATAAATCTTGTCAAAATCATCCACACAAGAGTTAAGATCTGCTTCTTTGAGAATGATTGCATAGCTGTCCGAATTGTACTCGTAGATTTCAAAAGAATTTGAAAGGTTGTTCTTAAGAACCTCCACAACATCATTTGAAATTGAATTTCCTCTGTCCAGTCCATTTACTTTGAGCAATGCAATTGTAAGATCCTTCTGGTTTACGAGCGTTTCTGAAATGTTCTGTGCCAAATCATCATTCAATGCGCTCTGAACTTTAAGACCTGTGATTGGTGAAACATTTTCAAACTGATTTGGCTGGAATATTGGTTCTTCTTCTGTTGTTTTTTCAAATTCTTCATTTGCAACAGAATTTTTGTATTCTTCAATCTGATTCAAATAATCTTCTTCAGTTTCTTCTTCAAGATCAAACTCATTTCCAAATGAATTTTCGTTTTCTGCATAGCTTTCACCATTTTCTGGTTCCGGCTGGAAAATTGTAGAAGCTTCTGCAGTTTCTGTTGTTTCATCGTCTGCCTTTTTTTCTGGCTCTGAAAGCTGGTTGAAGTCAATTGAAATTTCTTCTTCATTGAGTTCATTCAAGGCTTCTTCATCAATGTTCTGCTGGTTTTCCAAATTATCAAAGAAATTGTTCTCAGATTCGATTTTTTCTTCGTTTTCTGCAGTTTCTTCAGCCTGATTAGCTTCTTCTGATTCAGAAATTTTTGCAGCTTCATCCTCGTCTTCAAAAATCATGTCATCGCCAAGATCTGGATCATAGTTGAATTCAAATGGCTTTTCCTGATTTTTGTTCTTTGGTTCACGCAGAAGCATGAGAAGAAGAATTGCAATCATTGTACCAACGAGAATCAGCATGAATGCAAATCTGCTGTAGTTGTAGATTGAGCTTGATTTAAGCAGGAACATTGTTGCTGTAAGGGTAATGTTTGTTCCGTCTGCTGCTGTCACTGTATTTCTGTAGGTTTTAACCAGATCAGAAGATGGAAGTGAGAAGGTTGAAGGTGGATATGAATAAACCAGCTGTCCATTGATTTCAAGCTTCAAGGCACTGTAGTCGCTGATGTTCTCGATTGCATTCAAAAACTGCTTAGAGAATTCTGGTGTTCCATATTTGCATTGTGCTGAAGCTGTTGCAGTTTTTAAAAGCAAAGTGTCAAATTTTGCCTGAGTCTGCTGGCCCGCTGTTGATTTTTCTACAAAAATTCCTGTTCCAACCCAAACGATTGCTGCCAGGAATAAAAAGATGCTTATAATTGAAATAAATGTAATTGGTCGTTTCATAGACTTTCAGTATAAACTAATGTTTTAGTGTATGCAATAAATGGAGCGCCTTCTTCTATAGAAGCACATAAAGGAAGCAGGGTTTGAAACACTGGATTTGATTTGTCCGGCTTTTGCGAATCTGAAAAACATTTTTTTAGCTCTGTTGTGTATTTTTTTCTGAAGTCTGCAAAATCAAAATTCTGAAGAGTTTTTTGAACGCAATTTGTTTTGGGTGTCTTGGACTCATATGTGTTTTCTGAAGTATGTACAAGTCCATTTTCTTCTGCGTATTTTTTTAAGGACTGGCTGTATGAATTGAGTACATTCGTCGTGATTTTGTTTTGTGAAAGCTGAATAATTTCAGTTCTGTAGAGCAGATGCACGAATTTGTTTTCAGCTTTTTCCACACGGGTTTCAGTTTTTCTGTAAATTGAATCCAGATAAGTTCCTTTTGTGTATGGCTTTCCATTTATATAAGAAAAATCTGCTCCAAAAAATTTAATTTTGGAAAATCCTGCTTTAACAGCAAAATCTGCGGCGGCAATTGTAACAGTTCCGCTGCCGGTTTCAAGATGAATGAATGACTGCTTTCCGCCGTAATTTGAAGCATAGAAACTCAGTGGATGGCCGCTTTCTGTAAAAATAAATTCACAACCGCATTTTATGGTTTTTTTTACAGCTGCGGAATTTGAGCACAGGTCAAATACAAATTTTGTGGATTTCTCCAGCTTCATAAAATGTGCGTGAGAAATCATCTGTCCGTCAACGCTTACAACAACATCTGCCACCACATTATTTTTAAGCAAGGCGGAGTAGGCTGTATCTGTGGAAATAATAAAAAATGCGCTTCGATTTTCTTTTAGCTCTGCCAC
>JAGHUJ010000188.1 GCA_018064905.1 Candidatus Treponema equifaecale
TGATTTGCGGTGGTTGAGGCTCTCGAAACCACCACATATAGTGTAGCAGTCATTTCGACAAGCTCAATGAGCGCTACACTCATTACTTTTGGGACAGCCCCCTCTTTTTATCAAGAGATTATCGGGTCCAAGCCCGATAATGACATTCTTAGTAGTCAGAAATAGCACCGCAAGGTTTTATTTTCCGAAAACTTCTTTTGCTATGGCTACGCTTACCATTGCGTCTTTTGAATAATAATCTGCTCCAATCTGTGAGGCATAGTCCTCTGTAAGAACTGCACCACCAACCATGATTTTACAGGATTTTCCTGTTTCACTCAATTTTTTGCGGAGAAGCTTGATTGTCTCCTCCATGTTGGCAACAGTTGTTGTCATAAGCGCACTCAATCCCAACAGCTGAATGTCATTTTCAATTACTGTATTCACAACTGTGTCGTATGGAACATTTTTTCCAAGGTCAATTACAGTGTAGCCGTAATTTTCCAGCATAGCTTTTACAATATTTTTTCCGATATCGTGAATGTCACCAAAAACAGTGCAGATTACGATTTTTCCCTTGGATTCCTGTTTAGTTCCGCTGGCTTCAAGATAAGCCTTGATCACTGCAAAGCTGTTTGAAACCGTATCAGCGGCAAGCAAAAGTTGTGGAAGGAATTTTCTGCCTGTTTCAAAATCCTTACCAACCATATCCAGCGCCGGAACAATGCATCGGTCAATTATATCCACAGGCATTTTACCTTCAGAAAGCAGTTTTGAAGTTGCATCAGCTGAAGAATCTTTAAAACCCTTGTTGATAATGTCAATCAGCGATTTTTCTGAATCTGTAAGGTCTTCCGGTAATTTTACCGCATTTTCAGAATGGCTGGGTGTTCGGGCCTTTACTACAGCTGAAGTTCCTTTTGCTGCTGCCACCTGTTCAGCGGTAAGTCCATAAACTGGAGCTGGAGTATCGTTGTACTTTTCTATATAGTTGAGACAATTTTCATCGTAGCCGGCCAAAGCACGGTAACCGTTATAGGATTCCATCATGGATTCCATCAGCGGGTTAATGATGCAGGCAGAAAGACCGGCATAAAGTGCCATTGCAAAAAAGCGTGAATTCACAATGTCACGGCGAGGAAGTCCAAAACTGATGTTTGAAACACCAAGCACAAACTGAATTCCCTGAGCTCCGTATTTTTCTTTAAGGATCTGAATTGCCCGGACAGTTTCCAGAGCTTCCTTCTGCTGTGAAGAAACAGTTAAAGTCAAAGTGTCGATTACAATGTCCCGAACCGGAATTCCGTATTTTGCAGCTTCTGCAATGATTTTTTCTGCAACCTGAACACGACCTTCGGCAGTTGGTGCAATTCCGTTTTCATCGATACAAAGGCACACCACAGCTCCACCGTATTTTTTTACCAGCGGAAGAACCTTGTCCATCACATCCTGTCGTCCGTTGACTGAGTTAATCAGAGCCTTTCCATTGTATTCACGCAAAGCTCGTTCCAAAACCGGCGCTTCGCTGGAATCAATCTGAAGCGGTGTGGCAAATGCTCCCTGAATTGTCTTAACTGCGTCCACCATAGTCTGAGCTTCATCAATTCCCGGCAAACCAACGTTCACATCAAGAATCTGAGCGCCTGCATTGATCTGACTTTCAGCTTCACCAAGAACAAAATTCATATTGTGAGCAAGCAGGGCTTCTTTTACCTTTTTCTTACCGGTTGGATTGATTCTCTCCCCAATAATCATTGGACCAGCCTTGCCGCCAATTTCCACAGTAGAATTGTATGAACAGATAAGACAGGAATTTTCAAATTCGCAAGGCTGTCTTTTCTGTGCAGGCAAAGCTTCAACTGCCTTTACCATTGCAGAAATATGTTCAGGAGTTGTACCGCAGCAGCCACCGAGCAAAAATGCACCCTGCTTACGATATTCAACATGGTGCTGTGCAAATTCTTCTCCACCAACCAGGAACACAGCCTTTCCTTTGATAACAGTTGGAAGACCAGCATTTGGCTGAACGAGAACCGGCTTGTGGGCATAACGCATCATTTCTGAAACAATTGCGTCATCTTCTTTAAGCGCACCACCACAGTTAAAACCGATTACATCAACTCCAAGGGATTCAAGATAAACAACACAGGTTCTGACATCTGCACCGGTCAAAGTACGGAGATTGGGCTGAAATGTAACTGTTGCAACAATCGGAAGCTGTGTGTTTTCGCGGATTGCAAGAACAGCAGCCTTGATTTCGTGAAGATCGGCCATAGTTTCAACAATTGCCAGGTCTGCACCTGCGTTTTCTGCAATAATTGCTGCTTCCTTGTAGCAGTTGTAGGCTTCATCAAAAGTAAGCTCACCCATTGGTTCAAGAAGGCGTCCAATCTGAGAAGTGTCCCAGCTTACAAAATGCGGTCTGTTGTTTCCGTTTTTTTCTGCCTCTGAAACACATTCTTTTTCTATTTTGATTGCAGTTTCAATGTATTCTTTGCAGGAATATTTAGCTGAGATAAGTTTAAGTGGCAGCGCACCAAAGGAATTGGCTGTAAGAACATTCACTCCGGCGGCAAGATACTGACTGTGAATATCCTTGATGATATCTGGGCGGTCAAGACACAGGTCTTCTGGAATATCATAGTCCGAAAAACCCGTCTTCTGAATCATTGTGCCCATTCCACCGTCAAAAAATACCGGCAGACCTTTTTCTATCTGTGAATTCAAAAATTCTGTAAACTTCATTGTCTTCCTAATCAGTGCAAAAAATCTTCCTATCATTTTACTAGATTTATTGCTTTTAATATAGAAGAAATGTGTTAAAATATATTGCATCTCAAAAATACATTTTAGAGATGCCTGACGAGTTTACCACTTTTAAAATCGGGAGAATGTTATGAAGAAAATTTTTGCTGTGCTTTTGCTTCCAGTCCTTGCATTTACAGGATGCAATAAAAAGACAAATGAAAATTCAAACAATACCATTACTTTCACAATGTCCGAAGCTGGTGGTCCGACTACGATTTCTTCACAAATGGACCAGTTCTTTAAAGAAAAAGTTGAGGAGCTTTCAGAAGGCCAGATTAAGATTGATATAAAATTCGGTGCAATTTTTGGCGGAGAAGAATCTGTAATTAAAATGATGCAGTCCAAGAACAGTCCGGTTCAGCTTTGCCGTGTTTCAACATTTTCCCTCACAACTTTTGGGGCAAAAAAATCGATTCTTCCAACAATTCCATTCACTTTTAAAAACCGTGAGCATTTCTGGAAATTTGCAAATTCACAAGTGGCACAGGAACTGCTTCTTGAACCATCTGAAGAAAAAATCGGAGTTCGTGGACTGTTTTTTGCGGAGGAAGGCTTCAGAAATTTCTTCTCAGTTTATCCGTTGAATTCAATTTCAGACGTAAAAAACAAAAAAATCCGTGTGGCTTCTGATCCATTGGTAATTGAACTGGTAAAGGCTTTGGACAGCGAGCCGGTTTTTGTCACAACCAACGATATTTTTGCGGCTCTTCAGACTGGAAAAACAGATATTGCCGAACAGCCAATTTCAGCTTACCTTTCTTCATCCTTCAACACTGTCGCACCAAACATGATTCTTGACGGACACACTCTTGGAGTAACTGAAATCATAATTTCAGAGGAAGCATGGAATTCACTTACAGAAAACCAGCAGAAAATTTTGAATGAAGCAGGAAAACTTGCAGCAGAATATTGCCGTGAAATTGCAGAAAAAGTTGAAGCAGAAAGTATTGAAGAATTAAAGAAACTGAACACAAATATAACTGAAGTACAGAATCTTTCAGAATGGCAGGAAGCAGGAAAAAAAGTAGCCCAGAAATATTCCACAGAATATCCTGAGCTTTATGAAAAAATTGTAAAATTGGCAGAGTAATATATACACTTAAGTCATCTCGAGCGTAAGTCGAGAGATCTAGACTTCTCGACTTACGCTCGAAGTGACATTTTATTACGTTCGAAGTGACATTTTATTACGCTCGAAGTGACATTTTATTACGCTCGAAGTGACATTTAATTACGCTTGGAGTGACATTTAGTTGTGTTTGGAGTGACAATTAGCTGTTTGTTGCGGAAATGATTTCATCTACATTGTGAAGAATTGCCTTTGCGATTTCAGGCTTGTTCATTGTGTAGATGTGAATTCCGCGGACACCGTTGGAAATCAAATCAATAATCTGGTCTGTTGCATAAGCGATTCCGGCCTGCTTCATTGCTTCCGGAGAATTTCTGAAACGGTCACAGATTGCAAGCAGCTTGCGTGGAATGTAGGCGTTGGAAAGATCCACCATGCGGTTCACCTGATTTGCATTTGTGATTGGCATGATTCCGGCACATACAGGCACATGAATTCCTGCTGACTGCAGACGGTACAAGAACGAATAGAGCATGTCATTGTCAAAGAACATCTGAGTCGTAAGAAAATCAACTCCAGCATCCACTTTATACTTTAAATTTTCAATGTCTGCATCACGGTTTTTGCTTTCCGGATGACCTTCTGGATAGCATGCGCCACCAACACAGAATCCGGCATTTTTAAGAAGCGGAACCAGATCAGAAGCATGTGTCATTCCACTTGGAAAAACATTTTCGCCTTCTGCCATTTCCTTTGGAAAATCTCCACGCAAAGCCAGCACATTTTCAATTTTTTTTGCTTTAAGGTCGGCAATTGTAGCTTCAATTTCCTCTTTTGTTGAACGCACGCAGGTAAGATGAGCCAAAGCAGTGGTATTATGCTGCTGAATGATTGAGGCAATTTCAGAAGTGTTGGACTGAGTTGTACCGCCGGCTCCGTAGGTTACGCTGATAAAATCAGGATTCAGGGAAGTAAGTTCAATGGCAGAATTTTTAACAGAGTCAAAAGCATCCTGTTTTTTTGGCGGAAAAATTTCAAAAGAGAAAGTAACTTTTTTTGAATTCAACTGGTTTATAATTTTCATGTATGTTGCTCCTTGTTGTGGTTATAGATTTCTCGACTACGCTCGAAATGACCGTTGAAATGTCACCTCGAGCGCAGTCGAGAGGTCTGTTATTCACTTTTATTTTCATTTAATTTTCGCATTTTATTTTCATCTAGTTTTATAAAAAGATTTTTTTCATTTGTAGGAAGAACCAAACCTTTTGGGCCATTTTTTGCACGGCGAAGATGCTTTACCTGAGTATAGTACAGGTCAGCGCTGCCATTTTTTCTGGCCTTGGAAAAATACACAGCCAGATTTCCAGCATAAAGCATTATTTCCAGCGGAATTGTTTTTCCAGGTCTGTTTTTTACGAACACATAGCCGCCATGGTAGTCACGAACATGAAACCACATATCAGAACCCTTCACATGGTGACGCAAAAGCTCATCGTTTTCTGAGGCATCACGGCCCACAAGAATATACCAGCCGTCAATTTCATAATCAAGGCCGGGATGGGTTTTCTTTTCCTGCTGGCGTGGTTTTTGTGTCTTGCGGAGAATCTGTTCCAGCTTTATCGGATTTTTTTCTGCAATTATTTCAGCATAAGTCTTATCCAGAGCCTCAATCGCCTTTTTTGCACTGGCAATATCATACTCCAGATTTTCCAGTCCGCTGGTTTGTTTTTTGTAAAGCTCATAATAACTGGCGGCATTTTCCTGAGCTGATTTTTTTGGATCAATTTTGATGCGAACAGTGCTTCCGCTTTCATAGTCCTCACATTCCAGAAAGTTGGAATTTGAATCTGCCGAAGCTTCCTTTAATTTATATCCAAAAGCCAGAATCAAATCGCCCTGGTGCTTGTATTGGCCCGCATTCAGGAAGGTCTTCTGCTTTTCTTCAAGTCTTTCCAAAGCAGCAACCTGACGGCTTTTATGGGAGTTGTACCATTTTTCGGCTTGTTCAAGCAAAGCTTCAAGAGAAGTCTGAGCCGCATTTTCAGAATAATAAAGATCAACCTTCTGATTAAATGAAAGTTCATCATTGTCATCTCGACTGGAACGAAGTGGAATGGAGAGATCTCTCGACTTCGCTCGAGATGACAGATCACTTGCTCGAGATGACAGATCACTTGCTCGAGATGACAGATTGCTTGCTCGAGATGACAGATTGCTTGCTCGTTCTGATAAAAATTCTTCAAAGTTTCGAACCGGAAATCTTTCTAAAAGCTCCTGCTCGCTCTCAACTTTCAGCTTTCCACTCTCCACTTGAAGCAAAGCTCCACTTGTTTCGCCTTTTTTTGGGCGGCGATAGAAGCAGTCAAGAATTATGTCATTTTTGTCGCAGAGAAAAATATTTGCGGCATTTGACCACAAACGGATGTAGAGATTGTAGTATTCTGAATTGTCATTTTCCTCAGAACTCTGGTTTGCCTGAGTTTGACCATTGTCCAAAGCTTCAGCTTCCTGTCTGTTTCCCTTTTTATCCTGAATTTTCTGAAGCTTTTCCTGAGCCTGTGGCATTACATAGATAGCACCCTGCTTTTCCAGCTCCAGCTTAATGATTCTCTCCTTTCCAATCTGAGCGCAGGAAGTGATTCTGGCACCCTTAATCCTGGATTTGAGCATTTCATTGAATCGCAGAGGCTTTTCATTCTTTGTGATTTTTCTGCGGGTCTCATTCAAACGGCAGGCACCAGCTGCAAGTGAAATAAAAACAGTCTTAGGCACACCCGGCTTGTATGTGTAGAGAGCAATGGAATCAAAATTCGGCTGAACCACCTCCTGAACAAAGGCGCCGGTCAAATCCAATTCCGAGAGAATTACATCAATTTCGTTACAGTTTAAAGACATATAATATTGCGCCGATTGAGCTTGTCGAAATCAAGCAATCACTGTAGGTTTCGACATAGGGAGCGTTTAACAAACACCTGAGAGGTGTTTGTAGCGAGTCTCCTGAAGAGCTACGCTCGTAAGGCTCAACCACAACTCCTATTTTTTCGAACTCAGTTCAATTGTCTTCTGAGTCTGTTTCTGAAGACGAAGTGCCAGCATTTTTGAAAGGAAGATTCCGTAATGCGGATTGCGACGAATCAAAGCAAGGAAAGCACCCTTTGAAATTTTAATCAAAGTACATTTTCCGACAGCAAGCACAGTGGCAGAACGACGGTCATTCAAAAGGAATGCCATTTCACCGATGAACATATCATTTGGAGTAAGCACAGAAACCAGCTTTCGGTCAGCATAAACAGCAAAACGGCCGCTGACAATAAAGAACAGATCGTTGGAAGCCTCATTTTCACGGCAAACAAGCTGCTTATCCTCGTAATCAATCACATCAAAACTGTTCATAATACTTGGAACACTGTTGGTTTTGTTCAGCTGATTGTTGATTTCAAAAGAAACCTCGTTTCCCACCTCATTGTAGGTAAGATTCTGAACCATTTCCAGGGAAAGATTGATTCCTCGTCCGTGAAGCTCTCCATCATCAGCCTTAGCTTTCATCTGCTTTTTCCAGTCAAAACCAAGACCATCATCGCGGATTGAGAACTGAGACTTGGACTTACCGATTTTGTAGGAAATGTGAATTTTTCTGTTTTTGAATTCAGCCTGAGCAGCCTTGTTTGCAATCAGATCAAGAATGTCGCCGCCGTGATCAAGCCAGTTGGATTTTTCCTCATAAGAAATTTCAAGATTTCCATGTTCAAGAGCATTTGTAAGAAGCTCCATCAAAGTCATCTGAAGGCTGAGCCGTTCATCTTCTGTGATACGGTTTGTGTTGTAGAGATAACCCACAAGAAAGTTTGTGTAGAAGCGAATGTCCACAGGATCGTTGGAACAGATGAAAGAACCGATTTCCTGACCACCGATGGTATCCTGCATTCCACGATTCAAAAGGAACTGCTGATTCTGATAAAGAATTCTCACAAGACGAGAAAAATTTCTAGTGAAGGAACCAACGGTCATAGCCATGATGATATTTACATTTTTGAGGGCTTCAATTTCTTCAACCTGTCTGGCATTTTCGCAAACAGCAATGATTCCGCCGTAGTGAAGCCAAGGGTCCCCATTGATTTCAGAAAGCACACGCTTGGCATCCACATCTTTTGAACCAAAATCCAGAACCTTGATTTCAGGCAATTCGTAGTCAATGTAGTTGATTACCTGTTCAGTGTCCGAAAAAATGTTGGCTTCAAAATAAGAAGAATATTTAATACAAGTGTTTTTAACTGTCTGAAGAATTTCTGAATTAGAAGTGGCAGCAAGAATTTTTTTCATTTGAACCCTCTTTTTTATATGAATATATTAAAGCAGAAAAACAGGTTCTTTTAAAGGTGCAGTTAAAATTGGTATAATGAAGTTACGATGAAGCTATATATTTCAGACATGCATTTTTTTCACGAAAACGTAATGAGATTGGACGGAAGGGATTTTGCAGATGTTCACGAAATGAACAAATTTATGATTGAACAATGGAATGCAAAAGTAAAAGGCGGCGATCAGGTGATTGTTCTGGGAGATATGTTCTGGAGCAAGGATCCCAAGGAAGTGAACTCAATTTTGAACCGCTTGAACGGAAAAATCTGCCTGATAGAAGGAAACCATGACAACCGCTGGCTCAAAAGTGAAGGCGTAAATTTTGACCGTTTTGAATGGATTAAACCTTATGCCGAGTTCAATGACAATGGAAACTCAGTAATCGTGAGCCACTACCCTGTTTTCTGCTACAACCATCAGTATTTAAAGAATGACGACGGAACTCCAAGAACATTTATGCTCTATGGTCATGTTCACAATACACATGATGAAGTTCTAGTGAACCAGTTCCAGGAAATGACAAGACGAACAGTGCTTAAAGGAAGCAAGCAGGACAGAACAATTCCAAGCAATATGATCAACTGCTTCTGCAAATTCAGCAATTATATGCCAATGAGCCTGAAAGAGTGGATTTCCATAGACAAAAAACGAAGGGAACAAATGTCTCTTCCTGTAAAAATCAACGAATTACCGATTCCAGATGAAATGTAAAAAATTATCATTTGAAAATTAGAGATTTTAGAGATAAATAAAAATAAATTTAAGAATTTTTACAATTTCTCATAAATTTTTTTTGTTTTACCAAAATTTATTGCCGAAAGTGAATATTTTTTCGCCATATAAGTATGGGAATTAAATTTTCCACAACTTTTATAGGAGAAAATATGGAACAAAAAGAAAACGCAAAAGTAAACAG
>JAGHUJ010000145.1 GCA_018064905.1 Candidatus Treponema equifaecale
ACAAAAATTTAAACAAGTCTTAAAAAATTGCCCGTGGGGGAGAAAAAAATAGGAATTTGATAAAAAAAGCCCCGATTTGAACAAATCAGGGCTGGTTGTGATTAAGCGATGGTTTCTAATTTTTTGCCGTATTCGTAGATTGTGTCACCAGGAAGATCGATTCTCTCATTCCAGGAAACGATGGTACGGCTGGAATCAAGAGTTGCACAATTCCATAAGCCGTAAAGTGTTTCCAGCTCTTTGAAATTTGGAATTTGTTCAATTCTGGCATAACTCTACCTCCTAAATATAAGATATGTGCAGAAATGATTCAACATTTCCCTATCTTATATATGAAAAAAAATGTCTGGAATGGCGGTTTTTGTGGGGTGTACGGATAAATCTGTGGTGGAGTGCTTATTTATATGTGTGTTTGATGCTGAAAAAATGGAAATTCTGGTGGCGGTACGGATAATTTTTGAGGTTTGGTGGTTTTTATATGTAGATTTTTGAAGAATTTGCCCCGGAAAATCGAAGGAACCCCAAAATTGGCAGAAAGTTTACATATAAATTTTGGGATTGTCACTCTTTTATCTGTAAAAATTTGGAAAATCCCATTTATGAAGCAGCCTGAACACAGATAAAATTGCAATTTCTAGCAAAATTATCTGTGTTCTCACAAAAAACAGTGTCTCAAAATAAAAACCGGTGAAGGTGTGGATGGCTGGTACAAAAAAAGCCAGACTTCGCGGGGAAATCTGGCTTGGAAAATTATACGGTGGTTGAGTCTGGTCGAAACCACCATTTTTGATTTACTTCATCTGGGCGGTTTCGATTGTGTATGCGTTAAGCTGTCTGGTTTTGGACAGATATTGCCAATTCTTTTAAAAATTCAGGGGCAAAATCTAATCCATTTTTCCAGGAAACAGTATGATGAGAAATTGTAAAATTCTTAAACACTTCTATCGATTGCAAAGCCTTTATTATTTCCCGATTATCGTTTTTTATCACATTTTCCAAATCAACAATTCTGATTTTTCCATCATTAAAAGAAATTTTCAACTTATAATTCTCTAGATATTCTGCGTTTTCTACATGCAACATAATTATCTCCAAACTAAACCAAAGGCTGAATTTTGTTAAATTTTCCATCTGTATGTAGAGAATCCCAGTTTGCCTGCAACTCTACCTGATGAAGAGTCGCCCATTCTACAACATATCCTAAAACACGAGCAGGCAATGAGCCTTCCAATTTTTTAAGTGTTGATATTTCAAAAATGGCTTCTTGACCATTATATTCTGCATGAAAATGAGGCGGCATGTGGTCATTAAAATACATCGTTATTTCAATTCCCAAAAATCGACTTAATTCTGGCATAATCTTCACCTCCTTGTCTCTTAAAATATACTCCAGATACCACCAATCGTCCACAAAAAAAAGCCGAAGACTCCAACTGATTTGGGTTGAAGTGGCTTCGGCTTGGGTACTGGGGATGAAAAATCAGGCTATTCCTTTTTCTATTTTATTTTCCATCAAAAGATTGGGAACATATAAATCTTCATCCAGATCTTCCCAGTGGATACCTATACCGTTTCCACTGAGTTCATATTTTTCCAACTGTTCAGCAGTTGCATTGATAAATGAAGAAAAATAAGATTTGGGAATGGAAAGCTGTCTTCCATCGATTAATGAAAGCCACATGTTGTCAGAATCAAACCAGACTTTGTTAGCCCTGGCATTTTCCCTTGAAAAATTCATTCCACGCCTCCTTGATTTTTACCTGATTTTTTTCCGCCAGTTTTAAAATTTCATTCAATTCTTTAGCGGAAAAACCAATGTTGTCGGCAAGTGATACTGTATCACCAACCCAAAGTTTAGCCAATTTTCCAGATTTTCTTACATGGATATGGCAAGGCTCCAATGGGTTGCCTTCATTTGAAAAGAAGAAATATCTGAATCCATTTTCCTCAAAAACTTTCGGCATAACATCATTTTACCACAAAAAAGCCGAAGGCTCCAACTGATTTGGGTTGAAGTGGCTTCGGCTTAATTTTTAGGGCATTCTTGGCCACAAGGGCCAAGCCGGGCTGTCCACCCTTCGCTCACGCTCATTAAACGGTAGTTTCGACAAGCTCAACCACCGTTTAACTAAAGGGGTTACCATCCCTAATGCGGGTTACTTCATCTGGGCGGTTTCGATTGTGTCACCGGAAGCACCATTCTTGACTGCGTAGCCGAGAACTGGGTTTTTTGTACCGTTACCGTAACACTGGCCGTATGAATTTGAATTGTAACTGTTTGGAGTGTTGCTAATTTCTGACGTTCCAGTTACATAATGCGTAGAATCCGTTGCATTATCAATCAGAACTCCGCTGCCATTCTTCCAAACACCAATATTGATATCGTTGTGCTGGTTTGACTGCATTTCAATTACTTCTGCTGATGGAACTACAGAAATTTCCCAGTTGCCTGTAATTTCATCATCAATCGAACCATCAATTGAAGCTGCCGACCAATCTCCAACAAATCTTGCATACTTAGGCTTAATACAGCTTGTTGCGTAGTAACCAATGTATGGAACAGGTTTACCGTCTACGAGTGCAACATCAAGTGTAAGGTTAGAACCAACAACACCGTTTGCATCTACGACAGCTGTTTTGAAAGATGGACTTGTAGCACTCTCACTGTAAGCATAAACAAGATCCAGGTTTACAGGGTCGTATGCTGCAATATGAACACCGCCATTAGCATCTACTGAAACTTTACAATATTCACCGGCATTTTCATATTCTTTGTCAGAGAATACGGCAACTGGAGTTGACCAACCTGTAAATGCTGTATCTCCGGATCGATCTGTAAAAGGAGTGTTGTTATAACTATAATAAAGTGTTCTATCACTTCCATACCATGTTGCCACTACAACATCATCAACCTCATTGCCTTGCTTAGAAACAACACCCAATGATACATATTCACCTGCAGGTCTTGTAACCGTTCCATTTTCTGGGAACGATGGACTTGAATCTCCCATAGCAATCATGCTGACTTTATCATTACGATAATTATACATTGAGTTTATATCATAATCCTTAATATTGCCTGTTACTCTTATATTGGAAACTTTAATTTTCAGATAAATCAAATCTTTAGGAGTTCTGTTTTGATTACCATTATTATCTTGATTATATTGTCCAATAGGGAATGTTTTAGCATCATTTTCAGTCTCTTCATCGATTCTGAAACAGAATTTTCTATCGTTAACATTTCCAGGATATCGTCCTCTTGTGTAATGCTTAGTTCCACTTTCAAATACTACATTTCCATCAGCATCTTTAGCGGCTACATTATTTCCATCTTTATCGCAGAAATAAAACTCGGATCCATTAGGAACTGTGCCTTCTGGGACATACACCCATCCATAACGCCATCCATTATTTTTTGAATCTGTATATTGCAATTGAGTAACTACCCAGTCAGAATCTGTAGTTTCATTGAATGTTCCAGCCTTAAATCTGACTTCATCACTCATAGAGTCGTAATAAGAGAGATAGACATTTGTAGCGTTACCATGTGTAGTTGTAGCTAATGATGGAGATTTAATTCTCTGCTTATCAAAACTTGGTGTTCCACCAATATTATAACCGATAGATTCCAGTCTTAAAGCATTTTGAGCATTGTACATACCATTCTGTCCATGCTCACCTATTCCGAATCTACTTGTCATAAAGCAGAATTTATCTGCTGTATATGAATTTATATCACCACCAGCAGCGACACCATAAGAATTTCCAAGTTTATCATAAGTAAATCCTACTGATGTAAAGAAGTCGAAACTACCTGACCAATACTGATAAGAATAATCCTGACTACTTTCACTTCCACCCATACTGAAATACAACGGACCGTTTACAAATGCAAATCCAATCTTTCCGTCAGTTGGGCGAATCTTCATTACTGGCTGTTCGATCTTTCCAGAGATTGGAATAGCTGCTGCACTGTTGAATTCCCAGACATCAAAGTAAACATCATCTGTTAAGAGATTGTTGTTTGCGTTGTTTGGCTGACGGTTGTAAGCATATGTACTCTTTTCAGAATATTTGCTTGCATTTGTAATTTCTGTTTCATAAGAACCGCGGGCATTGTTGTTGTTTACATTATTCAATGAAGAAATACCGTTTACAGTTACAGAGAATGCAGCAGATTTTCCGCCAGTTCTTGAGTCTTCAGCAGTTGTCAATGTTGAAACATCCAAAGTTGTATTTTCGCCCAGGTTGAAACCGCTTAAAGTTACGTTTTCTGCAAATGTACCTGCTGTACCATTTGTTTTCTTTGTAACAATGCGTACCGGGTAATGACCAAGTGCTGTTCGAGAATACATTGTTGGTGTTTTCTTTGAGAGAGCGCTCAGCGCTGTTGTTACTTCTGTAATATACGGAACAACATCCACTCTATACGAAGAAACATTTGTTGTTCCGTCCACAACATCGATTCTTGCTGTCTTGTCATCTGTGAGGTTTGAAATCGTAGAATCTGCTGTTGTTTTGTTTGCGGCGTCTGTAGCTTTTACTATGAGACTGATATCTTTTGCTGCCACACCTGTGATTTTTGCAGTGTCGATATCGAGAGTCCAATAAATCTTGTGGCCTTTCTGTCCAAAGTAAACATCATCTTCATAATTTCCGTAGAGGACTTTATTGCCTTTTGAATCCTTAATTGCATCGCTTACACTGAATACATAACCTTCGGTTTCAAGAGTTGTTGCAGGTACTGTCCAGCTTGAATTTGTCTTGTCGTAAGTTGCAACATCTGTTCCAGAAATATTGCTGAATGTAATTGCAATACTCTTCAAGCGAACATTATCGTAAGCAGTTCCTGTGAATCTTACTTTACCTGAAACTTTTGGATCAGAGTCAAGATATGTTTCAGATGTGTTTCCATCCCAGCCTGAAAGTTTCTTTCCTGTAGAATCAGTTGCAATCCAGTCTCTTTCAAGTTCAATATGTCCCTTCAAGTCAGAGAATTTTGAAGCTGAAGCTGAATCATAAATCGAGTTATCGTCAATTTTGTTCCACCAGAATGGATTGATTACAACAGTTGGAGCAATGTTATCTGTCTGATTAACAGTAAAGTTCTTTACATAAAGAACTGAATTCTGTGAATCTTGTCCTTGAGTTGTTTCGTCTGTGGAATCCCAGAATGTGAAACTCATGCCTTTGTTTGTTCCATCAGTTGGCAATGCTGTTGGAATAAATGAGTATACGGCATTTGATTCGTTACTTGCTGTGAATGTGCCTGTAACAGTTGAAGATAAAGTTCTGCCTGTTGTATTTACAGTTTTTCCATTTTCATCGGTTCCAGTAACGATAGTTGCTATTCCGTCTTTTGCAGTTACAGTTCCCTGTACAGCGTCGGCACTTGTTGCCGTTGTGCTTGCAACCATTCCAATTTCACCGTTACCCCCTGTGAATTCAGGAACTACAGCGAGTCGGTTTTTGATAGTAAATAAACCTGCTGGGAATTTTGGCTGATTCTTGTCGTCCTTTGCAGTGAAGTCCAGAGTATATGCACTCTGTTCTTTTCCTTCTGCACCAAGAATATTGTATTCCAGAAGTTCTTCAAGCGAATCTGAATTAGAGAATTTTCCATCACCAGACAAATCTGTACCGAACCAAACCTTTGCAATACGAGGAGCGTTGTTTGTAATTTTTGTATTTACAGTTTTTCCGTTTACGTTTCCAGCGGCATCGAATGCAAGGATAACGAGAGAAACAGGACCGTCGCTCATATTGTCAGAGTGAATTGAAGCATCCCAAGTCCAAGTTTTTCCAGATTTAGAGAAACTTTCAGGCATCAAGTCGCCGTCATCACCTTTTTCAAATGTGAACGGATTTGCCGAATCACTGAGAGTCTTTTCTGTTGCAGAGTTGTCGATTACCTGAGCAATTGGGAAGTAAGCTGTAAATGTTTCCTTTGCTTTTGAAAGCGATGGCGTAAATTCAATTTTTGTTCCTTCGATTTTTGTAATCTTTCTGAGAACACCATCAATTTCAACAAGTCCACCTACTCTAACATGAGAATCATAAGTTCCAGTTGCTGTAAATTCATCAGTTGTAGCAGTTCCAGAATATTCTTTTGCATACAATGAATATGTTTTTTCACCTTGTGTGAATGTGCGTTCTGTAAGAGTAGAAAGAGCAACCTTAGAATCATCTGTTCCAGTTGTAATCATTGGATCAAGAACAACTTCATTTGTAATAGAAGTTTTTGTCGTTCCAGATTTTCTCATGTAGTAGAATACAATTCTTTCAACGCCTGAACCTTCATCCATTGATTTTCCAGCAACTGTAAATACATAGTTGTTGTTTTCAATAGAAGTAAAGTCGGCTGATTCAAACAATGTTCCGTTTCCTGTTACAGAATCAAGTGTTGGAGCAATTTCATCAATATTAAAACTGAAACTCTGAGAAGCGGTGTGTTCCGAATCAAGTGCAGTAACTGTATATTCAACTTTTGATTCCTCATTGCTGATTGGAATATAAACCTGATAGCCTTTTTTATCCGGAGAAGTATAAGATACATCTTTCTTGAAGAAATCAGTTCCATCTGTAAGGTTTGAATTTCCTTTCTTTACAGAAACGGAATTTACAGATGTTTCATCAAGAACTTCAAGAACAAGAGTCCATTTTCCTTTCAAGAA
>JAGHUJ010000053.1 GCA_018064905.1 Candidatus Treponema equifaecale
TCATAATTGTAATCAGATGGTTTACGGAAATGCCTGTGGAAATTGTAAGCTTCATTTCTTCCTTGCTGTCTGAAATGTCCTGAACATAAACATTGGATGCCATGGAAGCAAGAGAAATAATTGAGTCCAGAATGTAGTTCACGCAGCACACGATAAAGGCGATTTTCTGCGGGAAAATGTGATGAGCAAAACCGTAGAAGAAGCACACAATCACAAGAATCAAAGTATCAGAAACCATGACCACCTTGTAGCCGATTTTATCAATCAATTTACCAATCTGAGGACTGAGGAAGAAACACAGAACGGCAGAAACCGCAAAGAGCAAGCTGATTACAGAAGTGTTTGCCTTGTAGAAAAGAATGAGAACATAAGGCCCAAATGTAAAGAAAACCTGCTTTCTGGCACCGTAGAAAATTTCAAGGAAATAGAATTTAGTGAACTTTTTCTTGAAGTAGAAACGGCTTTTGGTCTTGTCCGTGCTGCTGTTTCCGGTAAGACGGAAGGCAAAAACCATGCTCACGGCGTAGATAGCAGTTGAAACCATAAAGAAAGGCTTGAAGGGCCTGAGTTGAGTGATTACCAGGAAGGCAACAAAAATAACGGCATAACCTGCCAAAGTACCAATCTGGTAAGTCGCATTCTGGTAACCTAAAGCCACACCACCCTTGCCTTCCTGGGAATATTCCAGAGAAAGGGTGTTCTTCATTCCAAGCTGAATGTGTTCACCAAGAGAAGCCACACAAATTCCAAGAGTAACAAGGACTCTGGAAGGTGGCACAACGGAAAGCAAGCCCATACCAATCAGAAGAATTACAGCGCCCAGTTTGTAGAGCTTTTCCGCAGAGAAAGTGAACAAGGCCGCAAGAATAAAAATCAGCATAAAACCAGGCAATTCACGGAAAAATTCTGTAAGTCCACGATCAAACTCACCCATTGCAACAATTTCAGCAAGGTAATTGTCAATCATTCCTTTCTGAATACCATAGGCCAGACCAGAAAGCAGCAAAGTGATGAAAAAAATCTTGTATTTAGTGCCGTCTCTGAAAATATCTTTAAGCTTCATTTATATTCACCATTCTTCTATATTAATTGTGAGCACAACCTGATTTAGATTCTTCCGGATGAGCCACCACAAAACCGCAGTTGGCCTCCATGTTAAGCTCACGAAGCTCTTTAATTCCATCAATGTAGAGCTGATAGTCAATTCCACAGCTTTCATAACCACAGCCGGTAAAATCGTCCCCCAGACCTTCTCTTACAATTTTTTCACGCTCTTCTTTTGTTGTGTCCTTAATCAAAATACTCTGCATACAATTTCTCCTGAATTTTTCTAAAACCTATGACCAGGTTTCCCAGATTTTCTGCTGCATACCAACAGTGGCTTCAGTTTTACCGTTGCGGCAAACAGGAAGCTTAAGCAATGTGAGCTGATTTTCAAAAAGTTTTTCCACCTTGTCCTCATCGTCCAAATAAGCAATTGAAGCATAGTCCTTGCTGTTCTTATCAGTCATAGCTTCAACAGCTTCAGCCTTGCCACCAGATTGCTTTTTAATAGAAGAAAAAACGCTTTCAAATTCGCCCTGGGACATTTCCTTTTCTTTTAAATCGATGAACTGGAAAGGAATCCTGCGCTCCTTAAAAAATCTCTGAGCCGATTTACAGTCAAAGCTCTTGTTAGTTCCAAAAATCTGAATCATAAATCACCATCCGTACAAAATCAAATACAAAATTTAATCATCATAATCGTAGTCATAATCACCACGACTGTTCTTAAAAGCACTCCAGCCAGTGGATTTTTCGTGAAGCATCTCCGCATCTTCCCTGCCCTGAAAATTCTTCCAGTCATTGTAGCGGGGTTCAGCCACCTTCTTCTGTTCTGAGTTCTTTTCCTTTAAATCTTCAATACCATTAGCCATAAAAAACCTTTTCTACAACATTACTATAGCACAAACAATAAAAATAATTGATTATCCCGCGTAAAATTATCAGAATTCCCTGTAGCTTTCTGCAAATTCTTCATCCAGCCAGAGGGAAATCTGTTCCGTGACATTCTGAAGCTTAAGTTTTTTGTTGCGGCCAGTGATGGAACATTCCCAAACAATACCGACACGCCAGCCATCATTCAGCAAATTTTCCTTAACCCGCTGATCCCGTTTTTTATTTCGCTCAAATTTTGCAGTCCAGAAGGCAGAATTTGTCTTAGGCACACGGAATTTGTCGCAGTTTTCATGACCATGCCAGAAACAGCCGTTAACAAAAATCACAGCATGAAAATGAGGCAGAACAATGTCAGGAGTGCCAGGATAGCGCCGGTCATTTTTACGAAACCTGAACCCAATCTTATGCAAAGCAGAACGAATGATGCGTTCAGGAGTTGTTTCCGTGCTGCGAATATGAGACATATTGAGATGGCGGGCCTGAGAAATTGGCTGCATTTTTCTATTTTAGAGAATATCTTTCACTTTGTCTAAAATCAGAAGATCGGCAGGAAGCCAGTTAACAGAATGCAGATCTTCTTTAGAAAGCCACTGAGCAGCCTCAGCCTCCAAAAGCTTAAGTTCACCCTCCACCACACTGCACAAAAAACAATGCATGGTAAGATGAAACTCCGGATAATCATATTCAACAGTTCCAAGCTTCTGTTCAACCTGAATTTTTGCGGTAAGTTCCTCCTGAATTTCCCGGACAATGCACTTTTCCGGAGATTCATTTACTTCAAGCTTCCCGCCAGGAAATTCCCACCAGCCTTTGTAATCGCCATATCCCCGGGCAGTGGAGAAAATTTCGTGGACTTGGTTTTGTGGATTTGTGCGATGGATAACTGCTGCACTTACGGTGATGTGTTTCATGTTAGATTACCTTTGGGGAGTATGGACTTCCGACAAAGTTCTTTACATTATCTTTAATTTTTTGAATTGTGCCAGAAATTGAAAGTCCTTTCCATTTTATATTTTTGAGGGTAACTAGATAATAAAAGTCAGCTTTAGGATTTTTCAACTCATAGCCAGAATTCTGTCTAAGAGCCTCAACCAATTGAGTTGCTGAAACTAATTCAGTTTTTTCAATTTCCGAACTCCAATTTTCCAATATGAGTTCTGAAGTTTTCCCTAAATCACTAACAGTTCCACAGAAATATTTTGCATCATTTGTATTTGGATGAAGTGAATAAACAGCACCATCTTTTATTGCGTGATAATAAAAATACAGTTTGCTTTTTTCGCAATTAAGCAGATATTCGGAATCATTTTCTGATTTTGGTAAATAATGCATATCGTTCAAATAATTCAAATAATCATGTCTTATCATTCCGCAAAGAACATAATCTCTTTTCTCAACATTTAAATAAGTTGAACTGTTGATGTTACTCGGTCCTCGAATAATAGAATTCTCAAAGTAGTCTTTACGATATTGACGGGTAGAATCTTTTGATTTGAATTCAATTATATCTGAAATGAATTTCTTAAGAGCTTCACCGCCTGCATTTTCTTTATCGCCCGGTCTGATGGCAAATGCACCTACACCTGGAAGAAGTTCGTCATAAACTTTGAATTCATTTTCCTTATTTGAAGTTCCTGGATACAGGACATAACTTCCGATAGTTTTACGGATTGCATCATTATAAGTGTGCATTTTCAACAAATCGCCACGGTTGTAAGTATTTATTGTTTCATCCTTTTTCTGTTCAGAAAAATCTTCTGAATCTAAATTTTCTTTTCCAAATAAAGATGTAATATCTGTCA
>JAGHUJ010000084.1 GCA_018064905.1 Candidatus Treponema equifaecale
GACTTTACGCTTTTGTTATTGAGAATATAAGAATGTTTTATGGTTTCAAAATTTTCTGTTTTAATTTCAGGGTATTCTAAAGCATCAAGGTCTTTATCAGAAAGATAATGATTTACAAAATCTATGTTTTTTGATTTTTTTGTATTTTTGCTGTTACAAGACAAGAATGTGAACAAAGTCAGTATTGAAAGGAAAATCAGTAATTTTTTCATAGTGTCTAATGGTACTAAATTTTTGCAATAAAAAATATGGGAGCAAAACTTCCTTTTTTTCGAGAATCCTTTCATTCATAATTATCTCAACAGTCATCAGACTATTTATTTTTAAGGAGGATTCTTTATAATGAAAAAAATCAAAAAACTTTTACTTTCGTCAGCCATGCTTCTTGCTGCATGTGTTATACCTTCAACATTCATCAGTTGTTCTGAAGACAACGAAGAAGATTCACCAAAACAAGACTTTAGTCTTAATTCAATTGTTTCTGTGCAGGGACTCAAATACGAAGTCGTAAACAATACTATTTCACATTCAAAAAGTATCGCTCGTGCCGCTGGGACAAATGCTGCAGTCGAATCCATTGAACGAACAAAGAAATTTGCAGAAGAAAGCTTTGGAAACAACATTCTCCTTTTGAGAGTCTCTGGAAAAGTTACAGTTCCACAGGGAGAAAAAGACAAGTACATAAAAGCTTATAACGCAGTAATGCCTTTAACAATTCCTTCTGGATTTTATGCAACGGAATTCTTCACTTTCAACAGTACATCGGACGACAAAAAGGTTACTTACGCTGATACATACCTTGTTCTCGGAAGCGAAGATGTAGACAATATTGTTGGAAACATCAAAGCTACCTGGAATTCAAGCGTTACAAATTCTTTTAAAGATGCAGACGGCAGCACAAAAACACTTTCTGATATGCTCATTGCATACAATACAGCAGCAATCAGAAATGTTGCTCCAGAAGAATTCAAGACAACAAAAACAGACGGTTATGTTCTCAAAAACACATTCACAAACTCAGATGGAATCGTAATCAAAGAAAGTTCACCAGTTCCAAACTGCGGATATTATAGAGAAAGCAAAACTAAAAAGCCAACAGCCGCTGCTAACCATCACATTTACTGGAACGATGACGGTTCTTTCAACAGGGCTGACATTGATCTTTATCCTGTTTATGGAGGCACTGCAGGATATTACGGTGCAGTTCTTAATGTTTGCAACGACAATGGCACTTACAAATATTACATCAGCGGCTACAACTCAACAAAAACTTCAAAAACAGAATTTACCTTTACTGATGGAAAATTCAAAGCCGACAGCATCAAGCTTAAAGATCTTACAACTCTTCAGTTTGGTGCAGATGTAACTCATTATGACAGCCAGACTCTTCCATACACAGAAGCCATCCGAACAATTCCAATTTCCTTTGTGTTAAAGGACGATGGAACAGTAGATTTTGGTGAAGAAGTTTACGAATGGGCAGAAAACTGGACAAAAGAAATAATAAAAAATAATCCAACCAGAGCCGGTGCTTACAAAGACTAATTCTTAGTTTAAAAAACGGTCATTGAGTTTACCCTCGTGACCGTTTATTATTTATGCCAGTATGAAATCATTTTCAAAATTTTTCTACATTTTTATTTTTCTCATCTTTAATTTCATGCTGACAGAACTGCACGCAGAATCCTGGCCTGCAGACGACCTTTTTAACAGCTGCAAAATTGTAACTTACTCCATTGACAATTACATAGAATCACAAAATCCTTCAGATCAAAAATCAATGATATCAAGCATCACAAATTTTGAAGGATCAATCACAAAATTCAATGAATCAAGTGAAGGCAAACAATTAAGGCAGACAAACAGAGATTTAAGAGTCTGCATTGACAGAATTCACGCCATCAGCAAAAATGTTGCCCAGTCCCAGACCTGCTCAAAAACAGACTATGAATTCATCAGACGGGAAGCAATTACATTACAGACGTTCAGATCGAAAACTTTGGAACAGGCCTTTTCAGAAATAAACAAAAATAAAAAGAATTTAAAAATTCTTCTATTAATTATCATCGGAGTTGTGGCCAGTACAATTCTGACTGTCATATTTTTCAAAATCCGAATCCACAACTCCAGCAAATTCACAAAAAAGATTCTGGAAACTCAGGAACAGGAAAGGATCAAAATTGCAAGAGAACTTCACGATACAGTGGCACAGCAGCTGAAATCACTGCAGTTTGAGGCAGATGCTTCAAAAAATCCCAAACTGGCTGAAATTTCAGGGGAAAGCATCAAGCAAATCCGGGCAATCTGCTACAACCTTATGCCGCCGGACTTTAATCTTGTTGATTCAAAAGACAGGTTCATCCACAGCATTGGTTTTATGTGCGACCAGTTCACCCAAAAAACAGGAATAAAATGTTCCTTTGTGGCCGACGAAAATCTTGAAATAAATGCAGAACCAGAAACTTTGCTCAACCTTTTCAGAATAATTCAGGAAGCTCTCACAAACATCGAAAATCATTCACAGGCACAAAAATCTTCAGTAATACTCCGTCGTGGAAAAGAAAATTCATTGATCATAATCATAAGTGACGACGGAATCGGAATTGATAAAACTGTCTTAAGCGGCAAAGAAAATCATTTTGGACTGAAATCCATGCGGACAAGAGCCGAATTCATTGGTGCAAGCTTCAATATCACCAGCGAAAAAGACGACGGAACCAAAATCAGGATAGAATTATGAAAAAAATACTGCTTGTAGATGATCACAATATAATTTTAACGGGACTCAAATTCTGGCTGAAACAAAATTCCGACTGGAAAACTGTGGAAACCTTCACTACGGGAGAAGAAGCAATCATTTTTCTGCAAAATCTTACGGCTCAAGAATTACCGGATATTGTCCTTTTTGATGTTCAGCTAAAAGATGAATTGAGTTTTCCGTTTATCAAAGAAATCCGACAGCAATTTCCGTCCTTAAAAATAGTCATTTATTCAATGTTTGATTCAACAGGTTACATTCTGACGGCAAAAGATTGTGGAGCACAGGGATATGTTTCAAAATCCGCACCCGAAACAAAACTTCTGGAAACTTTGGAACGGATTTACAACGGTGAAGAATGTTTTGAACTTATAGAACCAGAAAAAATGACAAAAATTTATCAGCTTTTTGACCTGATGACAAAGCAGGAGCGAAAAGTTTTTCAAATGATTCTGATGAATTTTACGAACAAACAGATTTCCGAAAATCTACAGATAAAAATCCACACGGTAGAAAAATACATAAGTTCCATATACGAAAAAATCGGCGTAACCTTCCGGGAGGAAATCTGGGAGTTGTATAAATAATAAGTAAATTGAAGTTGTCTGCCGTAACATCCACATTGCAGATTCAACAATATATATAAAACTTATTTCACTTCAACAAATTTAAGCTATACTAAATGTATGGAAAAATCACAACTCTCACCAATTCAGCAGAAAATTTCAGAGGCCCTTGAAAGCATGAAGGAAAGAGCCCTCATCACTGAACCAAACCTTGCCAAAAAAGTCAGATTCATTTCAAAAATTGAAGGCAAAAACAAGGCCCTCATCGGTTTTGAAGACCTTGAAAAATCAGTTGAATATCTTGCTTCCAACAATCTGGTAATTTTTTCTCTCACTTTAAATTCTGCCAATGAATTTCTAATCAAAAAAGACACAGTTTCCCAGCCTGTAAACGCAGATGCAAGAAAACGCAGGCTTGCCAGTGAAAAATCCAAATCAATTCTCACAAACAATGATTTAATAGAAAAGAAATCCTCAAAAAAATCAAAAAGCCTGAACCAGCAGAAAAAAATCCGAACCAAAAGCGAAAAAATCAACATTTACTCAGATTTTGAAAACATGGACGAATAAGTGTAAAAGTTACTGAAAAAGTTATGAATGTGTCATTTCGAGCGGAGTCGAGAAATCTATAAATTGTTAAATTGAAATAATTTCCCACACTTTTTTACAAAACTACCGTTTTTCGTGATAAAATTGAATTTGTAAATTCTTTAAAATTCTATCGGGAGAAACAAATGACATTTCTTAAAAAGATTTTCGCTTTTCCACTGGTTGCTAGAATCGCAATGGGACTTGCAATCGGTGTAATTCTTGGTCTTGTTGTTCCAAATGCAACATTCATCGCAGTTCTTGGAAAACTTTTCATCAGTGCATTGAAGGGAATCGCACCAATTCTCATCCTTTTCCTTGTAATCAGCTCTCTTTCTGGTGCCGGTAAAAATCTTGGAACTCGATTCAGAACTGTAATCACCCTTTATGTTGTTTCAACTTTAATCGCCGCAATCATTGCTGTTTTTGGAAGCTACCTTTTCCCAATCAAAGTTACATTGTCCACAGCCGTTGAACAGAGTGCTCCAGGAAGCCTTGCAGATGTTTTCGGAACTCTCTTGAACAACATGGTTCAAAATCCTATCGCTGCCCTTTCATCTGGAAATTATGTTGGAATTCTTTTCTGGGCAATTCTCGTTGGACTTTCAGTTAGAAAATTCACTGACGATGCAACAAAAGCCGTACTTTCAGACATTTCAACTGCAATTTCCATCATCATTTCATGGATTATTCAGGCTGCACCATTTGGTATTCTTGGAATCGCCTTTGAAACAGTCAGCCAGAACGGAATCGGAATTTTCTCATCTTACGGAAAATTGATTGCACTTCTTCTTGGCTGTATGTTCTTTCAGGCTCTTGTCATCAATCCAATCATCGTTGCAATCTGCCTCAAGAAAAATCCTTATCCACTGGTTTTCAAGTGTCTTCGCGAATCTGCAATTACAGCTTTCTTTACCCGAAGCTCAGCCGCAAACATTCCAATCAACCTTTCATTGTGTGAAAAACTGGGTCTGGACAAGGACTTCTATTCAGTTTCAATTCCACTTGGTGCAACAATCAACATGGACGGAGCTGCAATCACAATTACTGTAATGTCACTGGCTGCAGCCTTCTCTACTGGTGTTGAAGTTAACATCGTAATGGCAATTTTGCTCAGCTTTGTTGCAACTCTTGGTGCCTGCGGTGCTTCTGGTGTTGCCGGCGGTTCACTTCTCCTCATTCCAATGGCCTGTTCAATGCTCGGAGTTTCTCAGGATGTGGCAATGCAGATGGTCAGCATCGGATTTATGATTGGAATCATTCAGGACTCAGTAGAAACTGCCTTGAATTCTTCAAGTGACGTTTTGATTACTGCAACAGCTGAATTTGCTCAAAGAAATAACTAAAATTTATTTAATTCTGCTTTCGTAGTGTGCTATAATTTTGAAGGTGTTTTGATTTGAAAAAGTCGAAATGCCTTCAATTTTTTTTGAGGTAAAACTTATGGATATTTTAAACGAACTTAAATCACGCAGAAGTATTCGTGCCTATACTGAAGAAGCCGTTTCTAAGGCTGACTTGGACAAAATCATTGAAGCCGGACTTTTTGCAGCAAGCGGAATGGGTAGACAGGCAAGTACAATCGTTTGCATCACAAACAAGGAAATCCGTGACCAGCTTTCAAAACTCAATGCAAAGGTTATGGGAAAAGAAGACATTGACCCATTCTACGGTGCTCAGACTGTTCTAGCAGTTTTGGCTCAGGATATCGCAACCTGTGTTGCAGACGGTGCATTGATTCTTGGAAACATGATGAATGAAGCAGGTTCACTTGGACTTGGTTCCTGCTGGATTCACCGTGCAAAAGAAGTTTTTGAATTCCCGGAAGGAATAGAACTCAAAAAGAAATGGAACATTCCAGAAGATTACAAGGGAGTTGGATTCCTAATCGTAGGTCACCCACAGACAGTTCCAGCAGCAATTGAAAGAAAACCAAATCGCGTAGTTTTTGCAGAATAACTTGTCATTCCGAGCAAAGCCGAGGAATTGCGGTGGTTGAGCCAAGTCGAAACCACCATTTAGAATATTTTAGTATTTGTTGGAGAATTTATGAAAGTCCTTTTAATAAACGGAAGCCGAAAAGACAATGGCTGTACATTTACCGCATTGAACATAATTGCAGAAGCCTTAAAGGAAGGTGGAATTGATTCACAGATTTTCAATGTTGGTTCAAGAATTTTCAAGGGCGAAATCGAAGCCGTTGTAAAGGAAGCCGCTGAATTGATTAAAACCTGTGACGGACTGGTAGTTGGTTCACCAGTTTACTATGCTTCACCAAGCGGAGAAGTTGTTTCCTTCCTGGACAGATTCTTTGGTATTGCCGAAGCTGATTTAAGATACAAACCAGCCTGTGCAATTTCAACTTGTCGCCGTGCAGGAAACACAGCCTGTCTCGATGTTTTAAACAAGTATTTCACATATTCACAGATGCCAGTTGTTTCTTCCCGCTACTGGAACGAAGTTCACGGAAGCACACCAGAACAGGTTTTACAGGATGCAGAAGGCATTCAGATTATGAAGATTCTTGCAAAAAACCTGACCTGGCTCATAAAATCAATCGAAGCCGGCAAAAAATCAGGCATAGAACAGCCAAAATTTGAAGAAAAAATCTTCACAAACTTTATCAGATAAACACATGGGGTGGTTGAGGCTCTCGAAACCACCCCACTTTTTTAAGATTACTGAAAAAGGTGTCATTCCCGTGCTCGACACGGGAATCTTCCATAAAATATAGACCTCCAGCTCAAAGCTGAAGGTGACATTACTTTTTTTCTATTTAATTGTAACAAGTCAATATTTTCATTAAAATAGAAATACTATGAAAGCATCAAAATTCTATATTTCAACACTTCGCGAAGCTCCATCAGAAGCAGTTATCGCAAGTCACAAACTCATGCTCCGTGCAGGAATTACACGCAAACTCGGCAATGGTCTTTATACATATCTTCCAATGGGTGTTCGTTCACTTTACAAGCTTGAAAACATCATCCGTGAAGAACTTGAAGAAACAGCAGGCGCCCTTGAATTTAAGCCAACAGTAATTGTTCCTGGCGATTTGTGGAAAGAATCTGGCCGTTGGGAAACAATGGGCGCACAGATGCTCAAGGCAAAAAACCGTGCAGAACAGGACATGGTTGTTTCACCAACTGCAGAAGAAGCATACACAGCAATTGTTCGCGATGGATTGGATTCATACAAGCAGCTTCCAGTAAACTTCTATCAGATCAACACAAAATACCGCGATGAAATTCGTCCTCGTTATGGTGTAATGCGTGGCCGTGAATTCATCATGATGGACGGCTACACAATGAATGCTGACGATGCTTCATTGGATGAATCATACAATGCTTATGAAGAAGCTTATTTCAGAATTTTCAAACGCCTCGGACTCAAAATCATTCCAGTAAAGGCAGATTCTGGTGCAATGGGCGGTTCAGGTTCAGAAGAATTCATGGTTGAATCTCCAATTGGTGACGATACCCTCATCATCTGTCCAAACGAAAAATGTGGATACGCTGCAAACGTAGAAAAAGCTGAATGTGCCGCAGATGAATCAGTAAATAAAAAGGGCGAGAAAGTTCCAGCAACTACACTTCCTCTCGAAGATGTTGCAACTCCAAATGTATTCTCAATTGAAGACATGGAAAAATTCTTTGACGAATCACCAAAAATGTTCGTTAAGGCACTTATTTACCGCGTAATCAACTCTAGCCTGGATCTTTCAAAGGCAACAGGTTCAGATAAATGGCAGCAGGTAAAGGATCCAGCCGGCGATTACTACCCACTTTCTTATGCTTGTGTTCTTATCCGTGCAGACCTTGATGTAAACGAAGCAAAACTTGCTGCAACACTCAAAGCTTCAGAAGTTGTTCTTGCAGAGGCTGATGAAGTTCTTGAATATGCAGGTGCTCCACACGGATTTGTCGGCCCAATGACAGCAAAATGTCCTCTCATCGTAGATTATTCTGTAATCAAAGACGGCGAAGCTCAGATGCACGATGCAATTGCAGGTGCCGGAAAAGAAGGTTTCCACGTTAAACACGTTGAACCAATGCGCGACTTTGTTCCATTCATCAACGCAGACCTTCGCACAGCAAAAGAAGGTGACAAATGTGCCTGCTGTGGCGGAACATTCTACACACGCAAAGGAAACGAACTTGGCCACATCTTCAAGCTTGGCCACAAATACACAAAATCAATGCACGTAACCTTCCTCGGTCAGAACGGAAAACCAACTGAACCAACAATGGGCTGCTACGGAATTGGTGTTGACCGTACTCTCGCTTCAATCATCGAAACAAACAACGACGAAAAAGGAATCATCTGGCCAATGTCAGTTGCACCATTCCAGGTTTGTATCGTTCCAATCAAATACGACGGACAGATGAAGGAAGTTGCAGACAAGCTTTACGAAGAACTTAAATCAGCTGGAATCGAAGTATTCCTTGATGACCGCAATGAACGCCCTGGCGTAAAATTTGCAGATATGGAACTCATCGGCATTCCACTTCGCATTACAGTTGGAGACAAAAACCTTCCAAATGTAGAGTTCAAACCACGTGCTGCTTCAGAAGCAGAACTTGTTCCAGCAACAGAAGCCGGAGCAAAAGCAGTTCAGTTCGTAAAGGATGAACTTGCAAAGCTCAAAGCATAAGTTCTTTTACATGATTAAAAAAATAGGGCTGCCTAATAAGTTCAACTGACGGTGGTTGAGCTTGTCGAAACCACTAGGTCATTTCGACAGGCTCAATGACCGTTTCGGTTATTACTTATTAGACAGCCTAAATTTTTAATTTCGAGGTCAATATGAAATCAATTTTCAAAAAATTCACAATTTCCCTTGCTTTCATCTTTTCAGCAGCAGTAACATTTGCATTGCCAGGAATTAATTATTCCATCAAGGATATTTCCGGCCAGTATGTTTACTATCAGGACAAAAGCTTTGAACGGGAATCATATCTTGGAATCATTTATTACGACGATTCAACTTATGGCATCCGCTACTACGCACCAGCTTTCGGCCAGAAAAAAAATTTCGTGCCTGCTAAAAATATCAGCATCCTGTTTTCCCTTGATGAAACAAAAAATTATGTAGAACTTACAGGAGAACGCCTCACTACGGCTGTTGGTCCGGAAGACACAGACCTAATCAACTACATTCACGATTTCCTTTATGAAATGACAGCCCGCCGTCAAAAAGCAGGTGAAATTACAAAACCTGCAAAAATAAATCAACTTTACGAACAGTTTGGCGGCGATGTTTCCATGGAATACGATCCAATCGTACCAATTACAAATCTTCTGAAAATTTCAAACAATGGAAAAACAGTTCTTGAAATTGTTACAGCCGGACAACTTATTTCTTCAGATGACACATCTTTTACAGATTTTGAAGGAATTCCAGATTCAAAAACTGATAAATCAGCAAAACTAAAACTTAAAAAATCTAAGCCTGCACCATATTCATTTGAATCAGAAGGAAACACTTTTTCAATCAATCTGGACTCTAACTGGACTCAACAGGCTGAAAATTTCTGGCTCCTTCAAAGTTCCGCTGTTCTTGCAATCAACGCACTTGGAAACATTCCAGAAGAAGCATTGCCATCATTTAAGCGCCGACTGCTTTTGGGAACTGATCACACATATCCAGACTGGCGCCAGCTTTCAGTTACAGAAAATGAAAACAAAACTACAATTCGTCTTCTTTTCTTTAATGATTTGTCTGGAAGTTTTTCTAACGATGTAAAAATTCTTTCAAAGGATAAAATCTACAATCTTCTTACCTACACTGTTTACCTGAATCCATACAGCGCAAACAGAAAATATTTTGAAGAAATCCTGAAATCATATAGAGTTAGATAAACTTTTAAATTAATAGTCAAAAATGGACGGAGCATAGCCGAAGTTCTGACAAAAAATCATCTGCAACTTGTTGCACCGCGATATTTTTGGCAGGTTTTCGGTGAGATCGCAGTTCATTTTTGAATCTGAAGTTAAATTGTTTATCTAAAACTTGCTCTGGTAAGTGGAGAACCAATCCAAACCCCTTCACTTCCCAGGTATTCCTTTTTCTGACCTTCAATCAAAATCTGAACCGACTTCACCGTTGAATAATTTGTTGCAGTATAAACAATTTGCATCAACTGTCCCAAATATCCTTCAACACCGTACTGATTGAATTCAAATTCTTCACTAAAGTTCATTGTTGCCACGCCATTTTTCACACTCACAGAGTACAATTTTGTTCCAGCAGGAATTAAGCTTCTGCAACCATTTTTCTCTTCAGCCGGTGTTGGCCCCTTCAACATAGAAAGAATGCTGTTTGTAAGCGGAGAATCCTTTTCAACGTTTCTGGTAACTTCTTTACGAACAATCGGACCTTCCCTGTCTATTGCAACAAAACAAATTTTAGCCGCAATTGTGGCAGGTTTAGGTGGTTCTGTTTTGACTTCTTCAACCTTTGTCTGAACCGGTTCTGAAGTTTTTAAAGGTTCTTTTTCCACAGTTTTTACAGGTTCCGCCGGTTTAGATTTTTCAACAACCTTCGCTTCTTCTTTTTTTGTTTCAACAGGAACAGTTTTTTTCTGCTCAGGCTGAGCTTCGGTTTTATCCACAATCTTAGTTTCCGTTTTTACTGGTTCAGGTTTCTTTTCTTCAGCCTTTTTTTCAACAGTTTTCACAGGTTCCGGAGCTTTTTTAACTTCATTTTTCTTTAAATCGATTACAGTATTCTCTTCAAAATCCGATTTTTTTTCTTCAACCTTATGTTCTGTTATAAATGCCGGCGTGCTTCCAAAAAGTCTCTCAAAAAAATTCACCTTCTGTAAATTTGTCTTGATTTCTTCCTGTTTTACAAGAAACACCAAAAGAATTATGAGAAATGCCAGAATCCAAATTGCAATTCCAAGCGCCGATTTATTTTTATTTCCTTTTTTCTGAGCCATACTAAATTATCGACATTTTTCATATTTAAAATGAATGCAAAACTACTCTAAAGTGTACTTGTTTACAATTTCATAAACAAGTAAAATAGAAGTATTGAAATTTTATTTGGAGTCTGAATATGGATCATCAGAAAAAATTTGATTTGATTACATTTGGCGAAACAATGCTTCGTCTTTCACCACCAGCAAACGGCCGTATTTTTAGAAGCGACGTTTTTGAAAAACACGCAGGTGGAGCTGAATTGAATGTTGCATCAGGAGTTTCATTGCTTGGTCTCCGTTCAGGTATCATTACACGCCTTCCAAAAAATGAATTGGGAACCTTCGTAAAAAACAGAATTCGTTTTTCAAGTGTATCAGACGATTTCATTATTTATGACGAAAATCCAGATGCTCGCCTTGGAATCTACTACTATGAAAATGGCGCTTATCCACGAAAACCAACCGTAGTTTATGACCGTCGCCATTCTTCAATCACAAAAATTAAGCCAGAAGAAGTTCCACAGGACATTTTCGGAAAAGCAAGAATGTTCTATACTTCTGGAATTACACTTGCTTTGAGCGAAAATACTCGTCTTCTTGCAATTGAATTAATTCAGAAATTCAAAGCAGCAGGTGCTCAGATTGCATTTGATGTTAACTATCGCGCAAACCTTTGGGATGAAGAAACAGCTCGTACAACAATCAAAAAGATTCTTCCATTCATCGACATTCTTTTCATTTCAGAAGAAAGCTGCCGCAGAATGTTCCAGAAGGAAGGTTCATTGCAGGATATGCACAGAGAATTCTGTAAGGATTATCCAAACATTCAGATTATTGCTTCTTCAGAACGCGAAGTAATCAGTCCAAAAGTACACTCATTTACTTCATTGGTTTATTCAAAAAAAGAAGATAAATTCTACACTGAAGACCAGTACAAAGAAATCGATGTTGTAGACCGTATTGGTAGTGGTGACGCTTACTGTGCAGGTGTTCTCTTTGGCTTGCTCAAATACAATGATCCTCAGAAAGCAATGGAATTCGGCAACGCAACTTGTGCCACTAAGAACACAATTTTCGGTGACCTTCCACTTTCTGACTTCAACGAAATCAGTTCAATCATCAAAGGACACCAGACAAAAGGTAAACAGTCTGAAATGAACAGATAATAACCTAATTTGTTTAAAATTATTCAGGGAGCTGTCCTAAAAGTTCGTAGATGTCACCTCGACCGTAGTGGAGAGGTCTGTAAATCATTGTAATACAAAGAATTATAGATTACAAACAAGCACGACAATAATTGTGCTTGTCGACTT